>AP017424.1:7386803-7709733 GCA_002355495.1 Streptomyces laurentii
CCAGAGCGTCAGCGCCTGCGCGAAGGCGGGATCCTGCTCCGCCCGCAGCGCGAGGGCGTCGGCCAGCGCACGGGCGCGGGCGTCGTCGGCGGTGTCCTCGTCGAGGGCGGCCAGTTCCCCTTCGCCGACGGTCTCCGCGGCCTCTCTTCGTACGAGTGCGCGGAGCCGTTCCCACAGGCTCTGCCCCGCGGCTCCGGCGGTCCCGCTCGCCAGAGCCATGAGAAGTTCCGCTGCCACCGGTTCCATGGACGCTCCCCTCGACACGGCCACCGACACGGGCCCATCCCATCGGAGAGTGCCCGCTCTGTCCACAGAAAAAGAGTCCTGCGGCTCACGGCCCCGCCGAGCCTCGCGCCGCCTCCGTCGCTCAGGCGCGGTCCGATCGGACCGGCGCCGGGCCGACGGGCTCGGCGGTGTCCGCTCCGGTCGGCGCGGCCTTGTCCGGGGTGATTCCGGCGCGGTTGAAGAGGTACGAGGCCAGCAGCACCCCCGCGACCACGAGCAGCCCGCCCCACAACTCGTGGAAGGTCGGGGTCCGCCCCTCCCACAGCAGGTTGAAGGAGGCGCCGAAGACCGCCTCCATGCCGATCACCGGCCCCATCACCGTGGCCGGCAGCCGTTCGGAGGCCAGGTTCCAGAACCAGGTCGCACACCACGAGCCCAGGACGGCCAGCGCCACGCACCACGCGAGGAACGGCCACAGCGTCCCGGCGTCCGACACCGGCGACGGCCCGCCGCCGGTCACCGCGAGCGGCACCAGGAACAGCGACCCCAGGCAGGCCCCCACCCCGATGCAGGCGGTCCACGTGGTGCCGTCGACGGCCGGCCGGCCGTCGGACCTCAGGGCCCGGCGGTTGACGATGACGAAGTACGACCACGCGGCGGAGGAGAGGAACCCCAGGACGGCGCCCAGCGCGAGGTCGCGGCCGTCGGCGGTACGGCCGGAGGGCGACGCGCTGTTGACGAGCAGCAGGCCGACGGAGATCACCACGACGGGCAGCGCGAGCCGGCGCCAGGCGAGCACCTTCTCCAGCCGGTTCGAGACCAGGGTGACCATCAGCGGGATCAGCCCGGTCATCGTCGATGCCAGGACCCCGCCCCCCAGCTTGGCGGACATCGCCAGCAGCAGGTAGAAACCGATGTAGCCCACCACGCCCAGATGGACGGCCGTCAGCAGCCGGCGCGTGCCGAGGGCACGAGGCCCGCCGCGCCGGGCGAGCAGCACGGCCAGGGACATCAGCCCGAAGACGGCGTACCGGCCCACGACCAGCCAGTAGACGTTGACGGGGGCCACGGCCGCCGGCCCGAGGAAGGTGAACCCCCACAGGGCCGTCGCCACCAGGGCCGCCGGCAGGCCGACCAGGTAGGCGCGGTACGGCCCGGCCGTCATGGCTGTCATGGACGCATCCTCCGCTTGTCGGCTGGGACCCCGTGTGGGGAAGAGGATGACACGGGGGCGGTCGGACCCGTCGCCGCGTCATCCTCGCGGGCCGGCGGCCGGTTCATCTCAGCGGCCGGTCTCGGCGGCGGCGTACACCGCTCCCCACCGGCGTACCTCGGTGACCAGGTGGTCGAAGTCGGCGGTGGTGGAACGGTGGTTGTTGTTCGCCACCCGCAGGACGAACCGTCCGCCGAGCACGGTGTGCGAGGGCATGGCGGTGCCGTCCGTCTGGAGCCGGTCGAGCACGGCCCGGTTGACGCGGTCCAGCGCCTCGGGGGTCGCGCCCGGCCATACGTAGCGGAAGCAGGCCACGTTCAGGTCGCTGCGGGCGGCGAGTTCCAGGTCCTCGGCCGCCTCGACCAGCGTGACCAGGTGGGCCACCTGGGCGACGTTCCCGGCGATCGAGTCGGCGAAGGCGCGGATGCCGTACGTCTTGAGCGCGAACCACACCTTGAGCGCCCGGAAGCGGCGCGACTGTTCCACCCCGCGGTCGGAGAACGCCAACGGGAAGGCCGCCGGCCCTTGTTTCGTCTTGCTGATGTAGTCCGCCCCGGACCGGAAGGCGGTTTCCAGGTCGCCGTCGCGGCGGGTGAGCAGGCAGCTGACGTCGAACGGCATGTAGAGCCATTTGTGCAGGTCGAGGACGAGGGAGTCGGCCTCGGTCAGGCCTTCGAGGAGGGGACGGTGGGAGGGCAGGAGTCTGGCGAACGCGCCGAACGCGCCGTCGACGTGGTACCAGAGGCCCTCCTCGCGGGCCACGGCCAGAAGGTCGGCGAGCGGGTCCACGGCTCCGGTGTTGACGGTCCCCGCGTTGCCCACGACGCAGAGGGGTGTCAGCCCGGCGGTCCGGTCGGCTCGGATGGCGGCCCGCAGCGCCGCGACGTCCACGCGGAAGTCGGAGTCGACGGGAACGCGGCGGAAGAACCGTCCGCCGATGCCGAGGAGCTCGACGGCCTTGTCGACGGAGTGGTGGGTCTCCGTGGAGCCGTAGACGGTGAACCGGACGCCGGAGCCGGCCGCGCCGGCCTCCCGGAACTCGGGCGCCCTGGCCGCGCGGGCGGCGGCCAGTGCCGTGACCTGCCCCATGGAGGCACCGCTGGTGAGCAGGCCGGACCCGGCCTGGGGCCAGCCGAGGGCCTCCCCGATCCAGTCGATCACCTGCCGCTCGACCATCATGGCGGCGTTCCCGCCGGAGCCCAGGGTGCAGTTGAGCACCGAGGCGAGCAGATCGCCGTACGCGGCCACGGGCACGCCCGAGCCGTTGGCCCAGCCCCAGAAGCGGGGGTGGATGTTCCCCCGGGGGTAGGGCTGGATGGTCCGGCGGTACTCCTCGTACACCTCGGCCATCGGCCGGCCCTCCTCGGGCAGGCCGGTACGGAACGAGGCGGCGACCTCCTCGGGGACCTGCTGCCACACCGGGCGCTCGCGGATGCCGGAGAGGTGGTCCGCGATGTCGTCGATCATCTGCTTGCCGAGGGCACGGAACTCGTCCCAGTCGGCCGGATCCAGCGGGGGATGGGGGTGCATGGGCTGTGGTCCTCGTCCCTGTCTGACTAGGCGCCGGTGGCGAAGGAGGGATAGCGCTCGGGGTGGTACAGCGTGTGCATCGGGTGCGGATCGCCGCGCAGCGAGGCGAGGACGGCCCGGGCGGTGACGGGTGCCTGGGCGAAGCCGCCGGTGTTGTGCCCGCCCGTGACGACGTAGAGGGCGCCGCCGGGGCCGAGGGGCTCGGCGTGGTACAGGCCGAGGGAGGTCGCGGTCCACGGGCGTACGCAGTACTTGAAGCCGTAGTTGTCGGACGGTCGCGAGGACGCGTCCGGCTCGTCCGATTCGCCGAAGAGGCGCTCGACTGTGTCGGCGATGCCCGCGCGCAGGGCGGCCAGCTGCCGTTCCTCGGGTTCGCCGGCGGCGCCGGTGTAGCCGTATCCGGAGCCGACGATCAGGATCTCCCGGCCGTCGCCGTCGCGGGCCACGGTCACGTTGGCGTCCTCGGTGACGTGCCCGCGGCGGGCGACCTTGAGGGAGGTACGCAGCGCCGGGGCGCGGTTCTCCACACGGGCCCAGCCGCCGATCACCCCGTGGATCCGGCCCTCGCAGGGGGTGCCGTGCAGCAGCGCGGCGCCGTCGACTCCGGGGGAGGCGACGACGTGGGCGTGGGCGGGCACCGGTATGGCGCAGTCGAAGCCGGTCACGGCCCCGTCCGCGCCGCGGCGTACGCCGGTGACCGGGGTGTCCCAGTGGAAGCGGGCACCGAGTCCGGTCAGGAGCTCGATGGCCCGTTCGGCGAACCGGTGCACGTTGACGGTGAATCCGGGCACGAGGATGCCGCCCACCAGGGTGCCGCTCCGGGCGGGTGCGGCCAGGGCGGGGTACTCGCGCGCGAGCTCGGCCGCGGACAGCCGGCGCAGGACGGCCCCGAGGGCGTGATGGCGTTCCAGGGAGGCACGGAAGTGGTCGGGGTCGGCGTAGACGCGCAGGATGTCCTCGGCGAGCGCGACGTCCTCGAACAGGCGGGGGAATCGGGCGCGCAGCGCGGTCCACTCCTGCCCGGCCTCGGCGGTGAGGGAGAAGACGTCCGCGTTGTAACCGCGGGCCAGCCAGGACGGGACGCTCTCGAACTCCTCGATCCAGTCCTGCTCCCGCGGGGTGAGCGTGGCCGGGTCGAGGGCCAGCCACCCGTGCTTCTCGACGGGCTGCCGGAACCACTCGGGGGCCTCGCCCCGGAAGTCCTGGTTGCCGTAGATGTCCATCTCGGTGAGCGTGAACATCCGGGCGTCGTCCCCGCCGTGCGTGCAGCCGTACGCCCGCCAGTCGGCCGTGCCGGGGGCGGGCGAGCGGTCCACCACGGTCACCCGGTAGCCGTGGTCCGCCAGGTGCAGGGCGGTGACCAGGCCGACGACGCCGGCGCCGATCACGAAGGCCTCGCGCGGACCGCCTGCCTCGGGCGCGGTGCCGGCGGGTACCGGGCGGGCGAGCGCGGCGGCGCGCTCGCACCGGGCCAGTGCGCCGGCGATGGCGTCGAGGCCGGTGCCGTCGAGCGTGAACTCGTGGACGGGGTAAGCCGGGTGGATCGGCCGGCGGGTCGGGGCCTGGCTTGCCGGGTCGGCGCTGGTCGGGTCCACGTCGCTGGGTACGTACGCCACGTGAACCGGCCCGGCGGTGTGCTCGGCCCAGGCGCACAACAGGGTGTCGGCGGGGCGGCGGGTGGTGATCAGGGCGCGCGCGCCGTGCCGGAGCAGGGCGGCGAGCAGGGCATCGTCGGGGGCGGAGTCCGCCGCCGGTACGTGGACGACGGTGCCGGAGCGCAGGAAATCGGTGGAGGCGAGGTCGGGACCGGGCAGGGTGAGCAGAATCTTCATCTCGCGAGAGTCCTGTTCGAGCCGGGGTGCGATGAGAGACGAGAGGGGAGGCCGAGCCGGGACCAGGCGGGGCTCAGCGCGGCGCGACGAGCCGGAAGGGCAGCGGGCGCCGCACCATCCGCAGCCGGGCGGGACCGCGCCGGACGGGACCGCCCGGGGCGGCGGGTTCGTCGAAACAAAGGCCGGCGCTGGACCAGCCGTCCCGGAACGCCTGGGCCAGCTCGTCGGCGGCCGAGAACGCTATGAGGCGTTCCTCGGGTCCGGCGTGGGCCAGGCCCGGGCCCGGTGGCGCGGCGGGCGGGTCGGGCCACGGCTGCGGATAGGGCCGGTAGAGCAGGAAACGCAGCTTGCCGCCGAACTTCTCGACGAGACCGACGGGTTGGAATCCCGCTTCCATCAGGGTGCGTACGCCGTGCGGATTGGCGGGCGAACTGGTCGAGAACACATGCCGGATGCCGGTGTCCGTCAGCTCGCCCAGGGCACGTGCGTTCATCAGCCGGGCCAGCCCGTGGCCGCGCCACGCGGGCAGTACGGCCACGGTGTCCCAGTGCGCGACAGCCGCGTACCGCGACGCGGGAAGGGTGGTGTCCTTGGCGAGGTTGAAGGCGCGGTCGCGCGGAAAATAGACCATGCGGTAGGCGACCGGCTCGCCCTCGTGCACCACCCGGTAGCAACGCCCGCCGTCGGCGAGGCAGTACGCGATGAACTCCGGGGTGCTGGTCTGGAAGACGGACGGGTCGGGCAGGGCGGAGCGGATCCGGTCCTGGAGGTCGAGGATCATGCCGAGGTCGGCGGGGCCCAGGCGCTGGACGTCGAATCTCACGAGGCACCCGCCGCCGACACGAAGGCGGAGACCAGTGGATCGGTCCAGTCGTCGGCCGGCAGCTCGGGGTGCCACAGCACGCCCACCGCCCAGGGGGCTTCGGCGTCCTCCTGCTCGAAGGCCTCCGCGAGCCCGTCCTCGGCGCGGGCGGTCACCCGCCAGCGGAGGTCGCCGGAGGTCTGCTCGCCCAGCCCTTGGTGGTGGTAGGACGTCACCTCGATCTTGGCCTCGTCGTACGCCTCGGCGACGACGCTGCCGGAGGTGAGCAGGACGAGATGCCGGGACGTCTCGGTGAGAGAGGCGCGGTGCAGCACCTGCCCGTGGTTGACGTCCGGAATATGCGCGATGAGCGGGTTCCCGGTGGCGGACCAGAGGATCTGCGAACCCCGGCAGACGCCGAGGACGGGCAGGCCCCGATCGAGCGCGCGTCGCGCGAGACACAACTCGAAGGCGTCGCGGCGGGGATGGTAGGTGTAATCCGGCCGACGGACGGACCCGGTGCAGTGGGCCGGGTCGATGTCCTCGCCGCCGGTGAGGAGCAGGCCGTCCAGGTTCTCGAGTAACTCGTCACAGAATTCGGGGTCGAGCGTGGGCAGGACGGTCGGCAATCCACCGGCGCGCACGACCTGGTCGACATAGCCGTGATGAAGGGCGTGACTGTCGATCGCCTGGCGAAACCGTGAGGTGACCCCTATTCGAGGCCGCACGGACGAGGATGCCACCATGACCCGACTCCCGGTGGGAACGCATGACGTCACGACGCCATGAAGTGAGGGAATTCGCGAACCGGACGGGACGCTAGTCCACCGCCGCGCCCCCTCGCAAGATCGCGGGTCGCCGTCACGCCTGCCCGGAAGCGCTGCGGCGGGAAGAATTCCAGCCGGGCGTCACTCTGGCGAAAGGGTGAACGTACCCCCTTCCCACCTGAGGTTTTCCCCGGAGCCAAGGAATCCGGCGCCCAATATTCCGCCAGGGTGACTCGAATCAGGCCTGCTCCTGTTTTCGGTCAACTGTGCCAGATTTTTGGTCACATGGTGCGCGATGGAGTCGGCGATCCCCGGAGCGAAACAGGGCTTCGGCCCGGTGAGGTGACCGACGCTTGCCTTCTTATATGTCATTCCGTCGAGTGTTAAGGACGCGTTTGCGTGGCGTCAGGAAATCTTGTTCTGTGTTTCACCGTCTCTATAGGTTCGCGCTGAAACAGTGACAGAACGAGTGGAGCGGAGGTGTGTTCCCTACAGGACCCGTCCCGCACCTCGTCGAGGGCGCGGATCTCTGTCGTTCGGCGGAGACGGGTCATCCCACGGGGGTACGTCCGTGGGTGAGGCACGCGTTGATACCGAGGGCATGTCCCTGGTCAGCCGTGTCTTCGCCGCCTGCCGTGTGGCCGTCGGCACGGGGTGGGGGCGCGGGGTCGCGGAAGGGGGCTTCGCGGCCCTGTCGACTGGTCTGACACGCAGGCCGAGGGGGCACTGACGGAGAAGACCGGTACGCGCGCGACGCCGAGGTCACCGTCGCGGTCGCCCAGGACGCGGACGCGGTGCGACTCGTCGTCCACAACACAGCCCCGGCGCGGCCCGCGGTCACCGAAGGACCGCGCCGGCATCCGCTCCATGATCCGCCTGGAGGCTCTGACCGTCGCCGCCTTCGGCACCGCCCTCGGCTTCGCGAGCGGCGTCTTCGGTGCCTGGGCCGTCAGCTCCCTGGCCAACGGCTCCCTCCCGCAGTACTCCTTCACCCTTCCCTGGGGAACGCTGCTGCTCACCTGCGCGCTCTCGCTCGCGGCCGGCGTCCTCGCCGCCGCCCTCCCGGCCCGCCGAGCCGCACACCTCAGCCCCCTGGAGGCCGCCGCGGAAGCCTGACCCGTATCGGCCGGAGGGGGCGAGAGGCGCCTGACGGGTGAACGCCCAAGGTCAGGCGCCTCCCTTCGTGCTGGGCATTGGCGTCGGCGGGCGGGCCGGGAGTGCCATGCGCAGCAGCGAGCCGCGTGGCGGGCCCGACACCACGGTGAGGCCACCGCCATGGCCGTCGACGATGGCCCGTACGATCGCCAGGCCGAGCCCGGTGCCGGGGCCGCCGGAGGACCGAGGGCGGCCGCTTTCGTCGTGCGGCGGCGACGGAGTGAAGCCGATCCCGGTGTCCTCCACCTCGACCACGACGCCCTCGCGGGTCGCGCGGCAGCGCAGCGCGATGGTGTCCCCGGCGACGGTGAACTTCACGGCGTTCTCCACCAGGGCGTCGAGGGCGGCCTCGAGCCGGGATTCGTCGCCCTCGATCAGGACCGTCGGCGCGTCCAGGAGCCAGTCGCGGTCCGAGGCGGGCCGCCACCGCTGAACCGTCCGCCGCAGGAGCGAGCCGAGGTCGACCGGGCCCCACTCGAACCTGGCGGACTCGTACGCGTCGGCCAGCGTGAGAAGACGCCCGGCGAGGCTGCCGAGCTTGTCCAGCTCGTCCACGACGACCTCGATGTCCTCCTTGCTCCCGGGAGTGGGCAGGGCGTCCCGGACCAGCTCCGCGTAGCAGCGGGCCACGGTGATGGGGGTGCGCATCTCGTGCGAACAGTTGCGGACGAACAGCTCCTTGACCTCCTGGGCGCGGCGTTCGCGTGCGACGAGCTCGCGCGTCTCGGCCAGGGCGGCGGCCCGTCGGCGCACATGCCAGACCATGCTGACGAAGACCAGGGCCATCAAAGGGACTTCGGCGAGTTCGTCCCACCCGAGGTGGCCTTGGGCGATGAACCGGCCCAGTGTGAGACCGGTGACCAGGGTGACCGTCACCAGCACGACGACGGTACGCCGGTTCGACCAGCTTCCGACGCCGTAGACGAGGGACAGGCTGATCCACACCAGGTGGAACGCCACGGTCTCCAGAGCGGGCACGATCAGCAACAGCAGCTGACTGCACGCGGCGAACAGCACCCATCCCGCGAAGAGGAAGCGCCGGTGTTCAGCCGGCACGGAACGTGTATCCGGCGTTGCGTACGGTCTCGATGACCGGCCGGGGCACCTTGCCGCGGATACGGCGGACAGTCGCGTCGACCACATTGCTTCCCAGATCGTCCGTGTGGCCCCAGACGCCGGCGAGCAGCTCGTGCCGGCTGCACACCGCCCCGGCGCGTCGCATGAGGTGGCCGAGCAGCATGAACTCACGGTGTGACAGGGGGATTTCCTGCCCGTCCAGGCGAAGCGTCTGCCGCTCCAGGTCGAGTGTGACCTCCCCGACGTGCAGCCAACGCTGGGGAAGGCCGGGGGCGATGGAACGGAGTCTGGTGCGTACGCGCTCCAACAGCTCGGCGGTCGCGAAGGGTTTGCCGAGGAAGTCGACGGCCCCGAGCCGCAGACACCGCACCCGAGTGGAGACGTCCATCACGGCGGACAGCACGAGAACCCGCTGCCCGGGTCTGTGGTCGATGGCGTGCCGCATGACCTCGAAACCGTCGCACCCCGGCAGCATGAGATCGAGTACCACCAGGTCGAACTCGCCGTCGCGCAGGCGCAGAAGAGCGTCCGGGCCGGTGCCCGCGCTGTCGACGGTGTGGCCGTCCGCTTCCAGGGCACGCTTGAGGTAGGCGCGGAGCCGTGCCTCGTCCTCGACGACCAAGAGCCGTGCCATGGTGGCTGCCCCTCCCGCTCCGCGTGCGCCGGCGCTCCGGTTCATCCCTCGCGCCTCTCCCCGGATTCTTCATGAACATCGCACGGGACGTCCACAGGTGATCACGTGGAGGTGGCGGGATCGGTACGGCTCGACATGCGGCTACGGGCCCGGCCCCGAGGCGTGTGCGGGGCGTCGCTCCGCGCGGGTGAAGGGCGGGGTGTCAGTTGAAATTCCCTGCTCGGACGTCTCATTGACGCTCCCTCATGACAGCCGGATGACAGACGTGTCATCTTCGGCCGCGTGCTCGGCGACCGCCGGACACTTGTCGCGCGCGCACCGGCCGGTGTCAGGGGTCGTCGCCCCGTTCCGGCCCTCTCTCGGCGGACCCGGGGCCCGGCTCCGCCGCGCGAGCGGCGGCGGGCCGCCCGAGGGAGAGGGAAGACGTGTTCCGCAGACAGGCAACGAGACAGTCGGGGAAACGGAGTCGGCGCACCGTCGCGCTGATCGGTGTCGGAGCGGCGATGGTGACCGCCGTGACCGGGCTGCCGCCGGCGCCGGTCCAGCAGGCTCAGGCG
The DNA here is from genome assembly GCA_002355495.1 of Streptomyces laurentii. Lineage (GTDB taxonomy): Bacteria > Actinomycetota > Actinomycetes > Streptomycetales > Streptomycetaceae > Streptomyces > Streptomyces laurentii. The sequence goes on from AP017424.1 coordinate 7,396,596, forward strand.
GCCGTCGCCGGCGGCCCGAGCGGCCCGACGGACCAGACGAAGGTGCCGCACTACTTCGGCCCCTGGCAGAACTGGGCCAACAGCCCGCTGACCCGGTCGAAGGCCACGGTGACCATCACGTCCACCGCGGTGGCGGTGGGAAACCCGCTGGTCGACCGGGCGTACGCGACCGACTACGCGACAGGGCCGGGAAAGCTCGGGCCCGTGTTCGTCGTGCTCGGCGGCTCCCCGCTGCCCGACGGAACGCTCAAGAGCTTCCGTACCCGGAACCAGGCCACGCCGGCGGGGAGCCCCACCGCGTCCGAGGGCGGCGTCTTCCACGCGTACGTCCTGCGGCCGTCGGACACGCCGGACACGTACACCGTGGTGGCGGACAGCGGACTGAAGACGGTGCCCGCGCCCACAGCCCCGGGCGGGAGGTCGCGACGTACGACGTCCCGGACGTCGCCGTGCGGGCCGGTGACGTCATCGGGTTCTACGGCCAGGGCGTCCCGGTGGACACCGGGATCGGCTCCGCCACCGACACCTTCATGTTCCCGGCCGGAGTCGACGGCACCACGAGCCCACCGGTCGACGTGCCACCCGCCGCGGGCGGCACGGTCACCCTGGGTTCCGCCGCCTACCCCCGCTACGCCACCCAGGACCGCCGGTACTCCTTCGGTGCGCAGGTGGTGCCGGCGAACGCCGGGACCGGCGCCGCGGCGACGGCCACGATCGATCCCCGGACCGGTGGCATCGCCGCCGTCGAGGTGACCTCACCGGGGCACGACTACGTCGCCGGCGCGACCTCGGTCACCATCGACGGCGGCACCACGGCCGCGACCGCCAAGGCCACCGTCAAATCCTCCGGAGCCGTGGTCGATGTGAAGGTCGGCGCGGCCGGCAGCGGCTACGGCGGATTCGCGGTCGGCATCACGGGCGGTGGCGGCAGCGGCGGTGCCGCCACCGCCTCCGGCGGAGTGGACGCCGTGGCGGTCACGGACGGCGGGTCGGGCTACACCATGCCGACGGTCGACTTCGACCTTCCCGACGACCCGGCCGGCACCGTGGCCAAGGGCCACGTCGACCCGGCCGACCTCACCACCGACGGCAAGGTCGTGAAGGTGACCGTCGACGACCCCGGCAGCGGCTACGGCGGCGCCCCCGGCGTCGTGATCCGTAACGGAACGCTCGCCGACCCGATCAACGGCGCGACGCCGGCGAGCGCTTCGAGCAGCCTGAAACTGACGGCGCTCAAGGTGGACGCGGTGGGGTCCGGCTACACCGGAACACCCTCCGTCACCCTCACCGACCCGACGGGCAAGGGCGGTTCCGGGGCGACGGCGACCGCAGTGACGGACGTCGGCGCGATCGACGGCATCGAGGTCACCGACCCGGGAGCCGGCTATCTCACGGTCGGCATGAAGAAGTTCCAGGACCAGCTGCCGCTCACCTGCGACCCCCGGGCGGACGGCACGGGCTGCCCCGATGTCGCGCAGCTGCGAGCGCCGTCGACGAAGCCGTCGGAGAAGTTCATCCCCGTGGGCGTCCCGGAGTCCGTCACCACCAAGGGCAAGCCGGCCGACGAATACGTCATCGGTCTCGTGCAGTACCTCACCCGGTTCTCCTCCGACCTGCCGCCGACCCTGGTACGGGGCTATGTCCAGCTGTCCACGGACGCGGTGCCCGGGCGGAGGGTCCCCCTCTACAACGAGCTGATGGACGGCACCAGGCAGCCGCTGCCGTACACGGGCGTCACCGCGCCGCAGTGGATGGGCCCGCTCCTCGCCGCGACGAAGGACCGGCCGGTGCGGATCGTGTTCCGGAACCTGCTGCCCAAGGGCGCCGACGGCGACCTCTTCCTGCCGGTCGACAGCACCGGCATGGGCTCCGGCATGGGCCCGATGACGATGCCCGACCCGAAGGACGAGGGCACCGTCATGGACGAGGTGCGCAACCCGGCGTGCACGAACGGCTCGTCCGGCTGCTTCACGGACAACCGGGCCACCCTGCACCTGCACGGCGGCATCACGCCCTGGATCAGCGACGGCACCCCGCACCAGTGGATCACCCCGGCCGGCGAGAAGACGGACTGGCCGCAAGGGGTCAGTGTGCAGAACGTGCCGGACATGGTGGACGACGACGGGGCGACGCTGTGCGCCGCGAAGGACGACGGCTGCTCGACGTTCTACTACACCAATCAGCAGAGCGCGCGGCTGATGTTCTACCACGATCACTCCTACGGCATCACCCGGTTGAACGTGTACGCCGGCGAGGCCGCGGGCTACACCATCACCGACGGCACCGAGAAGGCGCTGGTCGACAGCGGCACCATCCCCGCCGCGGCGGACACCCTCCCGCTGCTCATCCAGGACCGCACCTTCGTGCCGGACGACACGCAGCTCAAGGACCAGAAGGGCGCCGGCGGAGCGATCACCTCGTACGGCCAGGACCCCACCTGGGACACGAAGCGCTGGGGATCCAAGGGCAGCTTCTGGTACCACCACGTCTACATGCCGGCGCAGAATCCGGGCGACCCCTCGGGCATGAGCTCGTACGGACGCTGGATGTACGGGCCGTGGTTCTGGCCGCCGGCCGGCGACACGAAGTACGGGCCCGTCGCCAACCCGTACTACGACCCGGGGTGCAAGCTGGACGACGAGTCGACCTGGCAGTACCCGACCGCCCCGTTCTGCGAACCCGAACAGATCCCCGGCACGCCGAACATATCCATGGGCATGGAGCAGTTCAACGACACCCCGATCGTCAACGGAGTCGCCTACCCGAAGGTGACCCTCCAGCCGAAGACGTACCGGATGCGGCTGCTCAACGGCGCGAACGACCGGTTCTTCAACTTCCAGTGGTACAAGGCCGATCCGAAGCAGGGCGACGGTACGACCGAGGTGGCCCTGAACCCGGGCGAGCTGGCCGCCGCCCAGACCGACCCGAACGTGTCACCCACCCCGGCCGACGCCCACGACGACACCGCCGGTCCGGACTGGATCCAGATCGCCAACGAGGGCGGCTTCCTGCCCGCGCCGGCGGTGATCGACGGCCAGCAGCCGACGACCTGGATCACCGACCCGACCCGCTTCGACGTCGGCAACGTGGACAAGTACTCGCTGACCGTCGCCCCGGCCGAACGCGCCGACGTACTGGTGGACTTCTCGAAGTTCGCAGGCAAGACGCTCATCCTCTACAACGACGCGCCCGCCGCGTACCCGGCCCGCGTCGCGTCGTACGACTACTACACGGACGCGCCGGCCTCGGCCGGCACGCCGAAGATCCTGCCGGGGTACGGGCCCAACACCCGCACCGTGATGCGGGTGACCATCGCGGACACGGCCCCGGCCCCGGCGTTCGACCTCACCAGGCTCCAGGCCGCCTTCAAGCACCACGCGGACGGCTCGGGCGTCTTCGAATCGGGACAGAACCCGGTCATCGTCGGACAGGCGGCCTACAACTCGGCGTACGGAACGAGCTTCGCGGCCAGCAGCAACTGCAACGTCAAGAACACGACCGTCAAGACCTGTGACGGCCTGGTCCGCGTGAACGACACCTCGGCCTTCGGCTTCAACACGCTCAAGGCGCCGAACGCCAAGATGTCGATGCCCCTCCAACCGAAGGCCATCCACGACGAGATGAACGCGACGACGTTCGACGACTTCGGCAGGATGGAGGCGAATCTCGGCGTCGAGGCCCAGCCACCGACACCAGGGGCGCAGAACGTCACGCTGTACCCGTACATCAACCCGCAGACCGAGTTGATCGACGGCACCGACCTGCCCCGCGGGGACGTGAAGGTGACGCCCCTCGGCACCAACGCCGACGGGACACAGATCTGGCGGTTCACCCACAACGGGGTGGACACCCATCCGATCCACTTCCACTTGTACGACGTCCAGCTGATCAACCGGGTGACCTGGGACAACATCGTCATCAAACCCGACGCCAACGAGCTGGGGTGGAAGGACACGGTCCGGATGAGCCCACTGGAGGACACGATCGTCGCGCTGCGCCCGATCGTGCCGACAGCGCCGTTCGAGATACCGAACTCCGTCCGGCCCCTCGACCCGACGATGCCGCTCGGGAACACGTCGATGTTCAACAACGTCGATCCGCAGGGCAATCCGACGACGGCCATCACCAACAAGCTGGTGAACTTCGGCTGGGAGTACGTCATCCACTGCCACATCCTCAGCCACGAGGAAATGGACATGATGCGTCCCGAATCGCTGGCCCTGCCACCGCTCAAGGCGAGCGGGCTCTCCTCGACGATCACGGGCGAGGGGGACGGCGCCCGGATCCGGCTGGAGTGGCAGGACAACTCGATCAGTGAAACCTCGTACGTCGTCCAGCGGACGAAGCAGGGCGACACCGCGTGGGTCGACGTCGGCACGGTCGACTCTCCGCTGGACCGGCCGAACACCCACGGCACGCGCGCCTTCGTCGACCCGTCGGCATCGGTGACCACGCCGTACGTCTACCGGGTCGTCGCGCTCAACACGGTCGGCTACGGCGCCGAGTTCCCGAGTCTGACGGTGAAGTCGGTGTCCGACCCACTGCAGGTGCCCCCGGCGCCGTGACGTCGGGAGGGGAGCGTTCCGCGCGCTCGTGCCACCCACTCCGGTGGGAGCGGGTGCCGCGCTCCTCGTCGTGACCAGGCCGGCCGGTTCGGAAGAGCCGGTCGGCCTGCCGGCGCCCCGCCAGGCCGGTCTGGCCGCCTCGCTCGGCCAGACCGGGACCACCCATTTCGGCTCTCACTGCCGGGCAGGCCTGATCAGTCGGGTGAAATAAACCGATCAATCTTCGAGCAGATGGGTGATACCCGTTCACGACCCGCGCGAGAGGTGATGAGGTCGGTCTCCAGGGGGAGCCGAAACCCATGAGCCGAGGAAGAAATGAAACGACGCTTCGTCGAACGGGCCACTGTGATGTGCCTGCCCGCGGCGGCCGCCCTCGCGGTCCTTGCCTGCCCCGCGTACGCCGCTCCCTCCGTCGCCCCCGGCGGCCCGCGCCCAAGCGCCGCGGACACCCTGAGCCCCTCCACGCGAGCCGACCTCGACACCGCCATGGGCGGCGAGGCCTACGCCCACGCGTCCTACACCTTCTACGCCGCTCAGGCCGACCGTGAGGGGCTCGTGGCCACCGGCCGGCTGTACCGCGAGACGGCAGCGGTGGAACTCGGCGAACACTTCCGCGAGGAGGCAGATCTCGCCGGAGTGATCGGTTCCGACGCGGACAACCTGCGCGCCGCCATCGCCGGGGAGACCTACGAGACGACCGTCATGTACCCCACCTTCGCCCGGGAGGCCGCCGCCGACGGCGACGACAACGCCGCCGCGCTGTTCAGCGAGATCGCCAAGGACGAGGGGAACCATCTCGCGGCGTACCAAGCGGCCCTGAAGGCGATCGAGACCGGCCACGGCACCATCCCCGCCCCGCCGGCCGTCGACCCCGTCGACGTTCCCGCCGGAGGTCCGCAGGTGCGTTCCGCCCGCACCAAGGCCAATCTCGACACCGCCCTGCACGGCGAAGCCCTCGCCCACGCCCGCTACACCGTCTTCGCCGACCACGCCGCCGCCGGCGGCCGTCCGGAACTGGCCCGGCTGTTCCACGGCATCGCCCGGGTCGAGCTGCACGAGCACTTCGCCGGCGAAGCCGTCCTGTACGGCCTGGTCGGCAGCACCCGGGCCGACCTGATCAAGAGCGTCACCGGCGAGCTCTACGAGGCCGAGGTCATGTACCCCTCCTTCGCCCGCCGGGCGACCGCCGCCGGCGACTACCAGGCCGCCCGTCTCTTCCGCGACAACGCCGCGGACGAAGCCGGACACGCCCGGGCCTTCCAGCGGATGCTCGGTCACCCCCACTGACGCACCTCACCGCGCTCGCCTTCGTGGCCTGTGCCCCCCGGTCCAAGGCCCCGCGCTGGTCGGCCAGGCCCGCTCTCCCCGCCTCACCTTCCCACGCCACGTCCCTGCCCGGTCCCACGGACACCGGGGGCCGGGCCGTCAGCGGGCCCGCTCGACGGTGAGGTCGAGGAAGTGGGCCGAGCAGGAGATGCACGGGTCGTGGTTGCGGATGGCCCGCTCGCACAGGCGGGTCAGCTCGGCGTCGTCGTCGGCACCGCGCGCGAGGGCGTCCTGGACGATCCGCCGCAGGTCCGCCTCGATGGCGCCCTGGTTCTGCGAGGTCGGCGGGACGAGACGGGCGTCGGTGACGATTCCGTCCGCGTCGAGGACGTAGCGATGGTAGAGAGTGCCGCGCGGCGCCTCGGTGGCGCCATGGCCGGTGCCCGCCCGCGCGGCGACCGCGACGGCCGGGCGCGGCGGGGGCTCGTACGAGTCGATCAGCCGCAGCGCCTCGTCGACCGCGAACAGCACCTCCACGGCCCGGACCACGATGCTGCGGAAGGGGTTGCGGCACACGCCGTCCAGCCCCGCCGAGCGGGCGGCCTCCCGGACGGAGGCCGGGAGCAGATGGCCGCTGACGGCGAAGCGGGCGAGCGAGCCCGTCAGATGCCGGCGGCCGTCGAGCAGGGCCTGGAGCGCGGTGGAGTGGGGGACCTGCTCCTCCACCACGTGCGTTCCGAAGTCCCGTACGGGAAAGGTGCGCTGTTCGCGGCTGTCGCCGTAGGGGAGGACGGTGGGTGTGCCGCCGTCGATGGCGTAGGTGCCGGGCTCGGCCAGCGCCAGGAAGTCGGCGTCGCACTCGGCATCCGGGAAGTCGAAGCCGGACACCCAGCGCACGACCTCCCGCGCGTCGTCGCGGGCCCGGCGCAGTCGCTCGGCCAGCGGTCGCAGTTCGGCGCGGGTGGGGGTGCGGTGGAAGCCGCCGACGCGGACGTTGACGGGATGGACGGCGCGGCCGCCGAGCAGTTCCATGACCGCGTTTCCGGTCTGCTTGAGCCGCAGACCCCGTTCGACCTCGGTGCGGTGGGTGCGGGCGAGGTCGACGACGCTGTCGCAGCCGAGGAAGTCGGGGGCGTGGAGGAGATGGATGTGCAGCGTCTGGCTCTCGATCCACTCACCGCAGTAGAGCAGCCGGCGCAGGGCGGCCAGCGGGCCGTCGACGGTCACGCCGCAGGCGTCCTCGACGGCCCGGCAGGCGCTCATCTGGTAGGCGATCGGGCAGATTCCGCAGATCCGGGAGGTGATGTCGGGTGGCTCGGTGTGCCGGCGGCCGCGCAGGAACGCCTCGAAGAATCGCGGCGGTTCGTAGATCCTCAGCTGCGCGGCGCCGACCGTGCCGTCGTCGATCCGCAGGTACAGCGCCCCTTCGCCCTCGACGCGGGACAGGGCCTCGACGCGCAGGACGCGGGAGCCGCGGTGGGTCATGAGGGTGCCTCCGCGGACGCGCCGCCGTCTTCGAGGGCGGCGAACTTCGCCGCGTTGAAGGTGCGAAGGAGCCGCAGGACGTCCTCGTCGCTCATGCCGTCGCTGCGCAGCAGGGGGATCATCGCGGGCAGATTGACCGAGGCGGACGGGCCGAAACAGCCGTAGCAGCCCCGGCCGTAGGCCGGGCACAGCGCGCCGCAGCCGGCGTGCGTGACCGGGCCCAGGCAGGGAGTGCCGCGGGTCACGGTGACACAGGGGATGCCGCGTCGTTTGCAGGCGAAGCAGACGCTGTGCCGGGGCACGTCCGGTCTGCGGCCGGCGAGGTACGCGGTGATCACCTCCAGCAGCTGGCCGCGGTCGATGGGACAGCCCTGGAGTTCGAGGTCGACGGGGACGTGCGCGGCGATGGGGTGGAGGTGGCGAGCGTCTCGACGTACTCGGGCCGGGCGTAGACGACCTCGCGGAACTCCTCGACGTCCGCGAAGTTCCGCAGTGCCTGGACGCCGCCGGCCGTGGCACAGGCTCCGATCGTGACCAGACGGCGGGAGGCGGCGCGCACACTCCGGATGCGTTCGGCGTCCTCGGCCGTCGTCACGGAGCCCTCGACGAGCGACAGGTCGTACGGGCCCGTGCCCACCGCGCTGGACGCCTCCAGGAAGTGCGTGACGTCCACCCGGGCGGCGAGGGCGAGAAGTTCGTCCTCGCAGTCCAGCAGGGTGAGCTGACAGCCGTCGCACGAGGCGAACTTGAACACGCCGAGCCGGGGGCGGGCCGGTTCCCGGGCGCCCATCTCACAGCTCCCGTACGGCGAGCAACGGCTCGGCGCGGTCGTAGCCGACGACGGGGCCGTCCCGGCACAGGAGCAGGGGGCCGAGCTGGCAATGGCCGCAATGGCCGGTGGCACAGCGCATATTGCGTTCGAGCGAGATCAGGACGCGATCGGGGCGTACGCCGCGATGCAGCAGCTCGCGGGCGGTGGCACGGATCATCACCTCGGGACCGCAGACGAACGCCGTCGTCCGCTCCGGGGCGAACTCCGTTTCGCCGAGCAGTGTGGTCACCACGCCGACCCGGCCCCGCCAGCCCGCCGCGGGCCGGTCCACCGCCACTCCGAGGTACGGCCCGGCCCAGCCGTCGAGTTCGTCCCGGAAGAGCAGATCGTCGGGACTGCGGGCGCCGATGAGGACGTTCAGCCGCCCGTGCGTCGACGGCGCGGCCAGGGCGGCGAGGATCAGGGGCCGGAGGGGCGCGAGCCCGACGCCGCCCGCGACCACGACCAGATCGTCTCCCGCGGCCAGGGGAGCGTCCCAGCCCGTACCGAATGGTCCGCGCATCCCGACCATCGCGCCCGGCCGGAGCGCGCACAGCGCCCGGGACACGGCGCCGACACCGCGGATCGTGTGCAGCAGCCCACCGCCGGGGAGGATGCCGGACACCGAGACCGGGATCTCGCCGACGCCGAACGCGTAGACCATCGCGAAGCGGCCCGGGGCGAAAGGCGGCAGCGCCTCACCGGCGGGCTCCAGCCGGAGCGTGACGGTGTCCGCCGTCTCGGGCCGGGTGTCCACCACGCGGTAGGGGAGCGGTACGGCCGTCATCGCGGCCCCTCGCCGCCGTGCGGTCCGTACAGGTCGAGCAACCGGGTCCTGGTCGACCGCAGGCGGTGGCCGACCACCCCGATGACATACGTGAGCAGCGCGTGGTCGAGTGCCGGGTCGCGCGCGCACCGTTCCAGGACCTCCGCCGCGTCGTACTCCCGGGCGCGCACCGCACCGCCGGCCTCGGCTCCCAGGTGCCACCGTCTCGGCGGGCACACCCAGGACCAGCCCAGGAGCTGCCCCGGCCCGATGGTCTCGACGACCACCGGCCGGCTGCCCGGCACATACAGGTCGAGACGGACGGTACCGGCGAGGACGGTCCAGAAGCGGTCCGCCCGGCCGCCCTCCTCGAAGATCCGGGTCCCCGCGGGCCACGACACCTCCCGGGAGAGCGCGGTCAACCGCTCCCGGTGGTCCTCGGGAAGTTCGTCGAAAGGTCCGGTCCCGGTCACGCCGGCCGGTCCTTCGCGCGGGCTTCCTGATGCAGGGCGTGAGCCTCCTCGGTGAGGTCGATGCCGACGGGGCACCACACGATGCAGCGGCCGCAGCCCACACAGCCGGAGCTGCCGAACTGGTCGTGCCAGGTGCCGAGCTTGTGGGTGAGCCACTGGCGGTAGCGGCTGCGGCCGGACTCGCGGACCGGGCCGCCGTGCAGAGACGAGAAGTCCAAGTCGTAGCAGGAGTCCCAGCGGCTCCAGCGCTCGGCGTGGTCGCCCGTGAGGTCGGTGACGTCCTCGGTGGTGGTGCAGAAGCACGTGGGGCAGGCCATGGTGCAGTTCCCGCAGGTCAGGCAGCGGGCCGCGACATCGTTCCAGCGTGTGGCGTCCAGGCTGTCGGCAAGCAGTGTCCGCAGGTCCGCCGTCGGCATGGTCCGGCCCATGCGGGCGGCGGCGCTCTCGACCGCGCCCGCCGCCGTGCGGCGCGTGGCGGAGTCCGCCGCTCGCCGTGGCAGTCCGGCCAGGACGTCGGCTCCTTCGGGTGTCCCCGCGCGGGCCAGGAAGCGGTGCCCGGCTTCGTCGAGCACCTCGGTCAGCGCGATGTCGTAACCGGGCCCGGCCGCCGGTCCGGCGTCCATGGAGACGCAGAAGCAGGTCCCGCCCGGCTCGGTGCATTCCACGGCGATCAGGAACGCCCCGGTGCGCCGGGCACCGTAGGCGTCGTCCCGGTGCCGGTCACCGAGAAGGACCCGGTCCTGGATCGCGATGGCGCGCAGATCGCAGGGCCGCACCCCCAGGAACGCGTACCGGCCCGGTTCGTGCCGGTCGGACAGCACCCTCAGTTCCCCGTCGGGGCCGCGGTCGGCGGACCATTGGCGCACCCGCTGCGGGAGCAGGTGGTTCTTCCAGGACTGCGGCCCCGCACTGTGGGCGAACGCGGCCCGGTCCGTACGCCGCACCAGCCGGTAGTGACCGCCGTCCAGTTCCACGCCCCAGCCGTACGGAAGCTCGGTGGCGGACTCCAGTTCGGCGAGCACGATCGCGTCGTCCCGGACCGTCGGGCCGACCACCGTGCGGCCCCGTGACCGGAGGACCTGGACGAGTGCGTCGAGTCCGCCGAGGTCGAGGACACAGTCCGTGTCCCCGGTGTCCCCGGTCGGTGGGGGCGCGGTGGCCATGGTTCGTTCCCGTCCGGTCCGTCCGTGGCCGCGTGCCGGTGTGCCGAGGTTCCGCGCGGGCCGGAGCGGGACGCACCGCGACACTCCGGCCACCTCAGCGTGACCACTCCGCCGCCGATGCGCACGCCGGGCAGGGCAAGAGTGAGCCACCTGGCGCCGGCGTGTGCACTCGCCGGGCACCCTCACCCTTCGCCCCGCCTCTCGGTCACACCTCTCGCGCGTTCACCGGCGGTGGCGCTTCGGGGGGACGGCCGCGTGGTACTCCGCGATGTCCTTCTCGATACGCCGTGCCAGCGGCTCCACCACGGCTGCCACGGCCTTGGTGAGCCCCGTACCGAGCGAGCCGTCCCCGCTCTCGACCGCGTACACGATCAGATGCGCCGGCAGCCGTCCCAGGACCCGGGACAGTTCCACGGCCTCCCCGAGGCCGAGCCCGTGCGTGCTGGCGGCACCCGGCCGCCGGACCCCGTGTTCCCCGAGTTCCAGCCGGTGCACCCGACCAGGACAGCCCGGGTGCACGTGGGCGGCGTCGACGACCACGGCGAGCCCGGCCTCCTCCCACAGGCCGATCAGCCGCCCCGGATCCCCGTCGCTCGACGCCAGTACGGTGCCGGGAGGGAGCGGGCGGGTCGCCCGGCCCTCCTTCAGCCGGGTGATGACGGCGGGGCCGAGTCCGTCGTCCCGCCGGAACTCGTTGCCGACTCCGACGACGGTGATGCGGGTGGGGACTGCCACTGCGTCCTCCCTGTGCCCGGGTGGACCGGGTGTGCCGGGTGTCTCCGCGATCCGGTTGTCACCGCTCGGTGCCGGGTCCGCCGGTGCCGAGTCCGGTGGTGCCGGGTCCGGTGGCGTCGGACTCGCGCCCGAGCCGGTCGCAGGAGACCGAGACGACTCCGTCGACCGTTGCGCACATACGTTCGATGACGGGGATCGTGCCGCGGTACGGCACGTGGCCGCCGAGCTCCACCCGGCCGTTCGACACCTCGACCGACAGTGCGGCCGGGTCCAGGCCGAGGGTGCCGCCGAGGATGTCCTCGGTGATCTCACGGCGGATGTCGGCATCCTCGCGAAGGAAGATCCGCAGCAGGTCCCGGCGGCTGACGATGCCGACCAGCCGGTCCCGGGCGTCGACGACGACGAGCCGTTTGACGCCCTGTGCCTCCATGAGCCGCGCCGCCTCCACCACGGTCCACCCGGGGGTGACGCACACCGGGGGAGCCGACATCACCTCCTCCGCCCGGGTGCCCTCGGCCTTCGCGCGTTCCTCTTCCGAGAGCCCGGGAACGGCGGGCAAATCGCCCGGTACGGCAGCCTGGTCGGCGGTCTTGCGCAGCAGGTCGCCCTCCGACACGACCCCGATCACCCGGTCCTCCGAGTCCACCACCGGTACCGCGGTGACACCGTGCCGGGCCAGCGTCCTCACGACGTCCTTGAACGGCACGTCCCCGCGGACGCTCACCACCTCGCGGGTCATCAGCTCTCCGATGCTGCGATGACGCATCGCCCGCTCCTTCCGTGCGGAAGCCGCGCCGCCGGCACGGAGGTGTCCGGCGCGGCCGTCCCGGGCGGCCGGGGCGGGCCGCCCTCCTGCTCTTGTGCGGTCCGCGTTTCGCGGGACAGCGGCCGGAAGACCTCTTTCATGCTTTCAGCCCTGAGCCGGTGCGGCGACCGCTGGGGTGCCGGAGACACGGTCCGGGTGACCAGCCCGCGGCGGCGTGACGCGAGGTGCCCAGCCGACCGATCGCGGGATATCCGGTCAGCCGTGCCGCACCAGGACGACAGGAGCCCGGCCGCGGTGGAGGAGGACGGAACGGCCGGCCTGGCGAGCGTCCGGCCCCGATGCTTTTCTAAGAGGGAAGGCGCCCGCCCGGAGGACGCGGAGAAGCGGCTCCGAGCCGCACACCGCGCGAACAAGGTCCGGGGAGAAGCGGAGGGCCGCTCCTCCCCGGAGCGCCACGCCCCGGCCCGTCCGGCAAGGCCCCGCGCATCACACCGACGCGGCGGGAGGCCGGGCTGCCGGCAGGCACCCCTGAGCCGGAAGGCGGTGGGCAGGATGGAACGTCCCGTGGTGGCGGGAGTCGACGGATCCGAGACCGGGCTCGCGGCCCTGGACTGGGCCGTGGACGAGGCCGAGCGGTGCGCGCTGCCGCTGCGGATCGTCCACGCCTCGCTCTGGGAGCGGTACGAAGAAGTCGTGACCGACCCGGCCGAGGACCAGCCGCCCGAGCAGAGCATCGCGGAGGGCATTGTCGCCGCCGCGGCCGAACGCGCCCGGCTCCGCGCCCCCGGCGTCGAAGTCACCGCCGTCGTGCGGCCTGACGACCCTGGCAGCGCGCTGCTCCAAGAGGGACGAGACGCGGCCCTCGTGGTCGTGGGCAACCGGGGGCGCGGCGAGTTCACCGGTCTGCTGCTCGGCTCCGTGAGCCTGGTGGTGGCCGCGCGGTCCTCCTGTCCGGTCGTCGTGGCCCGCGGCGACCGCTACACCCGGGACGCCGGGCACGGGCGGGTCCTGCTCGGGATCGGCGCGTATGACGTGGACTCCCCGGCCGTACGCTTCGCCTTCCGCGAGGCGGCCCTGCGCGACGCGGAACTCGACGTGGTCCGCGCCTGGCGGCGGCCGTCCCTTCTGGGTGGCAGCCACCTGTCGCCAGGCGGTGACGCTGTCGAGACCGACGGCGGAGACGAACGGCGGGCGTCCGACCTGCTCGACAAGGCACTGGACGCGCTCGTGCGCGAGCACCCCCGGGTAGCGGTGCGCCGCGTCACGGTGGAAGGCGCCCCCCACCGGGTGCTGGTCCAGCGCTCCGCCGCCGCCGACCTGCTGGTCGTGGGCGCGCGCCGCCGCGACGCGCTCGTCGGCCTGGAACTCGGCCGGGTCGCCCACCGCGCCCTGCACCACGCCGAATGCCCGGTCGCCATCGTCCCGCAGTACCCGCCGCAAGCCCGGGAAGACGAGTCGTGAGGAACCGAACCGGTACGCGGGACACCCCGCGACCTCGGCCGCCGGACGGGAAGAAGCCTGGCACGCCACACCCCAGGAGTGAGGAACGATGACCAGACACGACAGAGAGCACGGACATCCGGCTCTCCCTGACTTCGACGACTGGTTCGCCCGGAGCTTTCCGGGACTGCCGGGGTGGCGACCCGCCTCGGCGGCCCACTCCATCCCGGTGGAGATAACCCGCCGTGACGGCGTCTTCGTTCTGCGCGCCGAACTGCCGGGGACGGACCCCGACCACGACATCGCCATCACCGTCGATGACAACCTGCTCACCGTGACCGCCGAGCACCCCGAGACCGAGGAGGACAAAGAGCACTCGGAGTTCCGCTACGGATCCTTCCGCCGGACCGTACGCCTCCCCGCGGCCATCCCCGCCGACGCCGTCGACGCCTCGTACGCGGACGGCATCCTCACCATCCGCGTCCCGCTGCCCGACGAGAACACTTCCACCGCCCGCACCGTCCCCGTGAGACGGGTGAACCGGAGTGACGCGTCACGGACACGCCCTGAACACCACGGAGGGGGAGGCGAACGGCCCGGCACGACTACGTCTCGCCGTCCGTGGTGAGTTCGTACCGTACGTCCCCAGTGCCTTCGGCCGCTCGCGCCCGTCGGACCTTCGGACCGGGGACGTGTGCGCGGCACTCCTCCTGGCGCACCACGACCGGCCGGAGGGGACGGGCACCGGGACGCTGAGACCGCCGGACGACAGGTGCCGAGATGTCCGGGCCGTGGCTCCTCGACGTGGGCCGGGCGGGTCCCGAGGGGGACCGAACGCCCCCATCGCCAGGAGGCCTGGACAGTGTCAGTGTGAGAGGTGAGGTTCCAGAGGCGTGAACCCTCGGGGTGTACTCCGGTGGAGGAACCATGACCCAGGGGATGCCGAGTCGGCCGAAGGCCGGTTCCGCGTCGGAGCGGACCCCGTTCGTGGCAGGGCCGCCCCGGGCCGCTCCCCGCGCGCCTTGGTCCCTCACGCCCACTGCCCCATCCAGAGCGTCGCGTCCGGCTTCGTGATCCGCGGCGAAGGTGGCGAGGATCCATGGGAAACGACGTAGTGATCGGTGTCGATCCTCGGGAGCCGTCCGTGCCGGCCCTGGACTGGGCGGCCGACGAAGCCCTGCGCAGGGACACGTCCTTGCGCATGGTCACTGCTGTGCCGCCGGTCCACGACCGGCTCTCGTTCGACGCGCTCGCTCACCGGAGCGGCCTGCGCATGCGTGCCGCGTCGGTACTCGCCAATGCCGAGGACCTCGTACGGGAGACGCACGGCGGGCCGCGGACCGTGACGGAGCTCGTCGACGGCGCACCCGCGACCGTCCTGTACGAGCGGGCGGTGGATGCCGCAGTCGTCGTGCTGGGATCACGCCGTCTCGGCCGGACCGCCGAAGTCCTCAGCGAGGGTTCCGTGGTCGTCCCGTTGACGGCGCGCTCCCCCTGCCCCGTCGCCGTGATTCGCGCACCGGCGCCCGAGCCCGTGCACCCGCCGCTGATCGTCGTCGGCGTGGACGGAAGCCGCGACTGCCGGGCCGCCATCGCGTTCGCCGTGGCGGAGGCCGGTCTGCGGGAGGCACGGCTCCAGGCTGTCTGGGTGTGGCCGCGCCCGCCGCTGTCCCGCGACGACGTCGCCGAGGGCCTCGCCGAGCGGCGCCGGCTGCTCGCGGAGGCGGTCGCCGGCTGGGCCGAGCGTCGCCCGGATGTCGGCATCGAGCAGGAGGTCGTACGCGGACATCCGGTGGAGGAGCTGGCGCGCGCCGCAGGGAGCGCCGTCGCCGTCGTCGTCGGCCGCAGAGGCCGTGGCGGCTACTCCGGCATGCGACTGGGCTCCACCGTTCACGGACTGCTGCGCCACGCCGCCTGCCCCGTGATCACCGTCCCCCTTCCCGAGACGGCGGAGACGGACGGCACCCCGGTCGGTGCGGCGCCGCCCCGGCTCCAGAGGGATCAGGGGACGGCCACGGGCTGACGCGGACGCGCCTTGCCCGGATTCCCGCCGACGGGGCCGCGGGGACGGCATCCTCGTCATCGAGGTCCCGGGCGACGAGCGGGCGGAGACGACGCGCACGATGCGTCCCGGCCGCGCGTCGTGCTCTCCCCGCCCCGCCGGGGGCGTCCCCTTCAGGTCCGCCATCCCGGCCGGCGAGGCGTCAGCCGGTGGGCGGGAGGTTCCCGCCCGCGGTGACCAGGCCCGTCTCGTAGGCGATGACGACCAGTTGGGCCCGGTCGTGGGCGTGAAGCTTGGCCAGCAGCCGCCGCACATGCGTCTTGACGGTCGCGACGCTCAGCCCCAGATGCTCGGCGATCACGGGGTTGGGCAGGCCCCGGGCCACCAGGCGGAGAACTTCCCGTTCCCGTGGAGTCACGCCCGCCAGCTCACAGGCGAGTCGCGGCCGCGGCTCGTGGCGTCCGGCGAACTCGCGGATCAGACGGCGGGTGACCGCGGGCGCGAGCAGGGCGTCGCCGGAGGCGACCACCCGCAAGGCCGTCAGCAGATCGGCGGGGAGGATGTCCTTCAGGAGGAATCCGCTGGCTCCGCCGCGGAGTGCCGCGTACACGTACTCGTCCAGGTCGAACGTGGTGAGGACCAGCACACGGGTGCCGACGGCGTCCGGGTCCGCGCAGATGCGCCGGGTGGCCTCCAGACCGTCCATGCCCGGCATCCGGATGTCCATCAGCACGACGTCGGGCCGTAGCCGCAGCGCGAGTTCGACGGCCTGGTCGCCGCTGACGGCCTCGCCCGCGACGGTGAGGTCCGGCACACTGTCGATGAGCAGGCGGAAGCCCGTTCGCAACAGCGCCTGGTCGTCGGCGATGAGAACCCGGACCGGCCGGTTCACCGTGCCGTTCCCGGTTCGCAGGGCAGCCGCGCGTGCACCCGGAAGCCGCCCGTCGCCAGGGGGCCGGCGGAGAGGGTCCCGCCGCACATGACCGCCCGCTCCCGCATCCCGATGAGTCCGTGCCCGCCGCCGGAACGCCGGGACAGGAGCTGCGATGGGAGCCGGAACGGGAGCTGGGACGGGAGCCGGGACGGCGCGTCGTTGACAACCTCGATCTCGACCGCCTCGGGACCCGTCCGGGACAGGTTCACCCGGCAGTCCGCCGATCCCGCGTGCTTGACGACATTGGTGAGGGCTTCCTGAACGATCCGGTAGACCGCCAGTTCCACACCCGGGGGGAGCGGTGCGTCCGGGTCGACGGACAGCTCCACGCGCGGGCCCGCGCCGTCCGCGAGCGCGGGCAGGTCCGCCAGACCGGGGGTGGACGCGGACTCGGCTCCGTCACCCGGTGACCGTAGAACGCCGAGCATGCGGCGCATCTCGGTGAGCGCCGCCCGGCCCGCTGTCCCGACCAGTGCGAGGGTCCGTTCGGCCTCCTGGGGGTTGGTGGAGGCCACCGCACGGGCCACCTCGGCCCGCACCGCGATGACGGTCAGATGATGGGCCACCACGTCGTGGAGCTCCCGGGCGATCCGCAGGCGCTCGTCCGTCACGGCCTGCCGGGCGGCGAGTTCCGCGTACGACCGCTGCTCCCTCAGCGCGGTGCCCACCAGCCAGAGCAGGGCCGTCAGCGAAGACGCGAAGACGACGCCCCCCGCGACCTCGGAGGCCGGGACCGGTCGCGGTACGAAAGCCATGGCCGCCGCGACGGCGCCCAGCGAACAGCCGAGCGCCGTCGCGGACCGGCGCCGCGGTTCCCGTGCCGCCACTGTGTACAGGGCGGCCGCGACGGGGACCCAGGACTCCTCCCATCCGGTGAACGCGATGGCGAAGACCGCCCCGGCCAGGACCGTGTACAGAACCCGGAGGGGCCGTCTGCGCCGTACCGCGACCGGCAGCCAGACCACCGCCGCCACGGCTCCCGCGCCCCAGCCACCGCTCCGCGTCTCGCTCGCGCCGAACGCCAGGGCGAGGAGCACGGCCGCGACCGTGTCCACACCGTGCCACTGTCCGTCCCGCAGACGTCCGGCCACCAGCGGCCGTGACTCCCCGTCGCCCATGCCGGCCACGCTAGTCGAGCGGGGTCCCGGGGGTGGTCAGCCCGGAGGACGTCATCTCCCGGGCTGAGTCATCCGCGCGGCCGATGCCCGTTCTACCTTCCTGGGCTGACACCGGATTCGTCCCCGGGGCGAGGCCGCCGGACTCGTCGGACGGGACAGTGGAGCGCATGAATCGGAGAACACTGCTGTCCTCGTGCGCCGGACTGGCCGCCGCCATGATCCCGGGTCCGCTCGCGCCGGTGGCCGTCGCGCGACCGCGACAGGAGGAACCCGTGCGGTTCCGACTGCCCGCCCCGAACGGACCGTACCCACTGGGTACGATCGCGCTGCACCTGGCCGACACCACGCGGCCGGACCCCTGGGTACCCTCCCGTCCCTGCCGTGAGCTGATGATCAGCATCTGGTACCCCGCCCGCGGCGGCGCGGACCGCCCCACCGTTCCCTGGATGCCTCCGGCGGCGGCCGACCGGTATCTGCGCCTGCTCGGCCTGCCTCCCGGGCGGGTACGGCTGGGAGGCACCCACGGCCACGAGGGCGCTCCCGTCGGCGGCCCACCGGGCCCGCTGCCCGTCGTGCTCTACTCTCCCGGCGCCGACGCGTCACGGTCGTTCGGCACCGGCGTGGTGGAAGACCTCGCCAGTCACGGCTTTCTGGTGGTCACCGTCGACCACACCTACGACGCGGCGGCGGTCGCCTTCCCCGGTGGACGTGTCGAGACGAATCCGCTGGGCGGGATCAGCGACTACGCCAAGGCCCTCGCGGTCCGCACCGCCGACATCCGCTTCGTCCTGGACCGGCTTGCCGTCCTCCGCTCGGGCGGCCACCCCGGCGTCTGCCACACCCCGCTGCCCACAGGCCTGCGCGGGGCGCTCGACCTGCGGCGCGTCGGGATGCTCGGCCACTCCCTGGGCGGCGCCACCACCGCCGTGACGATGCTCACCGACGAGCGGATCGCGGTGGGAGCGAGCCTGGACGGAGGCGCGGCGGGTCCAGTGGTGGACGCCGGGCTCGACCGTCCGTTCCTGGTCGTGGACACCCCGGGCAAGGGCGGTATGGAGAGCAACCCCGCCCTGCGCGCGTTCTGGTCGCATCTGCGCGGCTGGCGTCTGCGTCTGACCGTACGAGGAGCCGCGCACCTGTCGTTCGGCGACGACGCGCTGATCCTGCCGCTGCTCGCTCCTCTTCTGGGCATGTCACCGTCCGATCTGGAGGGCGAGGTCGGGACGATTCCCGGGCACCGGGCGCAGGCGTTCCAACGCGCCTACCCGCGAGCCTTCTTCGACCTCCACCTCCGCGGCCGGGGGCGGCTGCTCGACGGTCCCTCTCCCGGCTTCCCCGAGGTCGACTACGCCCGGTGAACACCCCAGCGCCGGCCCTGCCCGTCCGGGCTCCGAGGGGCGACGCCGGGGGCACCGAACAAGGCCATCGCGGCCGTGATCGGGAGACCGCTTCACGGCCATCGGACACGGTCGTCGGATGCGAGAACGGTTCTGATGTGCCCTGACCACCGCCCCGTTGTGAAACCTGTGGCGTGATGCGAGACTCGCGCCTCAACTGGTCCTCGAATTACGGGAGTTGTGTAGTGAGAGGTATGCGCGTGAGGGGCACGGCCGCGACAGGTCTCGCCCTGTTGCTGCTCACCGGCTGCGGAGCGGAGGACACCCGGAGCAGCGGCCCGGCGACACTCGACCCGAAGGCCGACATCACCCAGCAGTCCCTCACGGTCTCCATCTGGGACGGCTACAGCCCCGAGGACCTGCCCGAGCGCGTCAAGAAGGACCTCGGCGTCCCGCTGAAGATCGCGCACCACGCCACCAACGAAGAGATCATGGCCAAGCTCACGGGGGGCGGCGCGGCAGGGAACGACAGCGGTATCGATGTCGCCTTCGTCTCCGGCCAGTACGCCCAGGCCCTGAACGCGGCCGGACTGCTCGAGCCCGTCCACGCGGACCTGATCCCGAACCTCAAGAACCTCTATCCCGAGGCCCGGCAGCTCGCCTACGACAAGGGCAACACCTTCTCCGTCCCCTACACCTGGGGGACGACCGGGATCTGCTACCGCACCGACCTCGTGGAACAGCCCCCGACCAGCTGGAACGACCTCCTCAAGCCCCCATCCGCGCTGAAGGGGAAGGTCACCATGATGACCACCGAGCGCTGGCTCGCCCTCCCGGCACTCAAGGCGCTCGGCCACTCCGTCAACACCACCAGCGACCGGGAACTCGCCGCCGCCCGCACGCTGCTCCTCGACGCCAAGAAGGACCTGCTCGCCTACGACGACACCACGTTCGGCGACAGGCTCGTCAAGGGCGAGTCGGCGATGGCGGAGGCATGGGACGGCTGGTGCCCGACCGACAACCCGAAGATCGGGTTCGCCGTCCCGAAGGAGGGCAGCGACCTCTGGGTGGACACGATGGTCGTACTGAAGTCCTCCAAGAACAAGGAGGCCGCGCACGCCCTCGTCAACTACATCCTCGCCCCGGAGATCCACAGCTGGGCAGCCGAGAACATCCGCTACAAGGTGCCCAACGAGGCCGCCATGGCACAGCTGGACCCGAAGGTGCTCAAAGCCAACGCACCACTGCGCATGACACCGGACGAGCTGCTCGAGAACGAGTCCGTCATCGATGTCGGCGAGGCGGCCACGAAGTACACCCGGCTGTCGACCGAGGTAGCCGCCGGCTCATGAAGCGGTGGCCGCTGACCGCGACCGGCCTGACGTATTCGACCGTCTTCATGGTCGTCCCCCTGGGCCTGGTGCTGAGTTACGCGTTCTTCCGGCGTGGCCGCTTCGGTGGCGTCGTGCACGAGCCGACCACCGAGAACCTCACCCGCCTCGCCGACCCGCTCTACGCCGGCGTCGTCCTCCACTCCACCTGGATCGCCGCCCTCACCACCGTCCTCGCCCTCCTCATCGGCTATCCGACGGCGTACGTGATCGCCGGTCTCACGCGCCGTCGGCAGACGATCGCCCTGATCGCCGTCGTCCTGCCCTTCTGGACCAGCTTCCTCATCCGCGTCTACGCGTGGATCGTGCTGCTGAGCGGCCCCGGCTGGCTCAACAAGACACTGGGCGCGATCGGCCTCGGCCCGGTGGAGATCCTCTACACCGATGCGGCCGTCGTCATCGGTCTGCTGTACGCGTATCTGCCCCTGATGATCCTCCCCTTGTACGCGTCCCTAGCGCGGCTCGACCCGCAGCTGCGCGAGGCCGCCGCGAACCTGGGCGGTGGGCCGTGGGCCGTCTTCCGTACGGTGACGCTTCCCCTCACCCTCCCCGGGGTCCTCACCGGCTGCCTCCTCGTCTTCGTACCGAGCTTCGGGAACTTCGTCGTCCCCGAACTCCTCGGTGGGGGAAGGTCGGTGATGGTCGGCAACCTCATCCGCGACCAGTTCCTCAAGGCCCGCGACTGGCCTTTCGGCTCGGCGCTCGCACTCGCGCTGCTGGCCGTGCTGACGCTGCTGCTCTTCGCGCACGCGTGGACGGCGAGGAGGTACGGGAGCCGATGACCCCCACCCGGAACCGGCTGTCGACGCGCCTTCCGTTCTGGCTGACGTACGTCTTCCTCTACGCGCCCGTCGTCGTCCTCGTCGCCATGTCGTTCAACGCGGGTGGCTCCCCGTACGCCTTCGAGGGGTTCAGTCTGCGCTGGTACGGCGAGTTGGCGGGCGACGAAGAGATCCTGCACGGGCTCGTCAACACCCTGATCGTCGCGGCCGGGTCCGCGGCGCTGTCCACGGTCCTCGGCACCCTGCTCGCGATCGGCGCGGGCCGGGGCACCCGTTCACGGCTGCTGGACGTGGTGACCCTGCTCCCCGCCGTCGTCCCCGATCTGCTGCTCGCCATCGGCCTGCTCGTCTTCTACGCCGCCGTCCGGCTCACCCTCGGCCTGCACAGCGTGCTGCTCGCCCACACCGTCTTCGGCGCCGCCTTCGTCGCCGCGCTCGTGCGGACGCGGCTGGCGCACACCGATCCCTCGCTGGAGGAGGCGTCCCGGGACCTGGGCGCGACACCGCTGGCGACGTTCGTCCGTATCACCCTGCCGTCCCTCGCCCCGGGCATCGCCGCCGGGGCCCTGCTCGCCTTCACGCTCTCCGTCGACGAGTTCGTCATCGCCTATTTCACGGCCGCTCCGACCGAGCCGACGCTCCCGGTCGTCGTGTACTCGATGGTCCGCTTCGGCGTCACCCCGGAGATCAACGCGCTCGCGACCCTGCTGCTGGGGGTCAGCTTCACCGCCGTCGTCGCCGCGCAGCGGCTCACCCGTACGACCACTCCCCGCGCTCCGGAGGCGAACGGATGATCGAGATCAAGGGGGTCAGCCACCGTTTCGGAGGGATCAAGGCGTTGGACGACGTCTCGCTGGACATCGGCGAGGGCGAGTTCTGCGCGTTGCTCGGGCCGAGCGGCTGCGGCAAGACGACCCTGCTGCGTATCCTCGCCGGGTTCGAGACGCCGGACGCGGGCACGGTCACACTCGACGGAGAGGACCTGCTGAGGGTGCCGCCGCACCGGCGCCCGGTCAATCTGATGTTCCAGTCGTTCGCGATCTTCCCGCACATGTCGGTCGAGCGGAACGTGGCGTACGGGCTGGAGCGGGAACGGCTCCCGCGCCGAGAGATACGGGAACGGGTCGACGCGGCACTCGCCACGGTCGGCCTGCCCACGTACGCCCGCCGCAGACCGCACCAGCTCTCCGGCGGACAGCGTCAGCGTGTCGCGCTCGCCCGGGCGATCGTGAAGCGGCCCCGTCTGCTGTTGCTCGACGAGCCGCTGTCCGCGCTCGACAAGCAGGTGCGGGTGAAGATGCAGCTGGAGTTGAAGCGGCTTCAGAACGAGGTCGGCATCACGTTCCTCGTGGTCACGCACGACCAGGAGGAGGCCATGTCGCTCGCCGACCGGATCGCCGTGATGAACGCGGGCCGTATCGAGCAGACCGACGCACCGGTGGAGCTGTACGAACGGCCGCGTACCGCCTTCGTCGCGGGCTTCGTCGGCGCGAACAACCTCTTTCCGGGGCCGGACGGCATCACGGCTGTACGTCCGGAGCGCATCCGCATCGGCGACGGAGGTGGCGACGGGGACGGGGGCGGCGAGGGCGTGCGGCTCACGGGCACGGTCGTCGACGTCAGCTTCCACGGCGGCACGTCACACCTCGCCGTGCGTGTCCCGGCCCTGGACCGGCCGGTACTCGTCGCCGTCCAGGGCCCCTCCCGTGTCGTGTCCGGCGAGCGGGTGTCCCTTGCCTGGCCTCCGGAGGCCGCCGTCCGTATTCCCGCCGGCATCCCTGTCGGCCCGATCGAGGGGGAAGAGCCATGACGGAACGCCGGCTCACCGTGCTGTTCGTACCGGAGAGCGCCTACGGGCCCACCAACAACTGCGTCGGCATCGGCGATGTCCTGCGCCGCCGCGGCCATCGCGTCGTCTTCGCCGCCGAGGCCTCCTGGAAGGGGAAGCTCACGGCGCTCGGCTTCGAGGAGGACCTGGTCGCCCTCGCGCCCCCGCCGGAAGGAGAGCAGGAGGCGGGCCAGTTCTGGAAGGACTTCATCCGGGACACCGCACCGGAGTTCCGCAAGCCGACCATCGAGCAGCTGGAGACCTGGGTCAAGCCCGTCTGGGAGGAGCTCGTCGCGGGCGTCCGGTACTGCGAGCCGCACCTGCGGCGGATCATCGAGCGGGTCCGGCCCGATGTGATCGTCGAGGACAACGTCGTGTGCTTCCCCGCCCTGCTGACCGCGGGTACACCGTTCGTCCGCATCATGTCCTGCAACCCCCTCGAACTGAGGACGGACGACGTGCCCCCGGTCTTCTCCGGCCATCCGTCGGCGGACCGCACCGGCTGGGCGGAATTCCGGGAGGCATACGACCGCTCGCACCGCGCGCTCTGGGAGGAGTTCAACGCGTGGGTGGTGGAGCAGGGAGCTCCGGCCCTGCCGGAGCTGGACTTCATCCATCACGGCGCAACGAATCTCTACGTGTACCCGGAAGCCGCGGACTACGCGCGCACGCTCGGCCCGGCCTGGCACCGGCTGGACTCCTCGGTCCGGGAGACGGACGGGACGTTCGAACTGCCCGCGGAGCTGCGGAACGGCGACGGCGCGTTGATCTACTTCTCGCTGGGCTCACTCGGCTCGGCGGACCTGGGGCTGATGCGGCGCGTCATCGGCGTGCTGGCCGGGACCCCGCACCGCTACCTCGTGTCCAAGGGGCCGCTGCACGAGGAGATCGAGCTCCCGCCGAACATGTGGGGCGCGGAGTTCCTGCCGCAGACGTCGATCCTGCCGCTCGTCGATCTCGTCATCACGCACGGCGGCAACAACACGACGACCGAGGCCCTGCACTTCGGCAAGCCGATGGTGCTGCTGCCCCTGTTCTGGGACCAGTACGACAACGCCCAGCGGATGGACGAGCTGGGGTTCGGCGTCCGCCTGGACACGTACCGCTTCACGGACGGGGAACTGAAGGGGACGCTGGAGCGGTTGCTCGCGGACGACGCGCTGCGGGAGCGGCTGGCCGGCGTGGGGGAGGAGATCCGCCGCCGAGACGGCCTGCGCAAAGCGGCGGACCTCATCGAAGGAGCTGCCACGCCGGCGACAGGGCGATGAAGAACACGTCCTCGGGGGCGACCGACGGTCGCGACCACGGCGACGGTGACTCTCGACAGCGCCCGCCGCGCGGCACCCACCCGTACCGGTCCTCAACCAGGCACCGGGTACCTCTCGTTGAGGAACCTCCGTCGTCCGTATAGCACTTGAGGATGATCCGCCGACCCTCCGGAGATGTACTTTCCGACCGATCCGGAACCCGGCACCACCGCCACCGTCTTCACCCTCGCGTCGGCTTGATCGTCGAGCCGACAGGAGGAGGTTCTGATGGCCGGTCGGATGAGTGAGGCGAGGCGGGCGAAGGCGTCCGCGCCGGAGTATCAGGGAGCGCTCGGGACGCTGTCGGTGAACGCCTCGCTGCCCGAGGTGCTCGCCCGGGGCATCGAGGAACTCCAGGCGGCGGAACAGGCAGGAAACCTGCGGGAGATGGCGCGGTGCGGGCTGGCCGTGGCGGAGGCCTGCCGCAGGCTCGGGCGGATCGGGGAAGCCGACCGGGCGTGGAAGGCGAGCTATCGGGCGGCGCGTTCGGCCGGTCACGAGGGGGCGATGGCGTGGGCGCTGTGGAGCGGCGGCACGCTGGCCCGGCAGCGCGGTGCGTTCCGGCTGGCGTACCGGCTCCTGCGGCTCGCGGCCGAGGCGGGCGAGCGGGGGGACGACATCGTCGTGCGGGGCTACTCGCTGGCGGGGCTCGCCGAGACCGGGCGCATACAGGGCGATTACGAGGCCGTGGGCCGGCTGCACGAACAGCTGCTCGCCGAGGCCCGCCGCCGCGGCGAGGCCCGGCACACGGTGTGGGCACTGGAGGGCATCGCGCAGATGCACCGCAACACGGGCTCCTACGACAAGGCCCTGGCCCTGTTCGAGGAGGCGGCCGAGACGGCGTCGCGTGCCGAGGACCGGCGCGGCTGGGCATGGGCCCTGCGGGGCATCGCCGACGTGGTGTCCGTACGCGACGGGGACGTGGACCGCGCACTGTCCCTGCTGTCGCAGGCGGAGGAGGCATGCCGGGAGATACGGCTGTCCAGCGCGCTCGCCTACAACCACAAGATGCGGGGCAACGTCCTGTACCGGGCAGGCCGGTACGAGCAGGCCCGCGAGCTGTACGCGCAGGCGCTGGAGGAGTTCCGCGAGATGGAGGAGCCACGCGGGACGGCACTGTCGAGGCTGGGCCTGGTCAAGGCCGGTGCCCGCCTGGGCCGCGAGGCCGCGCACACCGCCGCGGAACTTGCCGAACTGCGCACGACCTTGGACCGCATCGGACTGCGACACGCCCGGGACATGGTGGACAAGGCCGCGGCCGAGCTCGGGGTCGGCCCGCTACCGGACCATGCCGGTCAGGGAACCGGGGCAGCGGAGCCGGTGCTGCCGGCGGTCGGGGCGGAGGCCCTGCGGGCCGTGGACGTGGAGGGGCTGCGATGAACGCCCTGCCGAAGCCGTCGTCGCCGGCCTGTTCACCCGTGGACACACCAGCCGGCTCATCCGCCGCCGGCCCCGCGGGCGTGGCGCTGATGAGCCCGCCCCGCCCGCACCACCCCTTGCCCTCCACCGTCCTGGACCGCTGCCGCGCACTGGTCCGGCCGGCGCTGGTGGAGGCGGTGGGAAGACTGCATCCCTGGACCGGTGAGATGGCGGCGTACGCACTGGGCTGGGCCGACCCGTCAGGGACGCCGAACCCGGGCGGATCGGAGGGCAAGGGAGTGCGTCAGGCCCTGACCCTGCTCGGAGCGGAGGCCGTCGGAGCCGACGGCGCCGACGCCGTCCCGGGAGCCGTGGCCGTCGAACTCGTCCACACCTTCTCGCTGCTCCACGACGACATCATGGACGCCGACGCACTGCGCCGGCAGCGCCCCGCGGTGTGGAAGACGTACGGGACGGGCCCGGCCGTTCTCGCGGGCGACGCGCTCCTCGCCCAGGCCGTGGCGACCCTGGCCGAGGTCGGGAGCCGGCACACGGGTGCCGCGGTCCGGTGCCTGTGCACGACCCTGAACACACTGGTGACCGGCCAGGCGCAGGACCTGCGCTTCGAGGACCGTCCGTGGCACGGACCCGGTGCGGTGGGACCGGACGAGTACCGTTCGATGGCCGACCAGAAGACGGGCGCCCTGCTGGGCTGCGCGCTCGCGCTCGGCGCGATCCTGGGCGGCGCCCCCGACCGCACCGTGACCGCACTCGAACGAGCCGGGCGCCATCTCGGCCTCGCCTTCCAGGCGGTGGACGACATCCTCGGCATCTGGGGCGACCCGGCCGTGACCGGCAAGCCCGTCCACGCGGACCTCCGACGGGGCAAGAAGACCTACCCGATCCTCACGGCACTGGCCGGAGGAGACGAGGCCGCACACGAACTCGCCGCGCTCCTCACGACCACCGAGCGGATGGACGACGACGAGGCCGCCCACGTCGCGGCGCTGGTCGAGAAGGCCGGCGGTCGGTCGGCAACCCGCGACGAGGCACTCCGCCACCTGGACACCGCCCGCCGCACCCTGCGCGACACGCCGCTGAGGTCTCCGGCCGTACAGCAACTGGACACGCTGTTCACGCACATGCTCGCCAGAACATGGTGACCCGCGGCCTGCGAGGAGGGGGGCCGCCCCGTGCTTCGGCCGCGCGATGACCGAACGGCGTCACCACCAGAGGTGGTGACGCCTTGTGGGCGCGATCGGCACACCGCCGGATAGACGCGCGACGCGGTTGTGTTCGCCGATTCACCTGCTTTCGGTCATGCGGCCTTACGGCCTTACGGGCTTACGGCCTTACGGCCGAAGCAGCGGGAAGGCGGCCTTGGCCCAGAGCGCTCGCGTGCCGGCGGGCTCGCCCGGGCTGTCGCAGTCGGCCGAGGTCCAGGTCATGAGTGGGGCGTCGGGGTGGTCGACGGCCGGCCAGCCGGGGTCTCCGGTGCGGGCGAAGTCGGCCCAGGCGCGCACCATGCGGGCGGAGAGGTCGTGGTCGGCGGGAGTGGGCAGGCCGCCGATGAGGAAGGCCAGGTCGCTGTCGAGGTGGTTGCCGAAGGCGAAGGGGACGTCGGCGCAGTGCCACGCCCGAACGCTTCCGCCTGGGTCGGTGCGGCGCCGGTCGAAGCGCGAGAGGTAGGTCCGGCCGCCGGCTCGGGCGTGGTGTTCGGCGAGCCTGTTGCCGTACTCGCAGAAGAGCAGGTCGCTGAAGACGGCGAGGTAGATGTCGAGGACCGGGGCCTCGGGCGCGTGGGCTCGGTACCCGTCGATCAGGCCGTCGGGGAGACCGAAGTCCTGCGCGAAGAGGGTGAGTTGCTCTTCACTGGTGACCTTGGTGCTACTGCCGACCGCGTCGAGGAGCCAGTACTCCTCGGTGGTGTGGCAGACCAGCAGGTCGACTTCCCGGCTCAAGCCCTGGGCCATTCCGGTGGGCGGATCGACGGGGAGGGTGTCCCCGTCGAGGACCGGGGCGTAGAGCGAAGGATCGTAGTGGCGGGAGCCGGAGGCGGGATCGCGCCGGTATGCCTCGACGACAGCGTCGCCGGCGCGGACCAGGGCCTCCGGGCCGACGGCCGTAAGGCCCCCGGGGGTGGCGGGGCAGCCCGCCGCGGCGGCGATCTCGCGCGTGGTCGCGGCGGCGATGTCGAGGGTGTAGCAGGGGCTGGCGGGGCTGTGGGCGATGGCGCGGCGGAACAGATCGCGGGCTCTGTCCATCACCATCAGACAAGCCACCGACGCCGCTCCGGAGGACTGGCCGGCGACGGTGACGTTGCCCGGGTCGCCACCGAACCCGGCGATGTTGTCGCGGACCCAGTGCAGCGCCGCGATCTGGTCGAGCAGGCCGCGGTTGTCCGGGTAACCGACCCCGCGGCCGCGGGTATGTGGCCGAAGCCCTCGAATCCGACGCGGTAGTTGAGAGTGACGACGACCACGCCGGCGCGTGCCAACGCGGTGCCGTCGAAGTCGGGCTGGGCCGAGGACCCGAAGGTGTACGCGCCGCCGTGTATCCACACGAGCACGGGAAGGCGGTCGCCTTTCGCGGCCGGGGTCCAGATGTTCACGGTGAGGATGTCCTCGTTGCCGGGGGACCAGGCGGGCGCGCCCGGCAACCGCGCCGACTGCGGAGACACCGCCCCGAAGCGGGTACAGCCCCGCACCCCGGCCCACGCCGCGGCCGTCTGGGGCTCCTTGAACCGCCTGGGCCCGAACGGCGGCTCGGCATAGGGAACGCCGAGCACCGCGACGACCCCTTCGGAAGCCCGAAAGCCCCGCACCCGGCCGCTGTTCGTCTCGAAGGTCTCCACGCGGACTGCCTCTCGCTCGACGCCGCATCGCCCGAAGCGGGCGTGTCCTCAGCGTGGCATCACCGGCTCCTCGGGCACCAACACCAAGATCGCGAAGATTGACGCACCGGCGATGTGAATCCGCGCCACCACCCGTTCGGCGAGGAGAGCGAGAGCCCGTGCGGCGCCATCCCGCGGCCACACCGGAGGGACTGGCAGCGGGATGGAAGGGTGCGGCGGCGCCGTTGGGCAGCGAGCCGGGGGCTTGGTCCGTGACTGGTCCGGGAGAGCGGGTCAGGAACGGGAAACCGGTGGGAATGGCCGCTCCACCGGCGTCCGGCCGTGAGTGGGTCGGCGGGGGCCCGGACGGCCGGTGGCGAAGATGTTCCGGGCGGGTCCGATCTTCCCAACTCCCTTACGGAGAAAGATCATCCCTATCCACGCCCGCCATCCCTGAGTAGCATCCTGCCTGCCAGGTCCGGACTTCCGTTCCCTGTCCGGACACATGACCTGAGCGACCGTCAGGTTCGACGGCTTGAGCCCGTCGAGTCAGGCCGGGCCATGCCGCACCCCGCGGTCGGCTCCCTGACTGGAAGTGGCACTGCATTGAGACCAAGACGTTCGGGGTCTGCCAGACCCTTGCGTACCTTCTCCCGGTTGACCGGTCGTCTGCTGCCGCCGGTGCTCGCCATGGCGCTGCTGGCCGGCGCGGGTGTGAGCGACGGCTACACGGCTTCGCGGACCGAGCTGGCGGGCGACTACGACTGGTACGAGGACACCGTCGCCGAGGAGTTGCGGCAGGACCAGTGCCTGATGAGCGATGTCCTGCGGCTGGGCGGGCCCGCCATGGCCGCCAGCGCGAAGGACGCGCTCAACCAGAGCCCGGCACGGCTGCGGGAGCTGGCCGACCGGGACTTCTGGGAGGACACGCCGCTCGCCACCGCGTACCAGACGGACCAGGACGCCGCGCTCGCCGATCTGAACCGGCTCGACACGCTCCACAACAGTTGGAAGATCACCGGGCTCACGACGCCGGGCGGCTTCGGTTCCGTCACCGACTTCGAGTGGCCGCCCGGGACGAGCGGGGACGACGGTGAGGACTTCCACACCCAGACCGGCCTGACGCAGTGGATCGCCGACCGGTTCTGGAAGGACGAGAGCGACTTCTACGAGGACGCGACCCCGCCGGCCGACGCGAAGACCGTCGCGGCGGTCAAGGCTCTGGGGCAGCCGCTCTACGGCAAGGATCCCGATCCGTCCTCGCCGGACTGGAACCGGCAGCTCGCACTGCGGGACGCCTACCAGTACCTGACGGACTGGAGTCTGGAGCCGACCGGCGCGGACAACGCCCGCCTGTTCCTGAGCTCGGGCGGCTTCCCGGCCAAGGCGCCGCTGCCGGGATCCGCCGAGTACCGGATCGCGGTGGAGGACCTCAAGTCCCGCTTCGCGTCCTGCGCGTGGCGTGATCCGATGGACCCCGAGAAGGTCCTGGGCGAGGTCACCGCGACCGCGGCGACGGAGTGGCAGCAGGAGATCGGCTCGCAGGCCGTCCCGCGCAACGACATCCTGACCGCGAACAAGAACGCAGTCCAGGCGTTGACCGTGGCCTCCGAGTCGATGGGCAAGCTGCTCGGCCACTCGTGGGTCGCCGACCACATCACCCGCTGGCAGGACTACTGGTCCTCGGGCGGCATCGGCTGGATCGGCACCGCCCCGATGGCCATCCAGATCCCGGGCGCGGCCGGCAAGTGCCTGGGCGCGCAGGGTTCGGCCACCACCAACGGCACCCCTGTCGAGGTGGTCGCCTGTGCGACGGCGGCCGCCCAGCAATGGAAGGTCAACGGGGAATACGGCCAGGGCTACAGCCTGCAGAACGTCAACTCGTCGAAGTGCCTCGACGTGGCCACCGACAAGACGAAGATCCAGCTCTGGACCTGCAACGGCACGCCCATGCAGACCTGGAAGTTCAGCGTCCGCGCCAGCGCCACCCTGCAGAATGTGGGGGCGGACAAGTGCCTGAACTTCCCCGCGTACACCGCGGGGCAGGACGCGCTCGCGGCCGTCTGCAGCACCGCCGCCACGCAGAAGGTGCTGTTCAAGCCCACCGGGAACAACGGCACCGTGCCGCCGGCGGCGGAGTTCACGAAGGCGACGGCGCGGCTCGCCTCCGCACGCGCCGGGGCGGTGGCCGAGCTGGCCGAGCTCAAGCGCCAGGCGACGGCCGCGACGGCGGCCCAGACCGCCAGTGCCACCGCCGAGCAGGCCGCGTACACGATCGCGGACGCCGCCGGCGCGCCGCGGGGCCGCGGTCTGCTGGTGGGGCAACAGAAGGCGCAGGTCACTCAGGGTGCCGCGGCAGCGGTCACGGCACTGGTGAAGGCCGGTGAGACCGCCGAGGCGGCCACCCGGGCGGCGGCCGCGGACAGCGCCACGATCGCCCAGCGGGCGCTGGCGCAGGCCGCGCAGTCCAAGGCGGAGTTCCGCAAGGAGGCGGCCTACCGGGCCGAACTGCAGGCCAAGGCGGCCGCGGACGCGGCCAGGCTGCACCGCGACAACGCCAAGAAGGACAAGGAGCTGGCCGAGGCCAAGCTCGCCCAGTCCCTGATCGCCGAGGGAGACGCCAAGGCGGCGGCGGCCGACGCGCACGCCAAGCGGCTGAAGGCCGAGGCCGAAGAGGCCACGGCGAAGAAGGAGAAGGAGACCGCCGACCTCAAGAGGACGGAGGCCGCCGAGCACCGGAAGACGGCGGAAGCCGAAGCGGCCAACGCGGAGGCCGCCAAGAGCAGGGCCGAGAAGGCGGAGTCCACCGCGGTGGCCCGCAAGGACGACGCCGAGGCCGCCCGGGACCGGGCCAGGGAACTGCGCGACGACGCGTGGGACGCCCAGCAGAAGGCGGACGCGGCGCGCGCCAAGGCCGACGCCAAGAAGGCCTACGCCGAATCCCTGGAAGCCGGGGACGCGGCGGACGCCGCGCGGGCGGCGGCCGATGAGGCCTCCCGGCACGCGGACGACGCGGAGGCGGCGGCCGGCCGGGCCCGTACCGCGGCCGACGCGGCCACCCAGGCGGCGGCGGACGCGGACGCGGCGGCGACCCGCGCGGAGGCAGCCGCCAAGCGCTCGCGGGCAGCCGCGGACGAGGCGCAGGCGGCGAAGCTGCGGGCGGACGCCGCGGTGCGCACCGCGACCAGTGCCGCCGCCGACGCCATCGTCGCCTCCGAGCACGCCTCGGCCGAGGCCGCCCTGTCGGTCAAGGCGGCCAACGAGGCCGAGGCGAAGGCGAAGACGGCCAAGGCCGAAGCGGACGCGGCCAAGGCCGAGGCCGACAAGGCCACCGTCGCCTCGGCGAAGGCGGCGGGATTCGCCTATGTGACCGCGCGGGCCGCGGTGGACGCCGGGAAGTCGGCCGCGCAGGTGGCGGTTCCCGCGAACGACGCGATCCAGCTCGGTTCGCCGTACGTCACCAAGGACTCGGCCGCCTCTCTGGTGGTCCTGTCCGGCCAGGCGGCGAAGACCATCGCCGAGCAGCAGAAGGCCGTCGCGGACGCCCACGCCGTCAACGCGGCCGAGGAAGCGGCCGCCGCCCAGTCCCTCGCCGATCAGGCGCAGGGCGACGCGAAGGCCGCCTACCAGCACGCGGCGAACGCCGCCAAGTACGCCGCGGATGCCCGCGGTTACTCGAAGGAGGCACTCGCCTACGCGGCCGCCGCGGCGGCCGCCGCGGCGAAGGCACAGCAGTCACTGGCCCGCACCATCGAGTACGGGCGACAGGCCGCCGAGGACGCCGCCGCCGCCGACAAGGCCGCGGGCCGGGCCGAGGGCTACGCCGAAACCGCCCGCGCCTCCGCCGACGCCGCCGCCCTCGACGCGGAGGCCGCCCGTGCGGCCGCCGCGCAGGCCGAGGAGTCCGCCAAGGAGGCCAGGGCCGCCGCCGAGCGGGCCGACGCCGCGGCGACGGCGGCGGAGGAAGCCGCCAAGGACGCCCAGAAGTACGCCGAGTCCGCCCAGGAGGCCGCGACCCAGGCCGAGAACGCCGGGAACGCCCAGCAGATCGGGAACGGGACGGTCCCGGACGAGGCCGGCGGTCTGATCGGCGGTGTGTTCTACGTCGTCGATCACATCGAGCAGGTCGGCAAGCCGCAGATCATCAAGAAGACCGGCGGCTGCGACGGCTGGTGGGACCAGCTCGTCTACAAGGGCGACTGCACGATGACCCAGAAGATCGGCTACAAGGCCGATCTCGACCTCTACCTGTGCGCCACGGAGGTCTGGGAGAACGCGTGCTTCTCCGGCGACACGATCTACCTCGGCGAGCAGAAGACGGACACGCAGTACACCGAGGTCACGCACACCATCACGATCGCGGAGTACCAGCGGGGTGTCGATCCCATCGACATCCTGTTCGGCAGCTGGATCCGCTGCGCCCAGAAACTCACCCCGGGTGGTGAGAACGGGAGCTGGGGTGGTTGCGCCTGGGCCGTGGTGGATGTGGCGTCGTTGTTCGCCGGCAAGATCATCCGGCCCATCGCGGACGCCGTCCGGGCGATGGACGCCGCGGCCAGGACCGGAATCGGCGTCTTCGACGCGTGGAAGGCCCTGCGCACCCTCCGGTTGCCCGAGGAAGCCCTCGCGGGCATCGCCGGCAAGATCATGCAGACGGTGCTCAAGGCCTGCGAGACGGCCGCCAGGGCGGCGCCGACCGTCGGCGCCCGGGCGCTCGCCGTTTCGGGTTCGACCGAGGAGTGCATCCGCCAGGCTCTCCGGGACCTGGTCAAGGACAAGGACCACATCGTCCTCGGCATCAACCCGGGCTCGGACGACCTCACCAAAATCGTCGGCGGGCGCACGTTCAACGGCAAGGAGTTCGGCATCCAGCTGCCGGCCGGCATGGGCATGGGGGAACGCCCCCTGTGGACGGTGGGAGTGGACCAGGCGGTGTCCAACTCCACGGTGAGGATCTCGGTGTCGCTGGACGGTGTCGCGGGCGCCAAGAACGCCGACGAGGCGCTGAACATGCTTCTGGCGCGAGGTGAGACGATCACCAACAACGACTGGGGGATCATCCGGTCCAGAGGGTACGGAACCGCGTGGGAGATGGTCAGACTCCGTGCGGCCTGCCGGACGGAGGCCCGCACCTGGAAGAGCATCGACTGGTACATGACCAACGCGGAAGGCAAAGTCGAGCAAGTCTTCCCGGAGCGCTTCACGTACGCCAACGGCGTGCCGGTGAACTGAGGGAAAGATGGTGAGCATGACGGATTTCGTTCGGGAGGGGCGACTCTTCAGAGTCACCGGATTCCACCCCTCGCACCGGCAGCTGACGCTGGCCAGTGAGGCCACCCTGGTGGACCGGACCACGACGAGGATCGAGGTCTGGATCGGGCATGTGGAACTGATGTTCCTCAAGCCCCACTACCGGAACGGGCTCCACATCCGGCGGGCGACCGAAGCCGAGTTCGGCGTGCTCAGCGAACGGCACGGCATCCAGGCGCAGGACGCCGCCTACACCTGGATGCTGGAGCCGGACGGCGACAGCTTCGTCGTCGGCGGCAATCCGAGCTGGCGGGAAGCGGAATACGCGCTGATGGGCGAGCGGGAGTCGTTGTACGACGGGCCCTGGCCGCCGGACTTCCCGGCGGAGTCGGGGAACGTCTACTGACGCCTCGGCACTCGGACGCGCAAGGTGAGGGCGGCACCCGCATCGCGGGGGCCGCCCTCGGCATGTCACTCACGGTCCGGGACCGCACGCCGAGCCGATCTCCCTGGCGCGCCGGGGCAGAGGTCAGTGCGTGGTGGGCCGAACCAGCAGACGAAGGTGTCGAGCAGGCCGTCGAGGGTGTTCCTCCTCGGCCTGGCCGCCCCCCTGACCTGCTACAAGAAGCCGGCGAAACGCGCCACGTGAGACAACCTCGGAACAACAGGCCGGTCATATCGGACCGCTGGGCTCACCCATCACCCCTTCACACGTGCCGTTCGAGATGAGGTGCCCGTAGAGCACGCCTGTGATGGGGATCCCAGCCCCTTCTTTCCGGCACATAATGGAACTCCGTTCATCCGGAGTGAGGTGCCCTCGTGGAGCTCGAGTTGCGACACTTGCGCGTGTTGTGTGCGATAGCGGATTTGGGGGGTGTCGGCCGGGCGGCTGCCGCACTCGGATACTCACAGCCGGCCATGAGCACGCAATTACGCCGCATCGAGGGGATGCTCGGCAAGGGAGTGTTCATGCGCAGCAGCACCGGTATGGAGCTCACGTCCTACGGTGCACAGGTCGTCGGCCGGGCCCGTGAGATTCTGGTGCTCGCGGACAATCTCACTGGTCTTCGGCACTCGCGCACGCCCGAGACGACACGTCGACTTCGCCTCGGTGTCATCAATACGCCCGTGGTGCCTGTGCTGCTGGACTCTCTTCGCGACGCTTTTCCCGATCTCGTCGTCTCCGTCAGCAGTGTGTATGCCACCGGGGAACTCCTGAGCCTTCTGGAAGCCGGCGAATTGGATGCCGGTCTGGGATGCGACTATCCTGGGCTGCCGATTCAGCACTCTCCGAATGTGGATCGTCGTGCGATCAGAACTGTTCCGATCTTCGTAGCCACCCCTGCCGGTCACCCGCTTGCGCATCGCCTTGAAATTCCCTTGGAGGGGCTTTCCGAGGACACTTGGTTCGTTTCTTCTGACGATGGGGTGGGATGGCCTGGCGTCTTCTACGACGCCTGCCAGGCTGCGGGTTTCACGCCGGCGGTCACGCACGAGTTCCATGTGCTCGATCAATTGCAGTCGATGATCGCCAAAGGTCTCGGAGTGACCGCCGTTCAGCCCACTGTGTGTCCCGTGGACGGGGTTCTGATCAAACCTCTGGCGGGGGATCCTCTGTGGCAGCGGCATTTGCTCTTGTGGCGCCGAGATCTGGTCGACGCGTCGGTTGTCGAGGCGGTGCATCATCATGCCGTTCGAACTCACCGGCAGCTGCTGGCTCAGGCTCCGCACTTCCAGAAGTGGGTAGCTCGTACGTACGCGCCTCCTCGTTCTGCGGACGGAACCAGAAAGACGCTTCCTGGTCCGGCTTGATGAGCAGGAGCGTTTCGCGGAGGCTTGCGGTGATACGCACGGCCGGTCCGGGCGAGTCGTTCTCGCTTTCCTTCGGCGGGTCCGTATACGTGCGAGAACGCCGGCTGCGCGGTAGCAGTCGGCGTTCCGCAAGCCCGTGTGTCAGTAGCTGGTGGTGACGGTGACGCCGCTGAAGCCGTTCACGGCGTACAGGCTGATGTAGTTGGCGCCGGCCGGCGGGTTGGTGATGGTCAGGGTGTGGCTGTTGCCGGTTCCCGTGGAACGCTGTGTGTAGCTGGTGGTGCCGGGCCAGCCGTTGTAGCTGTAGTACAGGTCCGCGTCGCCCGTGCCGCCGGTGCTGGTGATCTTCAGCTGGGTGGTGCCGGCCGGGACGTAGAGGTAGAAGTAGGCGTAGTTGCCGGTGGTGGCGGACTGGTTGCTGCGCTGGCAGTTCTGACCCAGCTCTCTGACATCGGCGCCGGTGCACTCGGTGCCGGTACCTCCGCCGCTGCTGACGGTGACGGTCCTCGTGGCAGTGGCGGTGGCTCCCTTGTCATCGGTGACCGTCAGCTTCACCGTGTAGGTTCCGGCGGAGCCGTAGGTCTTGCTGGGGTTGGTGGCGGTGGAGGTGGTGCCATCGCCGAAGTTCCAGGACCTGGAGGCGACGGTGCCGTCGGTGTCGGTGGACTGGTCGGTGAAGGTGACCTTCAGGCCCTGGACTGCCGTGGTGAACGCGGCGGTGGGCGCCTGGTTGCCGGGCGGGTTGGTGCCCCCGCAGGTGCCGGCCGCGCAGCCTGCCAGCCAGGTGGACCAGTCGTTGTCGTAGCGAGTACCGATGGTGCTGGTCAGGTAGGTGCGGGCGGCGTTCCAGTTGCCGGAACGGTAGTACCCGAGGACCGTGTCCATGTCGGTGCGGTGGTTCTCGAGCATGAACCGGGCGGCGAGGTAGCCCCAACGGTATATGCGTGTGGTGTCGTTGCTGTAGGTGGTGTCGAAGAGGGTACTCAGGGCGTAGGTGCCACGGCCCGCCTCCGTCATTGCCTCGGTGTAGGGAACGCCGCGGTAGGAGTAGGAGACGTATTCCGCGAAGCCCTCGATCCACCAGACAGTCGGTGTCGCCATGCCGGCGTCGAAGTCGCCGTACATGTCGAAGCGGCCGTCGAGGTAGTGGGTGTACTCGTGGTTGAGGTTCCAGATCTGGAAGTTCGGGCGCACCCACTCGGCCTCGTAGGCGATGAACCGGGGCTGGTTACCCGCCGCCGCCGGGTCTCCTTCCAGGTACATGCCGCCGTTGTTGGTGTCGATCCCGTACATGGCACCGGCATAGGTCTGGTAGTCGGTGCTGGAGTCGAAGGCGACGACCTCGATGGTGCTGTTCTTGTCGTTGGCGACAGGCCCGTTGTCCCGGACGGCGCTGTGGAAGTACGCGTCCTGGTCGCGCAGGCTGGAGCAGCTCGACGACAGCTCGCTCGAGGTCATCTGCTGGGCTTTGATGGTGATGCTGGAGCTGCACGGGTAGGTCACCGTCAGCACCGCTTTCTCCAGCTGCGACTGCAGGTTGCAGGTGCCGTAGTAGGAGCAGTTGGCCTTGTCGTAGTAGTCGGCCATCTCGGCTACGCCGACCCAGAGCGGTGCGGTGACGCCCTTGATGGAACTGGCGTTCAGCAGGCCGTCGGCCAGGGGCCGGACCTTGGGCTGCAGTGCGGAGTGCTGCAGAAACCTGCCCAGCTCCCGCCCGGCGTTGGACGTCAGATAGGACTGGTCCGTCCCCAGCAGGGCCACGTGACCGATGGCGAAGCCGTACAGCGCGTCGACCAGGCTGGGGTCGGACTGTACCGCGGTCACGAACGCGGGTACCTGGTGGCCACGGAAGGTCACGGTGTAGACGTTGTTGACCGCGTTGAGCATCCACCAGGAGGCGTTCCAGGAGGAGTCGTAGTCCGCCAGCATCCGCTTGACGACGTAGATGTAGCGGGCGTTCTCCTCGGCGCTGTCGATCAGCGTGACGGCCTCGGAGAGCGTCTCCCCGTTGGCGTCCGTGACGTCGCGGGAGTGAGCGCTGGCGAAGAACGCGTCGAGTCCCGCACGGATGGCGGTCTGCAAGCCGCTGCCGTAGGAGCCGACCGCGTCGGCGTTGTAGTAGTGGACGTAGTAGCCGGCACGCAGGTAGAGCACGAGCTGAGGCATACCGGTGCTGGAGTCGCCGGGGTAGGACGTCGAACCGTCACGCAGGGCATAGGCGACGGTGCTCATCTGCGCCTCACGGAAGGCGTAGTAGGCGTCGTTCCCGGTCAGTTTGAACAGCGTGTTGACGCAGTCGACCGTCGACGCCTTGATCTGCTGGACCAGCGCGCTGCCGGTGCGGCTCGTGAAGTCGGACACGTTGCACGCCGCAGCGCTCTTTTCTCCGACTGCCCCTCCGAACGCCTTCTCCGCTGACGTGGAGGAAGGTACAGGCGGTTTGACTGTCTTGCCGTAGTCCACCTTGAGAGCGTCCTTGCTCGCGGCCAGGGGCGGCAGCTGGGATGCCTTCAGGCGCCCCTTCGCGACATGCTCGGTCTCGGCCGTGGTGTGCTGCCCGACAGGCGCGGGCTCAGCCCGGTCCGGGCCCTCTGCCGTGATGCGTGCTGCCGGCTCAGCGTTCTCGGTTGCGCCGGCCGGCTGGGCCAGCAGGCCGATACCCATGGCGAGGGTCAGGGCCAGCGGCAACGCTGTGCCCAGACTTCGTCTGACAAGTGACATTCTCACTACGCCTCCCGTGAGGGAATTCGGCCGCGCAGGACGCGACCGACGGGGTGGGGGGTAAGAGGGCGTGGACAGCGAAAGACCATGCGGACGACGTGACGGGATACAGAAGGCCCGCCCGACTTGACATGGTCACGCCCTGTGAGCTGGACCCTCGCACAGGTGACACGTCGCAAGGAAGCCGCCTGAAGGAACGAGGGATTGCCAACCGGTGTACAGCAGCGCCTGTGCTGAGCCGGTGTAGGGCAAGAACAGCCTGGTCGGAGGGTGGGTAAGCCCCACCGGTCCGGCTCCACCCGCCAAGACGGCAGGGGCATAACAGTTCCGCCGGAGCAGGCATAAGACGTGAGATGAAGAGCGTCCCCGAACCCCGGGAGGAACAGGCCCACACGCATGACCGGGCCGTGCTTCGCCCGCACGATGAACGTGATCCTGTCCTGTCCCGGTTGGCGCCGGCGACGGCACCGGCTCGCTCTACGGCCACGTAGCCCGGAAGACCCTTGAAACGTTGCTGCCTGCGGCGGGTGTGAGCCGCGGGTCCGGGAGCCCGGCGGTTGGTTGATGGAGTTCGGTGGCGGGTACGGACGGGTGTTCCGTGGCGTGATCTGCCACGTGAGTACGGGCCCTGGCAGACCGTTGACGGGCTTTTCCGACGCCGGCAGCGCGAGGGCATCCGGGACGGGCTCCTGGCCTTGTTGCAGGCGAGGGCTGATGCGGCCGGGCTGATCACGTGGGAAGTGAACGTCGACTCCACGGTCTGCCGGGCCCATCACACGCGGCTGGTGCCCGCCGGGACGGCGCCGGGCAGAAGGAGCGCCCGGGAGGGGTCGGGGTCGAACCGGAGGATCACGGGCTGGGCCGGTCGCGGGGTGGGTTCTCCACAAAGATCCATCTGGCCTGCGAGCAGGGCCAGAAGCCGCTGTCGTTGCTGGTCACGGCAGGTCGGCGGGGTGACAGCCCGCAGTTCGAGCCGGTCCTCGAAGCGATCCGGGTGCCCAAGGTCGGCGGTGGCCGTCCCAGGAGCAGGCCCACGACTCGGACAACACATTCATCGTGATCCAGCCCGACCAGGACGCCCCCGCCTGGTTCGCCTCCGTCGCCGTCCTGGACGAGGGCGGATACGAGGTCGTCCGCCGCGAACACGACGTGACCGTCGAGACCAGCAACGACCGCATCGCGGGCGACCTCACCAAGTGGCTGGCCGCCCGCGCTTCCTCAAACACGGCCTGGCGGTCTGATCAGTGCCCGGCCTCAGCCCGCATGGAGCTGGGGCTCCTGAGCGTTCAGCTCAACCCCGGTGGCCACGTTCCTTTTGCCTGTCAGCAGTTTTCGTGAGGCATGCTGTTGCGGAACCGCCCCCAGTTCGTGGAGCCGTTGACTACCGTGGTGCTACCGGCGTTGACAAGCCGGATACGCAACTTGATGCAATGGCCCTCGGCGAGGTTGAAGGGCGCACCCATGCTGGCATCGGTATACACCGACCCATTCCGGTAGCCCTTGCGGTTGTAGAACCCGAACTTGTACACGTCGGGCTCCGGGGTGACGTCCCACACATCGATCTCGATGTCCTTGCCATCCGCCTGAATGTCGCCGAGCTCCACCACGTCGCCGTCGGCGAAGAACCCGACGGCGCCGCCGGGGTTGTCGTCTGACGTAGAGAGCGAGTAAGGGTAGCCCTCCCTCGCCGACGCCGGCCACGCGGCCAGAATGGTCATCGCGACCGCTCCTCCTACGATGCCGCCGCGTCGACTCCACCGCGCCTTCTTCGAACCCATGTCTTTTCCCCCGTTACGGCCAGGCAAGTAGTCCTGACATCCAGGAACGTCGCCTGACTCCTTCCCTGGTTGGCGCGGGCCCGTGGCAACCACGGCTGGTCCGACCGCCTGTCTCAATCTGACATCCAGCGATCGTGAAGAGATCACCCCCGCGCATGATGTCGCTCCCCCTCACGGGGGAGGAGATCCGGCGATCCGACGAGCCTGGAGCGAGACCCAGTGGCTCGCCATCACCACGCCTGCCGAAGGAGCGGTACGAGGAGCTGTAGCCGCCGCGCTCGGGGCAGTTTGACGCCCCAGAACGATCCTCACACCGTGATCACCACGGAACGAAGCATGGACCGGAACCCGACCTAAAACACGGCCTGGACGCCGGCGAAGGCCTCGGCGAAAGGTGCCGACGCGGTTCGGGGGGATGGGCACCAAGACGGCTCGGTCCGGGCCGGCGCACGCGGCGTCAGCCCTTGCCGAGGAAGGTCCTCGCACCGCGGATTGCGGTGCTCAGCAGGCGCTGCGTCGCGCGGCCGTCGAGACGTACCTCCAAGGCGCCGGGAAGGCCGGTGTCCGCTCGGCGGCCGGAGGGCAACAGCGCGGGCTCCAGACCGTCGCGCCGGGCGATGAGGACCCCGAGGTCGTAGCGGCTGACGGCATCCGGCCCGGCCAGGTGGAAGACACCCGCGGCGTCGGAGTCCGCGAGTTCCCACAGGCCGGCTGCCAGATCGGCCACATGCACGGGGCAGCGGATGACGTCCGTGAACAGGGCACCCTTCCGGGTGCCGGCGGCGAGTTCGTGTACGACGCGTTCGTGGGTGGATCCGCCGTCTCCGATGATCAGCGATGTGCGGGCGACGGCCGCGGAAGGGTGCAGCAGACGCACCGCGGTTTCGGCTGCGGCCTTCGCACCCCCGTACGGGGTCACCGGATCAGGGAAAGCCGTCTCGTCGTAGGGGGAGTGGCTGCCGGAGAAAACGGCGTCACTGGACACGTGTACCAGCCGAATACCCCGCCTCGCCGTCTCCCCGGCGAGGCGGAAGGAACCGTCGGCGGTGACCGCCCAGTCGGCGTTCCCGCTGGACGCGTTGATCACCACGTCGGCTCCCACGGCATCGATGAGCCGGCCGAGACGACGGGGATCTCTCAGGTCCACGTGGTGCCACGAGACGCCAGGACGGTCACAGGGGCGGGAGCTGAAGGTCGCGGCCACGTCACGGCCGCCGGCCGTTGCCTGGCGAACCAGTTCGGCCCCCAGGAAACCGCTGCCACCCACGATCAGCGCTGTCATGCCTGACCACCGTAGTGGATTCCCCGCGGTCGGTCGTACGGCGGGACGAAGGAAGCGTCGCACGAGGGCGTTCCGTCAGGTGCGGGGTGGAGGGTGCCCGCGCACCGGTGACCGCGCTCTGCTAGAAGATTCCGAAGCTTCCGGTGCCACCCAGCCGGGTGCTGTCCTGCTGCGGGAAGCCGACGGACGGGGCGGTGATCATGCTGCTGCCCTTGGCGGTGGGGCCGCCCGTACCGCCCGGGAGGACCCAGATCGCGCCGGTGTAGTTGTTCTCCGCCTCGGCGCTGATGAAGAGTTCCGGATTGCCGTCCTTGTTGATGTCGCCCGCGGCCAGCGCGTTGCCGAACTTGTCTCCGGGCTCGCCGCCGCCGGGAACGTCGGGGGTGTCCTGGGTGAAGACGTAGGAACCGCTGCCCAGCGCCCCGGTGCGGCGGCCGGGGACGATCGTCACCGTCCCGGCGTCGGCCGGGCCGGTGTCCTCGCCCGGCGAGCCGACGACGATGTCCGC
This sequence comes from Streptomyces laurentii, assembly GCA_002355495.1. Lineage (GTDB taxonomy): Bacteria > Actinomycetota > Actinomycetes > Streptomycetales > Streptomycetaceae > Streptomyces > Streptomyces laurentii. The sequence continues at coordinate 7,438,308 of AP017424.1, forward strand.
CAGCCCGTCACGGTTGAGGTCGGCCACCGCGAGGGCGGCTCCGAATTCGTCCCCCTTCTCGCTCCCACCAGGAACACCGGGGGTGTCCTGGGTCAGCTGCACCGGCTTCGCGTCCCGCGCGATGCCCTGCGCCGAGCCGTACCAGAGAAGGACCCGCCCGCCCGGCGCGCCGTCGGCTCCGGCCTTCTCCGGTTCGTCGGGGTCTCCGACCACGAGGTCGGCGTATCCGTCGCCGTTGACGTCTCCGGTGGCCGTGGTGAGGCCGTTGCCCGCCTGCTGTGGGTCCCCGGAACCGGGCGCGATGTACACCGCGCCGCCGCTCAGGTCGTGCTGCCGGACGGTGACGGCCGCCTCGTCCGGGTATCCCCCGCGGTCGAAGTCACCCAGCGCGACGCTTGCCAGGGAAGGAGTCTCCCGGATCTCCACCGCCTGGCCATAGGTGCCCCCGCTGGTGAACGGCCCGGTGAAACGGGTCGCTCCCGCGTAGCCGGCGACGAGCACCTCGGTCTTCGCGCCGGGGCCGGTACTGAGCGCCGCCACGTCGAGGCCGAAGTAGGTGCCGGGATGGGGCGTCGGGAGGACGGTGCCGGACGTCAGCCCCGTGCCGCTGCCCCACAGGACCGTCACCATGCCGGAGTCCTGGCCCTGCGGGGTGTCCTCGCCGACGGCGGAGACCACCAGGTCCGCATAGCCGTCCCCGTTCAGGTCGGCCGTCGCGGTGGCGGAGCCGAAGCCGTCACCCAGCTCGGCCGCGCCCGGCACCCCCGCGCTGTTCTGCGTGACGACCGCCCGCCGGGACGTCGACAGCCCCGACTTCGATCCGTAGAGGACGACCACGGCGCCGGCTCTCTGATGACCGGCGACGTACGCCCCCGGCGCGGGCAGAACGGCGTCACGGTAGCCGTCGCCGTTGAAGTCGCCGGGCACCGCCCCGTGGGTGGCCGCCGCGGGCTCGGCCGACAGCAGCGGAGCACCCACGACGACGGCGATCAGGAGCGCACCCGTTCTCCAACCGCCGTGCAGGCCACTTCTGTTCCTCATGAACTCGATCCCCTCCCACTCGACGCACCCGGTGTGCGACGCAGTCCCCGCATCGTAAGGGGGTTCGTAGTGCTGCCGGGTGTGCGGCCGATGGGCGCGATGGCCCGACTCTCCCGCGGTGGAGTGTGACCGGCGCCGGCATCGCATACGCCGTGCACGGCTCGATCCGGCCCCTGCCGTGCCGCCGCGTCACCGGCCACTCGCTTCGGTGGTCATCGACGCAGCGGTCCGCGTCGGGGTGCCGGAAGCCGAGCGCAGGACGCCGGCCGCGGCAGCGGCGACCGCGCACAGGGCCACCGGCAGCAGAAGCACCAGGTTGAGCGGGGCGAGGTGGGTGAGCGGTCCGATCACGGCGGGCCCGGCGAGCATGCCGAGGTAGCCGAGGCCCGCGACGCGGGACACGTTCGTCGCGGCGGCTTCGGGCTCGATGTGCCCGGCGGCGCTGAACAGTTGGGGAACGCAGCCGGACAGGCCGATCCCGAACAGCGCCCATCCTGCCAGCGCGGGAGCGATCCAAGGCGAGAGGGCCGCCGTGCCCAGGCCGGCGGCGGCCGTGGCGGCCCCGTAGCGCAGGACCGCGACGGCACCGAAGCGACCGGCGATCCGATCGGTCAGGAGCCGCCCCGCGGTCATCGCGGTCGCGAAGGCGCCGTAGGCCATCGCGGCCGTGGCGGCGGGGGCGCCGAGAGCGTCCCGCAGATGCAGGGTGGACCAGTCGTTGGCCACCCCCTCGCAGAGCATCAGCATCAGGGCGAGCACGGCCAGGGCCCAGACCCGGGCCGGAGTCGCGCGTCGGCCTCCGGACACCTTGGCGGGCGACGATTCACGCGGGGGACGCGGAGTACGCAGCAGCGCGGGTGCCGCGAGCAAACCGATCGCCAGGCCGAGCCCAGCGGCTGTTCCGAGCGTCGCCTCGGGCGGGTAACCCTGGCCGAGGGTACGGGCGCCGACCAGGGCGGCCAGCACGCCGCCGAGGGAGAAGACCGCGTGGAAGGCGGACATCACCGGCCGCCGGTAGGCGTGTTCGACGTGGACCGCGTGGGCGTTCATCGCGACGTCGAGGCAGCCGTTGCCGAAGCCCAGGGCGAGCAGCGCGCCGCCGAGTGCCGTGGGCCCGGTGGCCAGGCCGGGCAGGGCCAGAGCCACGCTGCACAGGGCCGCCCCGGCGGGTACGGCAATGCGCGGGCCGAGGCGGTCCGTGAGCGGCCCGGCCAGCTGCATGCCGGCGAAGGCGCCCGCGCCCAGCAGCAACAGCAGCCAGCCGAGCGCGGCATGACCGATCCCGATCCGATGCTCGATCACCGGGATGTGGACGACCCACATGCCCATGACGAAGCCGTTCAACCCGAAGTAGGTGAAGGTGGCCCAGCGGGCGACCCGAAGCGAGCGCATCATGCGCTCGAACATACAGAACAGTATCTCTGTTCGTAACTAGAGGTTTGAACATGCATTGTGTTCACTAAGGGGTATGGGGAGCACCGAACGACTGAGGAAGATCGCGGACGCCGTGCGTGCGGCGGGCCGTATGAGCGTGGCCGAACTGGCGGAGCTCACCGGAGCGTCGGAGATGACCGTCCGCCGCGACCTGGAGGGTCTGGCCGAGCAGGGGGTCCTGGAGCGCTATCGCGGTGGGGCGCGCACCCTGCTGCTGCGCGGCCAGGAGCCGCCGTTCGCACTACGGGCCGCCGAGGACCAGGAGACCAAACGACGCATCGCCGCGGAGGCCGCACGCCTGATCGCCGAGGGCGAGTCGGTCCTCCTCGACAGCGGTACGACCTGCCTGGAGGTCGCCCGTGCCCTCCACGACCGGCGGGTCACCGTCATGCCGCTGTCCCTGCACGCCGTCAACGCCCTGACGAGCGCCCCCCGACTGACCCTCCTGGTCCCCGGCGGCCTGCCGCGCCCGGGTGAGCTCGCCCTGACCGGCCCGTTGACTGAGGCATCTCTGGCCGCCCTGCGGTTCGACACCGCCGTCATCGGCTGCTGCGGCCTCACCGCCGCCGACGGGCTGACCGCCTACGACCTGGCCGACGCCGCGGTCAAGCGCGCCGCGATCGCCTCGGCCCGTCGCGTCATCGCGGTCGCCGACGCCTCGAAGCTGTCCCGGACCGCCCTGGCCTTCGTCGCCCCGGCCTCGGCGCTGCACTCCGTCGTCACCGACGTATCGGCCCCCGACGACCGGACTGCCGCCCTGACCGCGGCCGGGGCGGTCGTACGGAAGGTGTGACCGCCAGGCCGCGGCGGATGGCCGTCTCCGGGCGGTCGGTCTCTCGGCCCCTCGGTGAGTGGCGAGGGCGGCACGTGACCCTCTGGCGTGCGGCTGCGGACTTCGGCCGGGAGTGACGACCGCCTCGGCGCCGGCGGAACGACCGGGGGCGGCCGTGGGGCACGGCGACGGCCCGACCGCGGACCGCTCCGATCCGGGTGCCGCAGGTCGTCCGGTTCGACCGCCTCACCGCCCCCCTGTCGCGGCCGGTGAACGGCAGGCAGGCGGACACATCGTGGGATCGGTGGAGCCGCCAGGCGGCCGGCATGCGCGATTGATGTTGAATGTGCAACATGTGTTGAATGACGTGAAGTCATGAGGCACATCGAAGTGTGGGCGGACGTGGTCTGCGCCTGGGCGTACATCGGCAAGCGGCGGCTGGCTCTGGCGCTCGAAGAATGGGACGGCGAGCCGGTCGAGGTGGTGTGGCGGCCGTTCCGGATCGATCCGATGGCGCCGGCGCGGGCGGAGCCCCTGGAGGACGCGCTGCGGGATCCGGTGGTGGACACGACGCTGCAAGGCTGCGCGCCTGAGGCGACCACGGCCGAGAACCAGGCCAGGGTCTCGGAGATCGCCGCCGCCGAGGGCTTGGGCCGCACTGGGGCGCGGCGTGGCGGGCTTCGAGTCACGACGCGCACCGGCTGATCGCCCTGGCGTACGAGCAGGGTGGAGCCGCCCTTCAGAACGCCGTACTCGAGGGGGTGCTGCGGGCCCACTTCGTGGAGCGGAGGGACATCAGCGCGGCCGAGACGCTTCAGGGGATCGCCGCCGCGGCCGGTTTCGCCGAGGGGGGCCGGCTGCTGAGCGAGGGTGGGGCGGAGGCGTACGTACGAGAGGCCCTGTTGCGGGGCAAGGCGATCGGGGTGAGGACCTCGCCGACCCTGGTGATCGACGGGGAAGCGCTGGCGGGCGCGCACGCACCCGAGGTGATCGCGCGGTTCGTGGCGCGGGCCGTGGCCGAGCCGCGGCGCGAACTGCCGGCCGAGGTCGAGCGACTGAGGCTGGCCGAAGCGCTGCTCGACAAGGGCGATCCGCTGGGCTGCCTGACGCTGCTGGGCGAACTCATGACGGAGTACCCCGAGGAGCGTACGGTGCGGATGCTCGCGGCGCGTGCCCACTTCCACTCGGCGCAGCTGTCGCGGGCACGCGGCGGGCTGGAGGCGCTGGTGGCACAGAACCCGGACGACGCCTACGCCCGGCTGCTGCTGGGCCGGGCCCTGGAGCGTCAGGGTGAGCACGAGGAAGCCGCTCCGCATCTGCGGATCGCCGTCGCGATGAATCCCGAGTACGGGAAGACGGGCTGATCTCCGACGGTCTCGCGCCTCGGTGTCGTCGCGTGAGCCGACGCTCGTGGCTTCTCCTCATCCCGCTACGGCCGGCGCGGCCGGCAGCGCCGGCCGGGTTGGTAGTGAAGATCCATAAGGGCCGGGCGATGCCGGGGCGGCCGGCGCCGAGGTGCGGCGATCGGGTCTGGGGGCTGGTCGGCGATCTTCGGCGGTTCGATCGTGTCCGGTGACGGGGGTGACGGCGGCGGCCTTGCCGTCACGGGCGACGGTCGCTCTGATCGGGCCCCGCGAGCCGCACCGGCCGAAGGTGGGCGGGGAGGGGGCGGATCGGTTCCGGCCGGAGGAGATGTGGGGTGTCGGGTGACAGGGTCGCCGGCTCCGCTCCTGGAAGCGACCAGATGCATATCGGTCGATGTGGCTGCTGTGGCCGAGGCTGACCGGTGAGGCGTGGGCGCCTGCCGAGGGTAATATCCGGGCCAATCAGGCGTGAGTCGCGGCCTTGTCGCCGAGTCGGGGGCGGGTTGATGGCCGGCGGGCGCCACGGCCGCGTCGCCGGACGCTTGTCGGATGATCATCGAGATCGGTGATCATCGTAGGCCGTGGCGGTGTGATCGACGTTCCGCTTCCGCCCTCGGGTGGCGATTGTATTGATTTCAGTTAAGGGATTCCGCGGGTAGGGGCGCCCTCGCGAGCGCTGCGATACCGCCGCCCGGACCAGCGGAACATGCCCACGCCTCCGAGTTTGCGTGAGAGCGCACTCCGACTCCTAGGTTCGGCGCATGCGATACATCAAACTCGGAACGACCGGACTGGGAGTCTCCGCCATCGCCCTCGGTTGCATGAGCTTCGGCGAGCGGGACCGGGGCGGCGAGCCCTGGTCGCTGGGCGCGGACGCCAGCCGGGACATCATCAAGCAGGCCCTTGAGAGCGGCGTCAACTTCCTTGACACGGCCAATGGGTATAGCGCCGGAAGCAGCGAGGAGATCGTCGGCCAGGCGGTCAAGGACTTCACCCGGCGCGAGGAGGTCGTTCTCTCCACCAAGGTCTGGATGCGGATGCGCCCCGGCCCGAATGGCGCTGGGCTGTCCCGCAAGGCGATCTTCGCCGAGCTCGACGCTTCCCTGAAGCGACTGGGGACCGACTACATCGACCTGTACCAGATCCACCGCTGGGACTATGACACCCCGATTGAGGAAACCCTCAAGGCGCTGCACGACGCGGTCAAGTCCGGGAAGGTCCGCTACATCGGAGCCTCTTCCATGTACGCCTGGCAGTTCGCCAAGGCCCTGTACCTGGCTGACCTGAACGGCTGGACCCGGTTCGTGTCGATGCAGGACCACTACAACCTCATCCACCGGGAAGCAGAGCGGGAGATGCTCCCGCTCTGCGCCGACCAGGGCATCGGCGTGATTCCGTGGAGCCCGCTGGCGCGGGGCAGGCTGACGCGGGTCCGGGACACCGCCACGGCGCGTGCCAGGACCGATGAGGGCGGCAAGATCCTCTACCGCGACGGGGACCAGGCAGTGGCCGAGCGTGTCCACGAGATCGCGGGCAAGCGGGGTCTGTCCCCGGCCCAGGTCGCCCTGGCCTGGGTCATACGCAACCCGGCGGTGACCTCGCCCATCGTCGGGGTCACCAAGCCGGCCCAGCTTGCCGACGCACTTGCCGCGGTGAACGTCGAACTCGACGAAGACGAGGCTGCCTACTTGGAGGAGCCCTACCAGCCGCACGAGGTCGCCTACCTGGAGGAGTCTTTCTACAAGTCGCGCCCTGTGACGGGCTCTCGGTAGCCCGGGCTGCCGCCGGGCCTTCGACGAGTCCTTGGCCTCGGCCTTCACAGCCCTGTGGTGGGCCCGGCGGTACGTGCGGGCGGTCGCGCGCAACTGCATGATCTGCGCGCTGCCCGCCGGCGCGGTGAGCAGGATGCCCGCCACCTCGGCCAGCAGCAGGGCCACGCGCAGCGGGACGTACCCGCGGTCACCGAAGTAGCTGACGTCCATCGGCTGCTCCTGAGTTTGGCAAGAGATTTCGCGGTCAGGGCGTAAGGCCGATGTGCGCGGGCACCGGGATCCGTTTTGACGTGGGACTCCTACATCTCTACATCTGAAAACGGAGCACCGGTGCCCGCCGTCGGAGCATGGGCAATCGAGCCCTTGTGGGTCCAGTTCGAGGCCCTCCTGCCACCGCATCTCGAGACACATCCGTGGGGCTGTCACAACCCACGGATCGGAGACCTGCGACTGTGTCGTGGGCCTGGACCTGGCCGACATCACTGTCGACGGGCGGATCACCAAAGCGCCCTGCGGTGGCGAGGTCGCCGGGAAATCACCGATTGACCGAGGAAAACTCGGGATCAAGTGGTCGCGGATGACCGACGGACGCGGGATCCCGCTGGGCTGTGTCGTGACCGTCGCGAACAGGCATGACTCCCCGTTGCTGCGCCCGACGCCAGAGAAGCTCGCGCGTTTCGAGCTCGCCTTGCCTGAGCAGATCACGGTGTACCTTGACGCGGGCTACGACTCCACGGTCACCCGCAAACTGCTGACCGATCTCGGCTGCGAGTGGCGGATCCAGCCCAAGGGCGTCGTGATCCCGATCAACCACACTCGCCGCTGGGTCGTCGAGCGCACCAACTTCTGGTACAGCCGCGGCTTCAACTTCACCCTTTCCTGCACGGAACGTCGAGCGGCCGTCATCAACGCACTGCTCGCGTTGATGACCGCGATCATCGTGATCCGACGCCTCATCCGCGAAGCCTGGACCGGCCAACGCTGGGACGCACGGCCAGCCCGCCGACCATGACGCCTTGTCCTCTACCCGCGGAATCTCTAAGGGACAAGTGGCGGCGGGGGAAGTCCCCGGATGGGCCCATCGTGTGGGCGCATCCCATTGATTCGTCGACCGTCTGTGATGTGGGGAAGATCCCGTGAGGGAGGGTGGACGCGTGCTTCGGATCGCTGTCGCACTCCTGGCACCTGGAAGACCTGAGCGCCACCGTGAAGACCAACGAGGACCGCAGAAGGTGGATACGGGCCGGTGGCAGCAGAGATCCTCAAGAAGGAACATGTGCCAGCCCCAGATGAGTGGGGACAGGTGTTCGGCGACGAAGTCCTCGCCACGGCCATCCTCGACCGGCTCCTGCATCACCGCGATGTCGTCTCGATGAACAGTCCGAGCTACCGGCTCAAGAACCGGCTCGCCGCCATCGAACGCGACACGAACGTGGCCTGACCGCAGGCAATCCCCGTCGTCGACCCGCCAGCTTCCTGGCAATGCCGGCGGGCGGGCAGTCCCGCTTGGACACGCCAGTAGTCCGCGTCACGAGGGTCGGTCATCCAGCCGATCACTCGCTCAGCGCCTGTTTGGAAGGCGCCAGTCAGCGAGTTCTCCTCGCCGACGACAAGCCTGAGCGCGTCGACGTCATGGGTGGCGTGATCGGTATCGCACCAGCAGGCCACGATCACTGCCGCGTCGACTGCGAGCCGGCCCCGGTCTGTCCACACCACCTCAAGCTGGAACTCCAGCTGATCGACCCCAGTCGCATGCTCAATGACATCCAGGCCGAGAACGATCGGCGTCCACGGCTGCGTGCCCGGGAAGACCGCGTGCTGCGGTGCCCATTCCCACTCCACCCCTCCTCCGTCGACGCGAGCCGCATCGACTGCCCGAGCCGCATGCCTCAGGGACTCCACGTCGGCAGGCGACAGGAAAGGGAAGAGCGTGGTCAACGGGACGTCGCCAAAAGCACCTCGGTTCATGGCCATGAGTCGATCATCCGTTCTCTCCAGCCCGAGCAACATGGGGCCCCTTTCCTGAGGTCCCCGCAACAAGGCCGACAGGTTGCCATCCACCAAGCTGAGCACGTTCATCCGTACCTGGCTGGGCACTTCAACGAGTACGGCGACAGCTGGGTCGACCAGGCTCCGCACCCCGGGCATGCGGCACCGACCGCCGAGCACCGCGCGTCAACGCGCACTATCTCGATATTCACGTCTACCGACAGCACCTCGATGTCCGGGACCGACGGAGACAACAGCTCCTTCAACCGGAGCAAGACCTCTTCCAAGCCCCGGACCTTCAGCCCAACCACCAAGCCGACGGCTGATTTTCGGGCGACTTCCGGAGCTGTTCAGAGACACCCGGACGTCACTCGGAGTCGCCGTTGCACGGAAGCTGAGCCAGAACCAAGACTCGTGATCAAAGCCACCTGCCGGACCGCATGCCGCGGGAGACCGTCGAGGATCTTCTCCAGGCTCTTGAGGCTGAAGTTCCGGTCGACCCACCGCTGGGCCCACTGGCTGGCGACGCCGATCCGCCAGTCCTGGTAGCGGCAGGCGACGCGGCCCATGAGAGGCTCCCGCTCGCCGGTCAGCCCCAGGGCCTCGGCCTTGCGGGTGTAGGCGGCGCCGGTCAGGCACTCCATGGGCACGAGCAGGCAGCTGACGCCCGCGTACAGCGGCCGGCCCGAGGAGTGCGCCGCCCACTCCTCTTCCCGTACTCCGCGCACGATCTCGGCTTCCGGCTGCCGGCCTTGCGGACGCAGGAGCAGGTCGGTGCGCCCCGTCGTCACACGAGCCTCGGCGATCTTCATGACCAGCCCCAGGTGGAAGGTATCGGGTAGCTGGGGCAGCGGTGCCGGGGTTTTGGCCCGTGACTGGTCCGGAAGTCCTGGTCAGGAGTGGGACACCGGTGGGATGAACTGGGAGTTTCGGTGCAAACGCGACCCCTTTATGTGCGAGGCGAGCGAGAGGCGCCTGACGGGCAAAAGCTTAGGTCAGGCGCCTCTTTGTGTGTCCCTAGAAGAAGCCGAGCTTCTTCGCCGAGTACGACACGAGAAGGTTCTTGGTCTGCTGGTGGTACAGCAGTCGCACCCAAGCCGACCAGCGAAAACAGTAGCTCGTGCGGTTCCTTGAAGGGGGTTGGTCCGGAAACGGTCCGGATCTTGGAGCTCGTGGTCCCCGGGGAGACGGGGAGCGGGTGCGACGGCAGGCGGAATGCCGTGGGAGCGGACGGCGGATCGAGAACCGGTGCCCCTCGACGAGGCCGGTGAGAGCGGGTGCCTCGCCATTGCCCTGCGCCCCGGCCTGATGCCCGGGAGGTCACTCTGTGGGCGGGTCCTCACGGAGGATCCGGCCCGGAGCGCCCGCGAGGCGGCACAGCGCACGCTGGACAGGCCTCACCTCCAGTCGCCGAACCTCTCGAAGAACGCCTCGGCGGAGCGCACACTCGCCGCCGCGACGGCGCATCGTTGCACCTCCCAGTCGCTCGCGAACGCCTCGATCAGCACCTCCGCGGCCCTGGGCGTACCGATCACCTTGCGCAGGCACTCCTCGCGGCGCGACCCGTCGAAATGGACGAGGGCCACCCGTGCCACGTTGTACGCGCGGCTCGCGGAGCCCAGACGGTAGGGCGGGTACGGACGGAATCGGTGCTCCAGTCGTGCCGACGGGACGGCCAGCACGTCGATCCCGGCGCGCCAGGCCCGCAGGCTGAAGTCGACATCCTCAAGCCCCAGCTCGCGAAAGGCCCCGAAGCCGCCGAGCCGCTCGAACACCGCTCGCCGCACGGCCAGGCAGCCGCCCGGTGCGACGGGCACCGGGTGCGGGGCGCCGTCCGGCCCCGGCGGCAGCCAGCGCACCCGCAAGTCGGCGTCGATCAGGCGGGCGCCGCAGCCCAGCGCCGTGCCGCCGAAGTCGCGCAGGCCGGGTGCGAGGACGGCATCGGGTCCGGCGGCCAGCGAGGCCCGCAGTCGGCCGAGGCAGTCCCGCTCCAGCCGGCAGTGCGCGTCCAGGAACAGCAGGTGCGTGCCCCGGGCGAGCCGGGCGCCCGCGTTGCGGGCCGCCGCGACGCCGCTGCGCGGGATGCGGCGTACCACGACCCCTCGCGCGCGCCACTCCTCCCGCTCCAAGGCGGCACAACTGCCGTCGGTGCCGCCGTCGTCGATGACGATGGTCTCGTCGGCGACGTCCGACCCGGCGAACACGGACCTCAGGGTCTCGTGCAGCTCCGCGCCCTCGTCCAGGCTCGCGATCACCAGGGAAACGGTCACCGGCCGCTCAAGAGGCCCTCGCCCCACCCCGGGCGCCGTGCGGATCATTCCACTGGGGGGCCGGGCGTGCCGGGCGGAACTCCGCCGGGAGGAGACGTGGCGATCAGGTCGATCAGGCCCGGCAGCATGGCCGCGTACCGGATCGAATCCTGCAGATAGGCCGTGAGTCCGGCGTTCAGTGCGAAGTGGTAGGAGCTCAGCCGGTCGAGCTCGCCGCCGTCCAGGCCGAGTGCCAGCAGGTCGCCGAGCCTCAGCCGGCCCAGGCTCAGCGTGTCGAGCACCTTCTGCGGCGCTGCGGAGAATTCCAGGTAGTCGGCGAACTCGGTGGACGACTGGAAGTCGGCCTCGGCGAAACCGGCCTGCTCGAGCACGCGCTCGAGAGCCCGGTCGCCCTGGCGGACCAGATATCCGACCGACGGTACGTTCGCCTCGCGCAGATGTTCCAACAGCTGCTTGGTCACGGCGCCGACGAGCCCGATGTTGGTGGCGTTCCGCCGGTCCGTCAGGACGGGGGTGAGATGGGCCCGGTCCTCGCTGCCGATCATGGCGATGCCCACGGCCTCGACGGTCTGCGATCCGATGCCCTTGGGCGGCCAGGGCCGCTCCGTCACGGCCAGCGCCAGCACCAGGCCGCCCCGGGACAGCAGCGGTTCGAGGACCTCGGAATAGAGGTACGGAAACCGGTTGCGGCGGCAGAACGCGGCGAGCGCGGTCCGTGTTTCGACGTCGGTCTCCTTCGTCACCGTCATCCGGACCGACTCGTTCGCGGGGGAGTGGTGGGTCATCGCGGGCCTGCGAGGGCGGGGGAGTCTGCACGGGACATCCACCCTGCGACCGCGTACCGCGTGCCGTCGCGCACGGTCGCCACCTCGTGCATCAGGGAGGACCGGAACAACACCAGCATGCCGGGCTCGGGTACCACGACCACCCGGCGGTCGCGCAGGCCCGGGTCGGTCTCGTAGACGGTGAGCGCGCCGCCGTCGAAGGCCGGCAGAGCCTCGCTGCCGTCGCGCCCGTTGAGGTAGAGCAGCAGCGACCACCGGTGGGCGGCCAGCCGGGGCGGATCGTCCTTGTGGTTGGCCACATCCCGGTGCGCGCGGAAGTAGCTGCCTTTCTCGTACGACATGAAGTACGGGCCGTACAAATAGTCCGCGTCCGAGTCGAAGTCCGCGCGGTGGTCGACGAAATAGGACGTCATGCGCTCGCCGACGCGGCGCTTGAAGTCCTCCGGGAAGTGGTGGTCGAAGCACAGGCGCAGCGACTCGTCCAGGATCGATTCGCCCGCGCGCACGATCTGAGCCGGCTCCCGCGGCGCCTGGGCCATGGCCCTGATGACGTCGGCGCATTCGCCGACCGAAAGGAATCCACGGGTCGACGCGATGTTCTGTGTCCTGAACTGCGGCTGCATGTCCTGGCGCCTCCCGGTCGCGTACGTCTCCTGGCGTGGAACGACACTTCTTCAGACAAGCGCCGTCCACCGCGACCCGCACGCGGGACTAGCCCGACCGACGGGTCCGCCGATCGGCCCGGGCACCGCCCGCCGACACGCCGCCCCAGCCCGGTGCGCCCCCATCCGGTCGGAGGCCGGCCCGCTGGAGTCCTCCATCCGGGTGGTGACGGTGTGGTGCATGAGGTGCCCTCGCTCAAGCGCCGCGCAGCTACCGCGACTCGCCCCGTGCCCATCCCGCCGCAGTTCGTACGGATCCTCCGTGCGCACATCGAACGCTTCGGCGTGGCACCGGACGGTCGGCTGTCCAGGAACCAGGCCGGCGACTACGTGGACCCGGCGGCCTACGGCACGACGTGGGCGCGGGCGCGGAAGTACGTGCTGACACGAATGGAGCTCACCTCCGGGCCGGCCGAACGGCCCTGCGACCTCAGGCACGCAGGTATCTCGTTCTGGTGGTACTCCGGTGTGGACCCGGCCGAATGCGCTCGACGCGCGGGCCAGAGCATCGAGGTTCTCTCGCGGCGCTCGTCGTCCTGACGAAACGGGACACTTGGGCGGCGAGCCTGTGGCATTCCCGAACAGCTTCGGGCCCAGGTGGTACCGGGAGGGCTAGGTGTTCTGTCCCGGGAGGTCGTGGACGGGCGATAGAGGTCTCGGCTGGGGCATCTTGAAATGGGTGAGGGCCTTCCGGCCTGGTGTGGATTGCGACATCTGCACCGGCGACCAGAAAGGCCCTCGTGCCCCACCGTAGTGCACCCCTGACCGAGACCGGACGTCTGCGTCCGGCCGGCCCGTTGTATGGTCGAGGACGGCCGGCCGGCCGAGCGCTTCCAGGTCTCACCCACCACGGCCCAGCGTTGGGCCGACCGCTACCGCACATTCGGCGAGGCCGGGATGACCGGCCGGTCATCCCGCCCGCACCACAGCCCTCGGCGGACACCGACCCGCACTAGGTGCCCGGCACCGGTCCCGTGGAGGCTCGGATCACCAGTTCCGGGTCGAAGAGGAGTTCGCCGGTCGGCACCTCGCGGTTGCTGACCAGGGCGAGGACGCTGCGGCCCACCTCCAGGGCGAGCCGGTCGGCCGGCTGGCGGACGGTGGTGAGCGTGGGGTCGGTGAACTCGGTGACGGCCGAGCCGTCGTAACCGACCACCGAGACGTCCGCGGGCACGGAGAGGCCCTGCCGCCGGATGCCCCGGATGGCGCCGAGGGCCATGTAGTCGCTGGCGGCGACGATGGCGGTGGCGCCCTGCGCCACGAGGGCCGCGGCGGCGGCCTGCCCGCCTTCGACGGTGTAGGACTGGCGGACGACCCACCGTTCGGCGTCCTCGGCGCCACGCCGGGCCATCGCCTCGACGAAACCGCGCACCCGCCGGTCGGCGGGCCGGTTCCCGGCGGGGCCGGAGGCCATGCCGATGCGGCGGTGGCCGAGCCGGTGGAGATGGTCGACAGCCAACTCGGCGGCGAGGGCGTCGTCGGTGGAGTAGACGGGAACGGGCACGCCGTCGGCGAACTCGCCGTTGATGCCGACATAGGGGACGCGACGCTGGCGCAGCAGCTCGTAGCTCTCGGTGTCGGCACCCTCGACCGTGTTGGAGGCGGAGAGGAAGACCACGGCGGCCACGCCCTTGTCGATGAGCGCGGTGAGGAAGTCCAGTTCCTGGACGCCGCCGGGGAAGACGGGACACAGGACGGTCTTGAGGCCGTGGGGGGCGAGTGCGGACTCGATCCGCTCGGCGACGTCGGCGAAGAACGGGTTCGAGACGAATTCGGTGACGACCGCCACCAGCTGGCCCTGGGTGGGGCGCTCGTAACCGAGTTCGGCCATGGCCCGCTCGACCACCTCGCGTGTCTTGCGGGACACCCCCTGGCGCCGGTTGATCACCCGGCTGACGGTGGCCTCACTGACCTGTGCGCGGGCTGCGACGTCGGTGATGCCGACCTTCATCGCGGTCCTTCCATGAGTGTGAGCGACACCAGGCCGCCGCGCGGGACGGCCAGGGGCCGTGGTCCGTCGGGCAGGAGCGTCAGTGGATCATTCATCATACGGCCGTCGGGACCGTGGACCCGGGCCCTCACCGGTCCGCCGCCGATGACATCGGCCATCACCCGGTCCCGGCCGGAACCGTTCACCAGGTGGAAGGTCCGGTACGCGGCCGTGTCGAGGGTTGCGACCCGGTCGCCGTGCACGCTGATCAGGCACTCCTCGCCCAGGGCCGAGTGCACCAGCGGGTACAGCTCGTCGGGCCGCCCCGGCTCGGTCTCGCCGTCGAGGATCAGCTCGCGGTGCCGCCGCCACCACCCGAGCCAGAACCGCACGGTCTCCCGGTGCTCCCGGGGCACCTCGTCGAGGCGTACGGAGATCTGCGGTACGGAGTGCAGGGCCCCGATCAACTGCCTGGCCACGGCCTCGGTACCGGCGCTGTGCGACCACATGAGCATGTCGGAGTGGACGGCGCCGCCGACCGCAAGGAGAGCGGTGTCGAGCGTGTTCACCCGGTTGGCGGTGGCGTCCGCCGGACAGTCGAAGGAACGCAGCATGTTCCCGTACGGGGCCATGCCGGGTCCCGTGTACGGCTGGCGCAGCTCCAGCAGGATTCCGGGCCGGACGGCCTCGAGTTCCTGCCGCAGCCTGTCGAGGAGCAGGGTCATGGCGTGGCCGACGTCGCCGCCGCCGTCGCCCGCGTAGACGGCGGCCTCGTCGAGGAAGTCGAGCTTCAGCCCGTCGAGTCCGTAGTCGCGGACGAGGGAGACACACAGGTCGACGACGTGCCGGCGCACCTCGGGGCGGCGGGGATCGAGGACGTGGGCGCCGGGCACGGTGGCGGGGCGGGGGGCCGCGGTGGCCCACCGGTCGTGGCAGTCGGCCTGCGGGCCGAGCAGCAGGGGCGCCACCCAGAGGAGGTGACACAGGCCGTGGGCGCGGACGGCGGCCACGTGCGCGGCGAGGTCGGGAAACTTCGCGGGATCGGGCCGCCAGTCGCCGACGCCCGCGTAGCCGCGGCCGTTGCCGTACGCCTGCCAGCCGTCGTCGAGGATCAGCGCCCCGCAGCCGAGCTCGGCTGCGAGTGCGGCCTGGCTCTCGACGGCGGCGGCGGTGACGTTCTGGTTGAAGGCGTACCAGGTGGAGTAGACGGGGACGCGGGCCGTGTCCGGGACGTGCATCGGGGGGTGGGCGGCGGCGAGGTGGGCGCGGATCGGGCGCAGGGCGGCGGCGACGGAGGGCGCGCGGGGCGCGAGCAGCAGACGGTGGGGGCGGTCGGCGGCGGGCAGCCGGAGGTGGACGACGTGGGTGTCGTTCTCCTCGGAGACGCCGAAGCGGATCGTGGCCTCGGTGACGGGGTCGGCGGCGGCCCAGGTGAGGAGGGTGGCGCCGGAGTGCTCGTACAGGGAGCCGGCGGCGGGGCCGTCGACGAGGCAGGTAGCGGCCCGCCCGGCCCAGTCGGGGACGAGGGTGCGGCGCCAGCCGCCCTGCGGATGCCAGTAGCCGGCTGCGTCGCCGAGGGGGACGGAGAGGCGGATCTCGACGGGGACGCCGGGGGCGTGGACGTCGAGGGCGAGCAGTCCGTCCGGGAGGGGGGTCAGGGTCCGGGAGGGGGTGGTGCCGGGGGAGAGGAGGGCGATCGAGACCCCGTCGTGAAGGGGTTCGGAGGGCACCGGGGTCTCGTGCGCGGTGGTTACGGGCTCGTCGGCCCGGGCCTGGAGAGTCATGGTCATTCCTTGACGGCGCCCGCGAGGAGGCCGGAGACGAAGTGACGCTGGAGGAGCAGGAAGACGACCGCCATGGGGACGGCGGCGACCGAGGTTCCGGCGAGGATGGCGCCGTAGTCGGTCTCGTCGAGTCCCTGGAGGGAGGCGAGGGCGACGGGGATGGTGAAGGTGAGCTCGTCGCGCAGCACGATCAGCGGCCACACGAAGTCGTTCCACTGGTAGAGGAAGAGGAAGATCGAGAGGGCCGCGAGGGCGGGCCGCATCGGCGGCAGCGCGACCCTCAGGAAGAGCCGCCGCTCACCGCAGCCGTCCATGCGGCCGGAGTCGAGCAGCTCCTTCGGGAGCGCCGCCATGGACTGCCGCATGAGGAAGATGCCGAAGGGCAGGGCGAGGTTGGGGGCGATGACGGCCTGGTAGGTGCCGAGCCATTGGAGCCCGGCCATCATGCGGAAGAGCGGCACAAGGGTGATCTGGGTGGGCACGACGAGGCCCAGCATGAGCAGCCCGAAGAGGACCTCGCGGCCGCGGAAGCGATAGGTGGCGAAGCCGTATCCGGCGAGGGTGCAGACCGTGCCCGCGAGCAGCGTGTACACACTGGCGATGCCGAGGGAGTTGAGGACGACCCGGCCGAAGTGGGCGGTGTCCTGGAGGGTGGCGAGGTTCTCGGCGAGGTGGCCGCCGGGGAGCAGCGGCGGCGGGCTCGTGAAGAGTTCGCGCGAGCTGTGGGTGGCGCCGACGACGAGCCAGTAGAAGGGCACGGCGACGGCGGCGAGGGCGATCGCGAGGCCGGAGGTGAGCAGGAGCGAGCGGCCGGCCCGCCGGCCCGGGGCCCGGTTCGTCATGGCGTGTCTCACGACTTGTCTCCCAGGAGGCGGAACTGGACCAGGCCGAGGAGGCCGATGAGCAGGGTGAGGGCGTAGGCGAGGGCGGAGGCGTAGCCGAAGTCCGCGTAGGTGAAGGCGTTGCGGTAGAGGTACACGCCGATGGTGAGGGTGGCGTTGTCGGGGCCGCCGCCGGTGAGGACCGTCGGCTCGTCGAAGAGCTGCAGCGTGCCGATGGTGGACAGGACAGTGGTGAGCAGCAGCGCGGGGCGCAGCCCGGGCAGGGTGACGTGACGGAACGCGGCGAGGGCGCCGGCCCCGTCGACGGCGGCGGCGTCGTACAGCTCCGCGGGCACGGTCTGGAGGCGGGCGAGCAGGATGACGGCGTTGTAGCCGGTGTAGTGCCAGGTGAGGGCGAGACTCAGGGAGATCCGGGCCCACAGGCCGTCGGTGAGCCAGGGCACGGGGGCGACGCCGACGAGGCCGAGCAGCCAGTTGACGAGGCCGTAGTCCTTGTTGAGGAGGACGGAGAAGACGATGCCGTACGCGACGAGGCCGGTGACCATCGGAAGGAAGAAGCCCAGCCGGAAGACCGGGCGGCCGCGCAGGAGCGTGGAGTTCAGGGCGACGGCGAGAGCAGTGGCGAGGGCCAGCATCAGCGGGACCTGTACGGCCAGGACGATCGCCGTGTTGCGGAGCGCGGTCCACAGCAACGGGTCGTCGAGCAGCCGCCGGTAGTTGTCGGAGCCGACGAAGGTCTCCGTGCCCGCGACGGTGCGGTGCAGGCTGATCACGAAGGACCAGCCGATCGGGTAGAGCTTGAAGACGGAGAAGAGCAGAAGGGCCGGCAGTACGAAGAGGTACGGAGCCGCCCGGCCGCGCCGCCGGGGGCGGGCGGCGGCCGGGAGCGGTGTGGCCAGGTTCATCGGGCGGCCTTCCGGCCGGTCTGGCGGACGAGTTCGGCGGCCGCCTCGCGGAGCACGGTCGCCGGGTCGGCGCCCTTGAGGAGGACCCTGGACTGCGCGTCGGTGATCAGCTTGAGAGCGCGGGCGTAGTCGGAGGTGTAGTTCACGGCCGGGGAGGGCGCCTTGAGGGCGGCGAGGAAGATCTCGCCCTTCTTCTGGCCGCTGAAGAAGGCCGAGGGCTCGTGGAACACGGCGTCGTCGTAAGCCTTCATGAGCGCGGGGGCGATGCCCTTGCCCCGGTAGATCCGCACCTGGGAGGCGGGGCGGGTGAGGGCGAACTCGACGAAGCACCAGGCGGCCGCCTGGTGCCTGCTGCTGCCTGCGACGGCGAGGTGGGTGGAGTTCACGGTGGCGGCGGTGGGGCCGCCGCGGCGTACGGCGGGCGGGAGCCGCACCTTCCACTTGCCGGCCTCGGCGGGCACCTGCTCCTCGACGATGCCCCCGAACCACGTGGGCCAGGGCACGACGGCGTTGGTGCCCTGTTTGAGGGAGCTCATGAGGGCGTTCCAGCCGCCGGCGAGGTCGCTGACGAGACCGGCGTCGTTCATGGTCTTGACCAGCGTCATGGCCCGCACGGCCTCGGGCGAGTCGAGGGTGACCCGGCCTTCGAGGTCGAAGTAGAAGGCGCCCTGGAGCTGGAGCAGCATCTGGAAGAAGTTGGCGGCGTCGGGCTGGGAGGCCGGCTTGTCGATGCCGAGGAGGTGGACGCCGGTCTTGGCCTTGAGGCGCTTGCCGGCCTCGATCGTCTCGTCCCAGGTCTGGAGGGCCTCGGCGTCGACGCCCGCCTTCTCGAAGAGGTCGGCGCGGTAGTAGAAGCCGGCTGAATTGGCCTCCCAGGGCAGGGCGTTCACACGCTTGCCGTCGGGGCAGACGGTCTGCCAGAGGCCGGAGGCGAAGGCGTCCTTGTGCCGGGTGGCGCCGAGTGGGCCGAGGTCGGCGAGGCCGCCGGGGAATCGCTCGACGTAGCCGGGAAGGTAGTCGACGCCTATGTGGAGGACGTCGGCGAGCCCCTGGCCGCCCGCGGCCAGACCGGTGGTGATCTTGTCCCAGATGGCCGGGTTCCCGATGTCCTGGACCGTGACCCTGATGTCCGGGTAGACCCGGTTGAAGTCCGGCAGGAGGGCCTTGAGTTCGGTGGCGGGCCCCTGCCAGGACCAGACGGTGATCTCGCCCTTCTTGGGATCGCCGGCCCGGCCCGTGCCTCCACCCGTGCCGGTGCCGGTGCCGGTGCAGGCGGAGAGGGCGAGGCCCCCGAGGCCGGTGGCGGCGAGGGCGCCGCCCGTGCGCAGGACGCCTCTGCGTCCGATCGGTCTGTCCGCTCCGTTGCGGTCGCTCTGTGTCATGAGCCGGGACAGTACAAGCGCCTCTCTGTACTTGCAATGGATCGATGAAAACTTTCGGTTGAGTCGTCGTTCAACGACTGTGAGAACCATTGCAAGCCGCTGTGGGGATTGCTAGCGTGCCGCGCGCCGAGTCCACCCACGCTCCGGGAGATCCCCATGACGCGTTCCCGCCTGGCTCTCAGATCCGCGACCGCCCTGCTTGCCGCGCTGGCCCCACTCGCGGTCGCCCCGGCGGCCCCCGCTGCCGAGACCGAGGCCGCGCCCACTGCCCCGGCGCTCCTCACCGTGAGCGACCCCGGCTTCGAAGCCGGGGGGAGCGGCTGGGAGTTCACCCCGGGCACGGGGACCGCCGTCAACTACCCGCACGCCGGTGCCCGGCTCGCGTACCTGGATGCGGGCAGCGGCATGAAGGTCTCCCAGACGGTGACGGCCGCCGGCCACGGCTCCTACGCGATCTCCGCCTGGATCGCCACCGGCGGCCCGGGCGGCCGGTACGTCCTGCGCGTCAACGGCTCTCCGGCCGCCTCGCTCGACCTGCCCGCCGCCGCCCAGTACCGCCGCCACACCCTCGGCCCGGTCACCCTCGCCCCGGCGACCGCCTGGAGATCGCCTTCGAGTCCGGCCGGAGCTGGGTCAACGCCGACGACGTCATGGTCTCGCCGGCCACCCCCGCGAACCCCCGGATCACCTCCAGCGACCCTGAGGCCGGCGAGATGTTCGCCTGGGCCACCCGCAAGGCGGGCAGCTGGGTCCACCTCCCGGGCACACCGGGGCCGCTGAACGCGGACGAGCGCCAGACCGGCGGCACCGGCACCGGCGTCTACGCCCCCTCCTACTGGGCCGGCTACGCCAACCGCAGCGGCTACTACTCCCGGGACATGACCCACCAGCTCGCCGGCGCCGGTGTGCTCGGACTGCACGCCGAGAACAAGGCGATGCTGCGCGCCTTCGCCGCGTCCGCCACCGCCGAGCATGCCTACTACCCCGTCTGGGCGCTCAACTTCGACAACCGCACCTACCTGTCCATCGACTACCGCCGCCCCGACCTCTTCGTCCGTGAGGTCCCCGCGGTCTTCGAGCTCGTACAGAAGGCCGAGGAGGCGTACCGCTGGACCGGTGACCGGAGCTACCTCGACGACCCGGTGCTGTGGGACTTCTACCGGCACGCCACCGAGGAGTTCGTCACCCTCCACGACGGCAGGAAGGACAACGGCGACCGGGTGAAGGTCGCCGAGGGCACCGGGAGAGGTATCTTCCAGGGCGTGGCCAGCTACAACGAGCAGAGCGACGAGCCGCTCGTCGAGGCCGGAGACGCCATCGGCTCCCAATACCAGGCATACCGGGCGATGGCCGCGCTGGCCCGCGCCAAGGGCGACGCCCGCACGGCCACCGACTTCGCCCACCGGGCCCGCGAACTCCACACGTACTTCAACACGACCTGGAGCGGCGACGGTTCGGCCGCCGACATGGTCCGCGGCTACACCGTCGACGGGCGGGCTCTGACCGGCTGGGGCAAGGAGAACAGCTGGTTCATGCCGATGAAGCAGATCATCGAGCCCGGCGCCCGGCGCGAGGCATACCTCGACTACGTCGACGCCCAGGCCGAGGGCGAGGGCCGCCCCGAGAACGTCGAGGCCCTCACCTACCTCCCCGACACCTTCTTCACCAACAACCGTCCGGACACCGCCTGGAAGTGGATGCGGCGCGTCTACGCCCAGAAGGACGTCCAGCACGTCAACACCCGCCAGGGCACCAACGGCGACTACCCCGAGGTGTCCTTCACCCTGATCGCCCAGACCGTCCAGGGCCTCATGGGCGTCACACCGAACGCCCCTGCGCGTCTGCTCACCACCCAGTCCCGCCTGCCCTCCGGCATGGCATGGCTCGCCGTGGAGGCCCTGCGGATCGGTGACTCGGCCTTCGCGCTCAAGCACGAGGGCGCCCACCGTTCCACGCTCACCCACACCTCGGGCTCCGCCCCGTACACCTGGGAGGCACGATTCGCCGGCCACCACGACACCGTCACCGTCGACGGCGTCGCCCGCCCGGCCGAGACCAGGATGATCGACGGCGCCGTCTACACGACCGTCCGCGTCAGGGTGGCCCCCGGCCACACGGCCACGGCCGAGACCCGATGAGCACGCCGGCCGGTACGAGCGACACCGCGCCCGGCGGTACGGTCGACGCCGCGCCGGGCCGGACGGTCGACGCCGCGCCCGGCGGTGCGAGCGGTCCGGCACCCCTCCGTACCGACGGCCCGGTGCCTGTCGGTACCGACGGGCCCGCGCCCGCCGGGGTCTTCCCCGGCGGTGCCGAGCTCTTCCGGCTCGACGCGCGGGTGGCCCACCTCAACCACGGCTCCTTCGGCTCCGTCCCGCTCCCGGTCGCGCGAGAACACCGCCGCATCGCGGACGAGGCAGCCGCCGACCCCGACGCCTTCTTCCTCGGCGTCCCGGACCGGCTCGCCGCCGCGCGGGCCCGGATCGCCGCGCACTTCGGCACCGACCCGGAGGGCATGGCGCTGGTGACGAACGCGACCGAGGCCGCGCACCTGGCCCTGGACGCGCTCGGGCTTGGTCCCGACGACGAGGTCCTGGTCACCGACCACGGCTACGGCACCGTGGTCGAGGCCGCCGCGCGCAGGGCCCGGCTCGTCACCGTCCCGCTCCACCCGCTGCTGCCGGACGAGGACGCGGTACGCGAAGCGGTGCTCGCCGCGGTCACTCCCCGTACCCGGGTGGCGGTAGTCGATCAGATCACCTCACCCACGGCCCGGATCGTCGCCGGGCCACGGCTTCTCGCCGACCTCGCCGATCGCGGGGTGACCACCGTCGTGGACGGCGCCCACGCGCCTGGCATGCTTGCCGCCCCGCTGGCCGGCCGGCCGGACGTATGGTTCGGCAACCTGCACAAGTGGGCGTACGCGCCCTCGGGCTCCGCCGTCCTCGCGGTCGCGCCCGCCCTGCGGGATCGGGTGCCTGCGCCTGTTCCGTCCTGGGAGGACCACCGGGGCTTCCCGCGCGCCGTGGAGTACCGGGGCACCGCGGACTACACGGGCCTGCTCGCCGCGGCCGACGGCCTGGACCTGCTCGCCGCACTCGGCGCGGAGCGGGTACGGGCCCACAACAGTGCCCTCGCGGCCCACGGCGCCGGGCTGCTGGCCAAGTTGCCGGGGGTGACCCCGCTGCCGGCGGACGACCGGCTCGCCCTGCGTGCCCTGCGGCTGCCGCCGCGGTTCGCCCGGACCAGACCGGAGGCGGAGGCTCTGCGTGAAGAGATCATGGCCAGGGTCGGCTGCCGGGTCCTGGTCTGGCCGTGGCCGGGAGGCGGCGGGATCCGTATCTGCGGCCAGATCTACAACCGCCCCGCGGAGTACGAGCGGCTTGCCCGGGGGCTGAGGTTCCTGCTGGACGGCGACTGAGGTTGCTGAACAGGGGACGGCCACCTCGGGTGATTGACCCAGCCGCGCTTCCCGATCCGGCACAGGTTGCTCGGCTCCTCGCCACACGGAGCCTTTTCCAGCCCGGTCGTGGCAGCCACGAGTTGGACGCTCCTGCGCAGCGACGAAGCTCCTGGCAGACGGTGTCACGTCACGACCAAGGTCCACCGCAGGAGCTTCGCGGCCAGGTCTTCGGACTCGCGGGCACGTCCTCCTTGTGGAGGAC
This sequence comes from Streptomyces laurentii, assembly GCA_002355495.1. Classification (GTDB taxonomy): domain Bacteria; phylum Actinomycetota; class Actinomycetes; order Streptomycetales; family Streptomycetaceae; genus Streptomyces; species Streptomyces laurentii. The sequence continues at coordinate 7,460,905 of AP017424.1, forward strand.
TCCTACTGGCCGTCGCTTCCCGGGCCCGGGCCCGGTACGGCGGTCCCAGTGCGTATGTCGGCGGTCGTTCCCGCTCACCGCTGCGGGGCAGTCCCGGATTCCCACCGGGTTCCCTCTGGCGACCGTCCCGCCTGGCGGACGGGGCGAACCAGCTGCCCGGCCGGCCTACGAAAGAGAGGTCACGTCCTGCTGTCGAGGAAGCCGATGACCAGGGCGGTTCACCCGCCGGCCCGCGAAAGCGCAGCCATCGCAGCGCCGGCGAACAATGCCGTCGGCCCCGGTCTTCTCCCGTCGGAGGGGGAGAGACGGTGCGACGGGACGGTTGCTGCCAGTCAGTTCAGGGCGATGACGAGGACGGAGACGAGCTTCACCTGCGTCAAGGGAGAGTCGACGTCGGGTCCCGAGAAGATCCCCGTGACGGCCAGCCCGGCGGTCCCCGCCCCCACGGGGGCATGACACGCAGGTTTCTCTCGTTCTGGTTGTAGTCCGGTGTGGACCCGGCCGAATGTGCTCGCCGCGCGGGTCAGAGCGTCGGGGTTCTCTGCCAGCACTGCGCCAAGTTCCTTGACGGCGAGAGAGAGACGCCTGACGGGCAAAAGCCCAGGTCAGGCGCCTCTTTTTATGCCCCTAGAAGAACCCGAGCTTCTTCGGCGAGTAGCTGACCAGCAGGTTCTTGGTCTCCTGGTGGTACAGCAGCTGCACGCACTCTGACCTGGGGAAAGGGCAGCTGCCGTGGACCGTTGGCGAGAGCTGGTCCGGAAATGGTCCGGGACGGGGCCGTGGACGGTCGAAGAACACGTCAGCCCGCCCGGAGACCGACCGCCAGCGTCAGTTCGAGAACCCGGTGCGGCGACCCGAGATCCGGAAACAGCTCCCGCAGCTGCGACATCCGGTACCGGACGGTCTGGGGGTGGACGAACAACGCCGCCGCCACCTCGTCCCGCCTGCCCTGGTGCAGCAGCCACGCCCGCAACGTCTCCTCGAGCCGCCGCGCGGTCGCGGCCGACAAGGTCCGCAACGGTGCGAGGGCTCGGACACGCAGGTCGGCGAACGCGTCCGCGTCGGCGCTCAGTACCAGCTCGGGCAGGTGGTCCTCGGTGTCGCGGATGTCGCAGGAGAGGGAGCGCGCACGTACGGCTCGTGCGTACGAGGCGGACGCACGCGTCCACGGCCGGGCCGGGCCGACCACGGCGGTGCGGTCGGGCAGCTGCCTCAGGAGATGCGCTCGGTCGGCATCGGGGACGAGCAGCACGCCGGAGGCGTCCGGAAGATCGTCGAGGACGAGGGTGCCCGGGTCGAGCGCGCGGTAGGCCGGCCGGGCCTGGGCGGCGGGCAGCAGGACTGCGGTCAGCGAAGCCGGCGGCTGCCACGCGGCCCGCCTCGCAGCGGCAAGGAGCACGTCCGGGCTCGCGCCGGAGAGGAGGTCGCGGGCCAGCTGTTCCAGGTGGCGCTCGTGGGCCCGGCCCCGCGCGGCCAGTTCGTCGGCGTGGCCCGCGGCGCTCGCGGCGGAGAGCTCGTCGATGTAGGCGAAGGTCAGCTCGGCGAACTTGGCCACCTGCGCGGCGGGCAGACCTGCGGGTACGGCTCCTGCGGCCAGGCCTCGCCAGGCCACGCGGGCGCCGACCCGGTAGGCGCTGAGCAGGGCGTCCATCGAACGGCCGTCGCGGACCTCGCCTCGGCCCAGTTCGTAGGCCGCGTCGCCGGCGTCGCCGCCCGTGGCGTTCCCGCTCGCGAGGTCGAGGTAGTGGCCCAGGGCGGTGCGGACGGCCCGGCGGATGGTGACGCCCATGCGGCCCGAAAGCGCGTTGGCGTAGGACGGGACCTCGTCGATGATCGCCTGGACGACCTCGTCGGCGGTGGTCCTCAGCGCGGCCCGAAGCGCGGTGACTGTCGTCTCATCCAGGACCAGTTCGCTGGCCCTCCGGACTGCATGGCTCACGTTTTTGTTCCCTGCGAACAATTCAACTGATCAGATTCACGTCCTGCGGACAGGACTTTACCTCCCGAAGCACATCAAGCTGGGGGCATGACGAGTGCAGCCCTCCGCAGTGGGGCGTGGAAACTGCTGGAGATGGTCACGACGCCGCTGCTGCCGTCGGACTACCTCGACCTGGTCAGCCCGCTGCGTGCGGGCGGCGACCTGCGGGGACGCATCGAGGCCGTGCACCCCGAGACGGGTGACGCCGCGACCATCGTGATCAGGCCGGGACGGGGCTGGCGCGGCCACACAGCCGGTCAGTACGTGCGGATCGGGGTCGACGTCGACGGGGTGCGCCTGTGGCGTGCCTACTCGGTCACCTCACCGACGAACCGTCGGGACGGCCGGATCACGATCACCGTGAAGGCGATCCCGGACGGCAAGGTCAGCAACCACCTGGTCCACAGGGCGGAACCAGGCACGCTGATCCAGCTCGACCAGGCGACCGGTGACTTCGTGTTGCCGGAGGCCAAGCCCGCCAAGGTGCTCTACCTGACGGCCGGCAGCGGCATCACGCCGGTGATGGGCATGCTGCGCGACATCGAGTTCGACGACGTCGTCATGGTCCACTCCGCACCGCAGCCGCACGACGTGATCTTCCGCAGCGAGCTGCACGACCTGGTCGCGGACAAGAAACTGCGTCTCACCGAGCTGCACACCGACACGGACGGCATGCTCGACATCGCCCGTCTGGGCGAACTCGTCCCTGACTGGGCCGAGCGCGAGACCTGGGCGTGCGGGCCCGCGGGCCTGCTCGATGCCGCCGAGGACCACTGGACCGAGCACGGCGTCCCGGAGCGCCTGCACACCGAACGTTTCCGCCCCAGCATTGTCGTCGGCGGCAACGGTGGCCGGGTCAGGTTCAGCACCACCGGCAGGACCGTCGACGCGGACGGCGCCACGCCGTTGCTGGACGTCGGCGAGGAGGCCGGCGTACTCATGCCGTCCGGGTGCCGCATGGGCATCTGCTTCGGCTGCGTCACACCGCTCACGTCGGGCGCCGTCCGCGACCTGCGCACCGGCGAGATCACCGAAGCCGAGCCGGGCGTCCTCATCCAGACCTGCGTGTCCGCCGCGGCGGGCCCCTGCGACATCGAACGGTAGGAGCACCTTGACCGCCATCGACCCCACCGCCCACCTGACCGCGGAGCAGATCGAGGAGCTCGGCCGCGAGCTGGATGCGATCCGCGACGAGGTGATCGCCGGCCGCGGGGAGAAGGACGCCGCCTACATCCGCAAGGTCATCTCGGCGCAGCGCAAACTCGAGCTGGTCAGCAGGGGCGTCCTGCTGTTCTCGATCTTCCCGCCCGCGTGGCTGATCGGCACCGCCGGCCTGTCCGTGGCCAAGATCATGGAGAACATGGAGATCGGCCACAACGTCCTGCACGGCCAGTGGGACTGGATGCGGGACCCGAAGATCCACTCCACCACCTGGGACTGGGATCACGTCTCGCCGGCCGAGCAGTGGAAGCACTCGCACAACGAGCTGCACCACACGTACACCAACGTGATCGGCAAGGACAACGACCTCGGCTACGGCATCATGCGCGTCGACGAGGACCAGAAATGGCGCCCGTTCCACCTCGGCCAGCCGCTGTGGAACTTCATCAACGCCTGCTTCTTCGAGTACGGCATCGCCGCCTACGACCTGGAACTCGGCAGGAATCTGCACAAGCGCCGCCGCAAGAACCCGGAGTTCCGCGTGCGGGCCAGGGCCGTGGGCCGCAAGATCCGCAAGCAGGTGCTCAAGGACTACGTGATCCACCCGCTCCTTTCGGGCCCGTCGTTCCTCACCACGCTCGCCGCCACGTTCACCGCGAACCTGGTCCGCAACATCTGGTCCCACTCGGTGATCATGTGCGGGCACTTCCCCGAGGGCGTGCAGGTCTTCGAGCGCCGGTCGATCGAGGGCGAGACGCGCGGCCAGTGGTACCTGCGCCAGATGATGGGCTCGGCGAACATCAGCGGCAGCAAGGCCATGCACTTCATGACCGGCAACCTGTCGCACCAGATCGAGCACCACCTGTTCCCAGACCTGCCGAGCAACCGGTACGCCGAGGTCGCGGTGAAGGTGCGCGCCCTGTTCGAGAAGTACGAGCTGCAGTACGTCACCGGGCCGCTGCCCAAGCAGGTGTACTCCGCGTGGCACAAGGTCTTCCGGCTCTCGCTGCCGAACAGGAAGCCCAAGGTCACGACGCCGGACCGCGAGCAGGCGCTCGCCGCGGCCTGACTCCCGGTACTGGCTCAGACCCTTCGGCCGTACCGACGGCACCGCCGGTCTGTGCGACATCCCGCGAGTTCTCCTGAGGGCTGCTGAGTGACCGAAGCTGTGGCCAGGGGCTTCTTCCCCCTTTGAATACTCCGTTCGGCTGTGACGGAACTTCGACGACGACGGCCCCCTCTTCCGCCCGGTCAGGAGAGGGCGTGGGCCGCTCGCGCGGCGGGTTCACCAGCAAGCTCCAGGTGAGCGCGGACGGCCACTGCCGCAGGGTTTCCTGCCCGCCCTGCCCGCCCTGCCCGCCCTGCCCGCCCTGCCCGCGACAGGGACCTGGCGCCGCTCGCCGTCCTCACCACCATGACGGCGCACAACACCTTCCCCGGGCTGGCGGTCCGCACCGGAGGGGTCCGGGCCGTTGTCGTCGGGTCCCTGGAGAGGGCGGATCGGCGGCATGCCCATCTGAGGCATGGGCTGGGCCACCCAGCCCACCCCCGACTGTTCGGGGAGAACATCTGAAGCAATCCTGGCCAGCGACGGACCCGACAGCCGCTCCCGATCGCCCTGCGAAGGGAGGGTATGCCGCAGGGTCGCGAGCTGGGCCTTTCGGTGGGAGCTTCGGCATGATTGCACCCGTTCAGGTGGGCAGCGCCGCGTCGCCGGTCGCGCCATTCCGCAACCCCTTCCCGTACGACGGGAACGCGCCGGTGGGCACAGGGTTCTGTGAGGCGTTCTTCGTGGACGGAACAGGGGTGGTGAAGTACCTGTGCTCCAACGCGGGCCGGTACTGGTCGGTGGAGGATCCACCCGGCGCACCGTCGGACGGGTGGCAGCTGGGGGCGGGGGCTCCGGAGGCGTCGTCGCGGTGCTGAACCTGTGGCAACTGCCCGGCGGCATCTACCTGTTCTGGACCGATCCGTCCGGGTACGTGGCCTCGTGCCGGCTGGACGAGAGCGGGCAGCTGGACACGCCGGTGCTCTTCAACGGCCTGAACGGCAACCCGAGCGCGCCGATCACCGGCAACCTCCGGGTCGCCTACACGCCGGTCACGGTTGCCGGCGGCCCCGGGGAGGAAACGATGACCACCGGGGGCGGGCACTCGGTGATCTATGGCACCAACGGCACCAGTGAGCTGGTCGTCATGTACTGGAACGGTACGCAGTGGACGGTCAATACGTACCTGGACGAGTACAACACCGGACCTGAGAAGAACGAGCCGTTCGGGGCCGGGCTGGCCTACAACGGCGTCGCGCTGGTGCCGTTCGGCCAGTCCGACGACTTCGAGGACATCTCCTGGAACTTGTTCTGCAACCGCACCGGCACTCCCGGTCTCGGGTAGTTCATCGGGCTGTCGGAGCCCGGCAACGTTCCGTATTCGGCGAACTACGTCGGAGATCCGCCGCTCAGCGGAGGCGCTGTGAGTGACGACAAGGCCGAAGTCCGGGCGGCGCGGTCGAAGGAGTATCAACAACTGCGCCAGGTGCCGTACGCGGAGTTGCTGGCGTTGAACGAGCACCTCGGCGGCGGCACGCCCTTCGCCACACAACATGGAGTCAAGGGACTGGAGTTCGACCGGGTCCTCGCCGTGGTCAGCAAGGGACACTCCCGCTTCCAGATCCCCGAGATGCTGGCTATCTTCTCCCGGCGCGACGAACTGATGGACAAGGAACTTGAGGCGTTCATCAGGGCACGCAACCTCTTCTACGTGGCATGCTCACGGGCCAGAGAGGACCTGGCCATTCTCTTCACCACGAAACTTGAGCCCGCTGCACTGGACACCCTCCGGGAGTGGGTCGGCGAGTCGCGGATCGCGTCGCTGCGGTTCGACGGGGATACGGTGGTGGGTGGCGAATGAGGGACGAGGCAGGCCGGACGGATCCCCGGGCCAACCCCGACACGAAGTTCCCCGTGATGCTCATGTCCCAGTCTCCAGGTGTCCACGATCAAGGGGAAGCTTCACAAGCCCCCTTCCCCTGCTCGGTGCCCGGTTGTCCGAAGGGTCCTCATCGGGACGTGAGCCAAATGGCAAGACCGCTACCTGTGGCGGTGGCGAGGGCTGCCACCGCCAAACCCTTGTGGGGGATGTCCTTGCAACCGTCACAGGCGAGGGGTTCGCGCCACGACCAATGCGTTGATGGCCAGTGTCCGAGGACGGCAACAAGGAGCGTTGTAGCAAGCACCAGTTGGACTCTAGAAGAGGCCGAGCTTCTTCGGCGAGTATGACACCAGTAGATTCTTCGTGTGCTGGTGGTACACGCCTCGCGTGGCCGCTGACCAGCGGAAACGGCCACGATTCGGCCAAGCTGCAGGTGGCTGGTCCGCGTATGGCCCGGATCTTGGTCGGCACGGAATGGGCCCCTGACCAATGGCCCGCGGCGGCGGTGAGTCGGTACACGAACGAAGGATGGGCCGACAGGTCTCCACGGAGCACGCTTCGATCCAACGCGCCACGAGAGAGAGTCGCCAGGGCTTGGACCGCGGAGCGGGCAACCAATCGGCTGCTGCGAAGCACCCGAAGGCTCTCGAGTGGACGTCATGGTCCAGCGAAGGACGAGTACACCCCCAGTACGCCGAGGACCTGGCACACGCAGCAGCGGCGGCCGGAAATAGCCATGTCCCTGCACTGGCTCGCCCAACTGGGATTCTTCAATGGCGAGATTCACGACGCCGAGCGTTTGAACTGCGCTGCTGCACTTGCAGGGTCAGTGAGCCTTTTCCATCTTGATCAGCTGGCGAGTTCGAGGGCGACGACGGCTCGGACGACCGCGGTGATTCGGGTGGTGCTGCAGCGGAGCTTCCGCAGGAGTCGCCAGCACTTGAGGATCGCCATGGCGCGTTCGCCGAGGCTGCGGATCTTGGCGTGGTCCCGGTTGTGACGCCGGCGCCAGCCGCGAAGGTTCTTGCCCCGGAACGGGACGCGGACGGCAGCACCCGCACCTTGGTAGGCCTTGTCCGCCCAGCACTTGACGCCGTCAGCGGCGGGAATGCCGTGGGTCCGGGCCGCGGTCAGGTCGTGCGTGGCCCCCGGCAGCGCGTCCGATGCCCAGATCAAACGCCCGGCCGGATCGGCGATGACCCGCACGTTCATCGCCGTGGTGCTTCTTCTTCCCCGAGTAGTACGGCCGGTCGGCGGCGATGCGGTCGATCGGCAGCACGGTCGAGGATCACGTACGCCTTCTTCCGCACGGTCTGCATGGCCTGTTCGAGCGTGGGCGCGAGGGCGGCCAGGAGGTCGACGGCCTCGCGTATGTACCGCTAGACCGTCGCGATCCCGACCCGGAAACCCGCCGCGAGGCGGGCGTAGGTGTCGCCGCAGCGCAGGTGAGCGAGAACGAGCAGGGCCTGCCGGCCGCAAGTGAGGCGCCGCCAGCGGGAACCGATGCGGCGGCGGTGACCTGCGAGAAGACCGGAGAGATGCTCCAGGGTGCGGCTGGACAGATCGATGGCGGACGGGTAGACAAGCACGAGAGCTCCTGGCGGACTGGTGATCTTGGTCGTGAACCCGTCTACCAGGAGCTTTCTTCATGCCCGCCACCGGGGACACCGATCCAACCACCCGTCAGCTTGGAAGAGGTTCACTGACCTTCGTCCGCACCAAGCAAGCCGACGCGGCCAAGCTCATGAGAAGGACTTCCGTCGGCCTCGGGCTTCCCTCCACCCGGCCAGCCCGAGACTGAACACCTCGCCGTCACCCCGTTGAGTGAAGTGCAGAGAAGCCGCCGCAGTTGGTGGGCGTTCTCACCCTCGGGGTTTCGGAGCGGCCTGACGTGGCACGCTCGACCTCCACGACGAGGGAGGCTGTCGCGCCGCGGCCATGCCGTTCACGCCGCCGGATCAGCGAGGTGCGAGTCGTCGTCCGCGGTCGCATACTCAAGAGGACGGGATGCCCGCAGGTTCCCGGAACCTTCGAGCGTGCATGTCGTGCCGGGTTGACGCTGCGAGGACCGCGGTGACGAGCACCTCACCATTCTCACACTGAGCCGCGACACGGGCTGTTCACGCTGCCGGCGCGGCAGGTGAAGCTTGTGCCCCCCAACCGCATCGTCGGAAGGACTCAGCATGGCAGTCGACATTCTCTTCGCCGATCTGTCGAGGGCCCGGAACCCTCGGGATTACATGGCTCGCAAACTGCAGGACTTCTACCGCACGTCCCGGGCGACGCCGGATGAGATTCGGGCTCTGGTCGACCGGGTCTACGTCGAAGGAGACCACAACAACTTCCCACTTGCGGCACCACAGGATTTGCCGAAGCTCAGCGAGGGCCAGAAAAAATTCCTGGACGGGGAGACCGCTCTCTTCCAGAAACTCGTCGACCAGTTGAGCCCGTTGATCGAGGGCGAGGAAATCCGCTCGGGCTCGGACTGGGCAACCCTCCTAAAAGCTGACTTCCACGACTATCCTGCCGGGACGCCCGTTCTCGTTCGGGAAACCAGCCAAGCCACAATCTACTACCTCTATCACCTTGCCCAGGTTACCCGGGATGGCCGTTTCACCTATGTTCCGAATGAACCGGAGCCCAACGAGGTGCGGGCCAACCAGTATGAGAAGCAGGCACGGATCGAGGCCCTGGCGATCGCGCTGTGGGCGGACCTTCTGCTATCCGTGGCCAAGGGATTGCTCGGAGCCGTGGGTGGGAAGGTCGGCAGCGACCTGTTGAACGCGCTTTTCCCGGGGAGCCAGGGAATAGACGTCAAGAAGATGCTGGATGATTTCTCCGCCATCGTCGCGGAGGCGAACAAGGTCCAGACGGTCAGCGAGCAGGCAGGGCAGGTCAACGGCGTACTCATCAGCAACAGTGAGTACTACATCCCGCGAAAGTCCAAGAGTACTTCGAAGCGGGAGCTGTACGAAACGTTGCTGACGTACCACAACAAACTTACCTCGGTCATAGGAACACTGCAGAGCAAGAGCGCCGGCGTGGACTACACGAAAGCGGGCCTGCCGGTGTGTGTACTGGCCATCAGCACCCACCTGGCGACCTACCAGGAGATGGCGTTCCAGGACCCCAACGTGAGCGACCCCCACGAGTCCACGAATGTCGACAGCATCCGGATCGCAGCCGCCTCCAATGCCGCCTGGGTCGGCGCCAAAGCCGACGAGATCATCACCGACAACCTCAATGCCCGGCTGGCCAAAATCAGTGATGTACTGAACAACCCGGTGTGCGACGGGGTGGGCAGCGGAGTGGTATGCAAGAGCCGCTACTTCTTCACGGACGACGCGACGGGCTACCGCAGTGGATACTACGAGCAGTCCGGATGCAAAGACGACGCCCAAAAACGCTGTGCCGACGCACGGGCGGCGTACGTCGAAAACGTCCGAAGGCAGTGCCAAGCCGATGAGCGGAAGAAGCTGGATTGGGCTTTCGAAAGTGCGGAGCACTGGACGAGTCTCAAGGAGACGCCGTTGCCAAAGACGTCCTGACCTGTCCCTATCCTCGATCTTTCGTGACGGTCCGTCGGTTTCTTCGGCGGGCCGTTTCGGTTGTTCGGGCTGGTGATGGTCAGCTTGGTGGCCCGGCTGTCGCGTCGGGTGGGCGCCGGGTTCCACGGCTCCGGTCGGGGTGGTGCTGCTCGCAGGGACGGGGTGCTGGTCAGTCGGGGTTCGGGAGTGCGTCGAGCCGCGCCAGGGCGGCGGTGATCACGTCGGTCCAGGGCCAGTGGCGGGCGAATCTCAGGTGCCGGCGGCGGGCGGTCGTGACGATCTGGGCGGCGGCGGAGAAGAGGCGGAGCCGGAGCCGGCGGGGCTCCCACCCGCGGGTCTCGCCGGTCAAGGCGAGCATGGGCATCCAGGCCAGCAGGTCGGGGGCGATCTGGACGATCTCCAGCCAGATCTGGTTCTGCGCGGTGTCGTGCAGGGGCAGGTTGCGCAGGCCGGTGGCCCGCGCGGCCCGGATGCGGTCCTCGGCCCGTGCCCGCTGGCGGTGCCGCAGTTCGAGTGCCGCGATCGGGATGCCAGTGGTGTTGGTGGCGAACGCGGTCAGCCGCAGGCCGTCGGCGTCGGTGATCCGCGACTGGGCGCCGGGGTGCGGTCGTTCCTTGCGGACGATCAGCCGCGTTCCCTGCGGCCGGCCCTTGAGGACGTCGCCGGTGAGTTCGGCGACCCATGCGCCGTCGCGGATCTCTCCATCCGGCTCGACGGCCACTGTCCACGCGGCGGGCGGGATCTTGAGGACGGCCTGGTGGATGGTGTCGGTGATGGTCATGCCGACCGAGTACGACAGCCACCGGCCCCGCTTCGCGAGCCAGGCGGCGAACTCGTGGGTGCCGCCTGCGGAGTCGGTACGGATCAGCGTCTGGCGTCCGCGCCGGTACTTCTTCGGCAGTTGGGCCAGGGCGAGTTGGGCGGTGGTGATGTGGTCGGCGGCGGTGTCGCTGCCCGCGTTGCCCGGCCTGAGCAGGCCGGCCACCGGCTCCCCGGCCCCGCCGCTTCCGTGATCGACGAACCCCATCAGAGGATGGTGTCCGAAGGTCTTCTTCCAGGTCGCGGTGGCGTCCTGCTTCTCGGAGTGGGCCGGCACGAGCACCCCGTCCAGGTCCACGACCACCTGCCCTTCGGCGTCCGGGGCCGCGTTCTTGGCCACGTTCCAGACGTGTTCGCGGGCTTCGGCCCGCGCGGCCCGTATCGCGGACAGGGCCTTCGGCCCAGCCGCGGCGAGGCTGTCGACGAGGCGGGAGACCGTCGGGTCGGACGCCACCGGCCCGAACACGGCCGGCTCGGCCCGCAGCATCCCGACATCCGCAAGGCAGTCCCCGCCCAGCGCGACCGCCAAGGCCACGTCCAGCAGGATCTTGCCCGGATCGTGCACCGCCCTCGGACGACGCCACGGCATCAGCGCCGCCGATATCGCCCGGTCCAGCCCGGCCTTGCGAACCGTCTCGACCAGCAGCACGGCCCCGGCCTGAAACACCACCCCGCGGCCACCGCCCTCAATGCGGACACGCGGGTACGACCCGATACTCTTCTTCACCTGAGAAGTGCCTCCGGCTGGAGCAGGAACAAGGACCTCGACAATCCTCATTCTTGCTGGTCAGAGGCACTTTTCGCACACCTGACCACCCGTCGGACGGCCCGCTTCCTGAAAGCGCGAGGCTAGCCAGGGCTCGGATCGCCGACGACCTGGACGGCCTGCACCAGCTACTCGAACTCCTCACCACCCACGGCGACGCCGTGAACGCCCCAGTCCCTATCGCGATCGAGACCTCCCGCGGACTTCTCGTGGCATGCCTCCGCGCAACCGGCCGGCCTATTTACGCCATCAACCCGATGGCCGCCGCCCGTTACCGCGACCGCCACACGGTCACCCGCAAGAAGTCCGACCACCTCGACGCCATGGTGCTCGGGAACATCCTGCGCACGGACAGGGCCGCGCACCGGCCGCTGCCTGACGACAGCGAGCTCGCCCGAGCAGTCGCCGTCCTCGCCCGCGCCCAGCAGGATGCCGTATGGGACCGGACCCAAGCCGGCAATAAACTCCGCTCTCACCTGCGCGAATACTTCCCCGGTTACCTCGCTGCCTTTCAGCGCAAACGCGAAGGGATCAGCGGCGGCGTCGCCCGCGCCGTGTTGGCAGCGGCCCCCACCCCCGAACAGGCCGCCAAGCTCACCCGCGCCCAGCTGCGCACGCTGCTGAAGAAGAGCGGCCTTCGCCGGGGCCGCACCGATCACCAGGGCGTCCGGCAGAAGCCTCGCCGTCATGGCCCGCAGGGTCAAAAACCAGCGCCTGGCCTCGGTCGGCTACGTCTGGGCCTTCGCCAGCCTGACCGCCTCACCCGGCGCCCGAGCCCACTACGACCGGCGACGAGCCGACGGAGACCGCCACACAGCCGCCCAGCGGAACCTCTTCAACCGCATGCTCGGCTGCCTCCACTACTGCCTCACCAAGCGCAGCCCATACGACGAACAAGCCGCATTCCCGATCCTACCGGCCCCACAACTCACCATCGCCGCTTGACAGATCAACTGCATCGGATATCTCTTTCCCCGGTCCTGACCTCGATGCCCGGCGTCGGCGTCAGGACCGCCGCCGTCCTGCTGGTCACCGTCGGCGACGGCACCAGCTTCCCCACCGCAGCCCACCTCGCCTCCTACGCCGGCCTCGCCCCGACAACGAAGTCGTCGGGAACCTCGATCCACAGCGAACACGCGCCCAGAGGCGGAAACCGGCAGCTCAAACGTGCCATGTTCCTCTCCGCCTTCGCCTGCATGAAGGCCGACCCCACCTCCCGCGCCTACTACGACAAGCAACGAGCACGCGGCAAAACCCACACCCAAGCCCTCCTCCGCCTCGCCCGCCAACGCATCAGCGTCCTGTTCGCCATGCTCCGAGACGGCACCTTCTACGAATCCCGCACGCCCGCGGACGTCGAGCTCGCCGCATGACCCCAGCAAGACCGAATCACCCCAAACCCGACAAGGATGCCTTGACGAAGGACATAGAGGCACCCCCCGGGACGGCTGGGGAGCGTAGGGGAAGCTCCGGCCTACGAGAACCTGTTCGCCGTATCTGTACCGGCGGTGGAACGAGGGCTGCACGGACGCGGCACTGCTTCATGCGGAGATCACCGAGCTCGGCTATCGCGGCAGTAAGCGGACCGTCCGCCGCCACCTGGAGCAGGTCCGGGCCAGCGGAAAGCCCGCACCCGACAAGCGCAAGGAGCTGACCGTCCGGAAAGCCAGCCGGCTGATCACCGCACATGACGCCCGGGGCCTGCGCGGCGGTCTTGCGGACCCTGACGCGACGTACCGCTCGTCTCTCGGGCGTGTTTTCCGACATGCCGCTGTAACGATCAGCCCGTTCGGCCCATTACCCCATGACAGAACACACCAGGAGGGACAGGAGGTGCGGCAGTGCCCAACTACGACGCGGATCGTTTCACCGCAATCTATGACGGCTGCCGGCAACGCGTGTGGGCGTATGTCGTCAGCCGTGCGGGACGTCAGGTCGCCGATGAGGTGGTGAACGAAACGTTCACCGTGGCCTGGCGCAAGCTGGACGACGTTCCCGAGCCGCCGCTGCCATGGCTGCTCGGAGTCGCCCGCAACATCCTGCGGGACAGCATCCGGGCGGAGGGCAGGCGCGCGTCGTTCGCCGCCGAACTGCGTTCCTGGGCGGAGCCCGCCGAGGCGGACATCGCCGAGGAGGTGTCCGAGCGAAGCGCGCTGCTCAAGGCGCTGGCCACGCTGCCGGAGGACGACCGGGAACTGCTGATCCTCTCCGGGTGGCAGGGCCTGACCCCGGCACAGGCGGCCGAGGTGGTTGGCTGCTCGCCCATCACTCTGCGGGTCCGTCTGCACCGGGCGCGCAAACGTCTCACCCAGGCCGCGTCGGCCTCCCCGCTCATGGAGGAGGCTGCAGCCGTGCGGCGCACGTCCACCCGAGTCCGAATCGCCGTAGGAAAGGATGCCCGGTGAAGAACGACATCCTGCACCGCCTGACAGCCGCCCGCCCCGCCCACCTTGACCCCGGCCGCCGCACGCCGTCGCCGGTTCGGGAAGAGGAGCTCGCAACGATCATGATCCGTCCGCGCGCGACGCGCATGGTTCGCGCCACCGCCCAGCCGCGGAGGGTAGGCCGCCCTCTCCTCTCGGGTCTCGCCCTGGCCACCGCGATGGCGGTGGCGGCTGTGGTGATCACTGACACCGCGCCGGAGAAGCCAGGACCTGCGCCCTCCGCGGCGTCGGGCTCCGGCAGCCAGATCCTTCTCGCTGCCGCCTCCCACGTCAGGCAGCAACCGGCTGGCTCCGGCACCTACTGGTACGTGGAGGAACACGCCGGTTCCCTCCACAAGGTCCCCGGCAAGAACTACACCGTCGCCGTTCGCAACGAACAGCGGTCCTGGACGGCCGCCGCCAAGAACAAGCAGTGGTCGCAGTTCCTGGACCCGGGGGCCCGCCCGGCCACGAAAGCCGACGAGGCGGCATGGAAGGCGGACGGTTCCCCCACGTCGTGGAACCTGACGGGTGAGACCGTCACCTACGCCGGCAGGGGCGAGATCGAGCACGATGCCCCCGGCGGAATCTCGGACAGCGGCACGACGGGCGACCTCCCCCTCCGCCTCCTGGCCACGCTCCCCACCGATGAAAAGGCCCTCCGCGAGCGCTTGTTCGCCCTGGTCGACAAGGACTACAACGCCCCCGAGGAAATCCTCGACCGGACGGTCGTCGACACAGCCGTCCGACTCGCCACGACTCTCCCGTCCACCCCGGCCCTGCGCGCCGCCGCCTACCGCCTCCTCGCCGCCGAACCCGGCGTGCGCTCCCTCGGGGACGTCAAGGACCACACCGGCCGCACCGGCTACGCCGTCGCCCTCCGCAGCCCCCGCGAGCACGACCCCGAACTCCGCCTGATCTTCGACAAGTCCACGGGCATGCCGCTCGGCACCGAGACAGTCGCCACACGGAGCGGTGACGGTGTGAGCAAGGGCGAGGTGCAGTACTACACGACGATCACCTCGATGAAGTGGACCGAGGAGGCACCGCCGTTCGACACCGACACCGAGGACCCGGGCCCGAATTCCACTCCGGGCGAGGAGCCGGATACCGAGCCGGCCCGCTGAGGGCACTGTCACGTTGACCGGCCGGGTGGGATGATCTTCTGGTGGTCGCGCCGGGGAGGGATTCGTTCGTGTCGTCCGCGTCGCCGTCGTACAAGGGCCACCGGTACCCGGTGGAGGTGATCGCGCACGCGGTATGACTGTACTTCCGCTTCCCGCTGTCCTTCCGCGAGGTCGAGGAGCTGATGCTCCGCCGAGTTCGGCCAGGCCTACGCGGACGGACTGCGCCGCCGGTAACCACCGTGGACACGGCCGGACACGGCACCGCAGTCAGGGCACGCCGCCTCGGGCGTCACCGACCGAGCCGATCGAGGCCGCGATGCCCGCGTCGTTCAGGTGCTCGGCGAGCAGGAAACTCGTGTATTGCGACCCGGCATCGGAGTGATGTATCAACTCGCCGCGCCGGTAAGGGTGTTCGTCGCGGTCGCGTTGCCACAAGGCCATCTCGAGGGCGTCCAGGACGAGCCTTGTCTCCTTCGACATGGCGGCCGACCAGCCGACGATCCGGCGGGAGAAGGTATCCACGACGAAGGCGACGTAGACCACTCCGGACCAGGTGTTGACCTAGGTGAAGTCGGCGGCCCGGCAACGGTTGGGGGCCGGCGCGACGAACTTACGGTCCACGAGGTCGGGGGCCCGCTCCACGGAGCCGCCCGGAACCGTCGTGATGATCTTCTTCCCGCGGACGGCGCCGGTGATGCCGAGTTCCCGCATCAGACGTTCGACGGTGCACCGGGCCACTTCGTGGCCCTGGCGGTGCAGCTCACGCCGGATCTTCCTGGCGCCGTAGACACGGAAGTTGGCCTCGTGGACCTCGCGGATCAGTCCCTTGAGGGCGGTATCCCGCACCTGCCGGGCCGAGGGTTCGGCGGCGCGTTTCCTGGCCGCGTAGTAGGTGGAGGGGGCGATCTTGCACTCGTGCTCGGTGAGCACGCGGCAGATCGGCTCGACACCGCCGAAGCGGGCCCGGTGCTCGTCGATGAACGCTACGAGCGTGTGTGTGGCCGGTCGAGCTCGGCCGCGAAGAAAGACGCCGCGGCTTTCAGGATCTCATTCGCCCGCTTGAGTTCGGCGTTCTCCTTCTTCAGGGCCTTGAGCCGGGCGGACTCCTCCGTCGTCGTCCCCGGACGCGTCCCCGCGTCGATATCGTGCCGCTTCAGCCAGTTCCGCAGGGTCTCGCGGGACCCGATGCCGAGCTTCTCGGTCACCGCCTGCAAAGCGGCCGTCTCATTCGGGTAGTCGCCGCGCACCTCGACGACCATGCGCACCGCACGGCGGCGGAGCTCAAGCGGGTAACGGGAAGGTCGTGCCATGACTCGATCCTTTCATCCTCGATCCACCGCGTGGTTCCCACGATGCGGCTGGCCGAGCGGTGCGGGCTACCCGCTCTGGTGGCCGCGAAGGTGAAGCTGACCGGCGCGAAGAACGGCGCCGGGACGGCCGCCGAGGCGAAGGCTCTGTCGATCGTGGGCGGGATGGTGGCCGGGGCGGACAGCGTCGATGACCTGGACGTGCTGCGCCACGGCGGCCTGCCCCGCCTGTTCGGCGGCGTGCGCGCCCCGTCCACGCTGGGCACCTTCCTGCGCGCGTTCACCTGGGGGCACGTGCGCCAACTGGAGTCCGCAGCACGGGCGTTCACCTGCAACCCCGCCGCGCACACCGGCCTGGTCCCCGCCGGGGACGAGGTGGTGTTCGTGGACATCGACTCCAAGGTCAAGCAGGTCTACGGCCCGGCCAAGCGGGGCGCCTCCTTCGGCTACACCAAACAGCGCGGCCTGCACTTCCAGATCGTCACGGTCAAGACGGGCACCTGCGCGCCGGTGATCGTGGCTACCCGCCTGCGCAAGGGGTCGGCAGGCTCCGGCAAGGGAGCGGCGAGTCTGCTGCGCGAGGCCCTTTCCACCGTGCGGGCGATGGGCATCACCGCGCAGATCATCGTCCGCGCCGACTCCGCGTACTTCTCCCACACGGTCGTCGAGGTCTGCCGCAAGGCCGGGGCCCGCTTCTCCCTCGCCGTCGCGGTCAGGAGGAAGATCCGCGAGGCCATCACCGCCATCCCCGAGGACGCGTGGACGCCGATCAAGTACGCCGCCGCCGTCTGGGACGACCAGGAGGAACGCTGGATCTCCGACGCCGAGATCGCCGAAGTCCCCTTCACCGCGTTCACCAGCAAGAAGAAGGCGTTCCACGCCACCGCCCGGCTGATCGTACGCCGCGTGAAGCGGCTGAACCCCAAGAGCGTGCCCGAGGGGCAGGCCGAACTGTTCGCCGTCTGGCGCCACCACGTCATCTTCACCGACAGCCCGTTCGTCCTGGCCCAGGCCGAACCCATGCACCGCGAACACGCCCAGGTCGAGCAGGTCTTCGCCGACCTGGAGGACTCCGCGCTCGCCCACCCGCCGTCAGGGAAGTTCACCGCGAACGCCGCCTGGCTCACCCTCGCAGCCACCGCCTACAACCTCACCCTCGCGGCCGGCCACCTCGCCTCCGTCTTCCACGCCAGAGACCGTACCGGAACGATCCGCCGCCACCTGATCAACATCCCCGCCCGGATCGCCACCGGCGCCCGACGCCTCACCCTCCACCTGCCCCAACGCTGGCGCTGGGCCGACGACTTCACCGACCTGTGGACGGCGACCGGACAGCGCATGGTCACCTGACCCACGCGACCGCCTTGCCCGCCCACGACCCGAAAGACCTCGGAGACCCCGTACCGGACGGCCACCCGGCGATCACCGCTGCCCGCATCCCGAAGAAACACCCCGAACCCGCCCGACACCCGTGATCGGAATTCACGCGGTGGATCGAGGTTCATAAAATCGAGTCTCCATTCGAACCGGGGCGGTTCAGCGGAACCCCTTCCCGTGCACACCGAGCAGTCCGATGGCGAGGACACAGGCGAGGCCGCCGTCGGTGATGGCCACCGCCGGGCTGGTGAGGTCGGCGGCGGATCCGGCGAGGAAGTCGCCGAGCCGGGGGCCGCCCGCGACGAGACCTCGTCCTCGGCCTTCTCCCCCGTCTCCTGCCGGGTGGCGCTCACGCGGCGTCGGCCGTGAGGTCGAAGCGGAGCTCGGGGCGGGCCCAGTGGGTGTGCCCGGCGGGCGGGACGGTGCCGGTGCGGCGGGCGCCGGTGCGCAGGTAGAACTCCTCGGCGGGCGGATGGGCCACGACCCGTATGGAATCGAGCCCGGCGGCCCGCCCCTCCCCGGTCATGTGCTCCATGAGCAGCCGCCCGATGCCGCGGCCCTGCGCCTCGTCGGCGACGAAGGCCAGGTCGAGCTCGGCCTCGTCGAGGAGCAGGGCGTAGAAGCCGAGGACACGGCCGGCCGCGTCGACGGCGACGTACACGGGGTGGTGCTCGATGTAGGCGCCGCCGACCTGGTAGCCGTCGACCATCGAGGCGTACTCCCCGGCATAGGCGCCGGAGGTGCGGACGAGCCGGGTGAGCCGTCGGGAGTCGTCGGCGGTGGCGCGCCGGAGAGTGATGTCGGACATGGCTTCGAGTATAGGACCGAACCCAGGGGAAGATCCTTACATTTTGATCCCGGTCCGTCGGCGGGCGGAGCCCCCCTAAAGTGATCGACATGACGGAGTGGCAGATATCCGACGAGGAGGGCGGGCGGCTCGCCGCCCGCTGGTGGCAGTGGGCGCAGTCGGCACCGGAGGACCGCGGTCCGGTCGCGGACACGACCGGGGAGCACGCGGGCTGGCAGCAGCCGGACGACGTGTGGTTCCTGGCCGGCACGTACGGCGGCCGGGTGGTGCGCCGCTGCGAGATCCCGGCGGGCCGTCCGCTGTTCCTCCCGGTTCTCAACCGCTGCCACACCAAGGCGCATTCGCGGACGCCGCTGGGCCTGGAGATCGCCCGCGCGAGGGCGTACCTGAACGGCGGCCCGATCCCCTTCCGCCGCTTCACCACCCAGCCGTTCCGCATGGACGACCGCATGTACCTGTCGTGGGGCATCTGGGCCGCGGTCACTCCGCTGCTCCCGGGCCAGTACGTCCTGGAGATCGACGCGGCCTCGACCGGCGGCTTCCACGTCGACACGACGTACCACCTGACCGCCGCCCCCGTGTAGGTCCAAGGATGCCGGGGCCAGGAAGTGGCCGGTGACGACCGGGACGGCGAGCAAGGTCGCCGTCTCGAAGCTGGTCAACAGCCTCAAGGGCGTCTCCGCTCGCCGGATACGGCAGGAGTTCACCGGCCGGTTCAACCGCGCCATCATGCACGGGCGCCTGTGGTCCCCCTCCTATTTCTCCGCATCGTGCGGCGGAGCACCGTTGACGATCGTCCGCCAGTACATCGAGCAGCAAAAACGTCCACTCCAAAGTGCACGTCAGAGCAATCTTGAGATTCATTCATCCCCGGCGTGAACGCCGGGGCTTTCTGCGGGGAACCCGGCAAGAGGCCGCCCCCACAACCCAACTCCTCCCTGTCCGAGGCGCCTTGTCGGGTCGGACAGACGGCAAAACGGCCATTGCACCGAGGGGATGCATGTCGTTCGAAGAGGAGTGGAACCAGCTCAAGGCCGACGCTCTGCGCAGACGCGAGACGAGCATGGCCCTCGCCTCCGCCGACGGACGGGGCGGCGGGGGTGGGGTGGCCGCGCCCCAGAACGGCGACCTGGGACTCCGCGACGCGCCCATCCGCGCCAAGGCCTCGGGCTTGCGGGTCGCGAACGGCGAGGCGCGCGGAAAGACCAAACTGGACGACGCCCTCGCCGCCGCCATTCGGACACCCACCTTCGGGGCCCGCCGGCTTCGGCACGTTCATCGCCCGTGCGGCCCACCAGATCCGCGGCACGTCACGCTGCCCCCGAAGCTGCCGCGAGCCGCCGCCAGTCCGCCGACCGGCACGTTCTCCAGATCTCGCCGACTTCTACGGCGGCCGCGTCATCGACAACCAGTAACACCCGACGAACCCGAGAAGCATCAATGAGCCTTTCCAACCTGGCGGTAGTGGCCACGAGTTGGACGCTCCTGCGCAACGACGAAGCTCCTGGTGGACGGTGTCACGACCAAGATCCACCGTGCTGCCAGGAGCCTCGCGTGCTTGTCTACCCGTCGTCGATCGACCTGTCCAGTCGCACCCTGCGATATCTGGCCGGACATCCGACCGGATCGCCGCCGACACCCCGTACCACTCCGGGAAACACAAACGCCACGGCATGAACGTCCAGGTCCTCACCGACCCGTTCGGACGCCTCCTCGGCACCGGTCCAGGAGGCCGCACCCGGACGCGGGCCGTCCGGGTGCGGTGCGCACCGTCGGCGCCCGGACGGTCAGGGGGCGAGGTGGTAGGCGTGCAGGATGGTCTGCTCCACGGTGCCGCCGTCGGTGCTGAGTGCCGTGGCCTTCAGGGAGACGAAGGAGCCGGAGCCCGCCGGCGGAGGAGTGATGGTGACGCGATGGCTCGCGGTGCCGTCCGAGCTGACCGGGGCGTCCTGCCATGTCGCGCCGTCGTCGAAGGAGACCTGCACGGTGAGGCTCTTGGTCGTGGACGCCTCGGCGCCGGCCTGCCGCTCCACCCGCGCGGTCAGTGTGTGCTCGGTACGGGCGGTCTGGTTGGTGGTGTCGACGGGGGCGAAGAAACGCACGACGTCCAGGGGCAGCGCGTCGGTGCGCACCGCACCGTCGTCGCCGGGTGCGACCGCGGCGGAGCGGAAGGTCCATGCCGCTTCCACCGTCGTCGACAGGGGCGTCCACGGCTCTCGGCGGGTGGCCCGGGCGGTCAGCCGGTAGGTGGCGGTGTCCTGGGGGACGGCGAAGGTGGCTCTGGGGGACTCGCTGGAGCCGAGCTGCTGCCCGTCCTTCGCCAGGGTGAGGTGCACGGTGTCCTGCAGCCAGTCGGGCATCGGGCCGCCGTAGTGCCTGGGGGCCGCGTCGCTGAACAGTTGCGGTTCCGCGCTGATGGTGCCGTCACTGGCGCGGCCGATCGACGGCGCGTCGTTCTTGACGGGCGCCAGGCCCGGGCCGATGACGGCGGCGTTCCACCGGTCGACGCAGGTGCCGCCGGCCGTGCACGAGACGGTGCCGGTCTGGGTGACGGGCAGCGGCAGGTACTCGCCGCCCGCGCCGACGTGCTGGCTGAAGTACGTCTCGCGCAGCTGGCCGCGCACGGTCATGTACTCGGTGCGGGCGGCGGGCAGGGCGAAGTCCGGTTCGACGATGCTCATCCCGCCCAGACCGGACTCGGTGGGCCAGCTCGACGTGCTGCCGGCGGTACCGGGCCCTTGCGCGTAGTAGTGAGTCCTGACGGCGGCCAGGTCCTCGCGGGCGAGGCGGAAGGCCGGGTCGGGGAGGGAACCGGTGGTGAGCAGCAGCAGGTCGTAGCGGTCGGGCAGGCGTCCGTTCGATGCCTGCGTGCCGTTCTGGATGCTGCGGACGTAGAAGTCCAGGGCGCCGGCGGACGCCCGCTCGCCGGGCACGACGTAGAGGCGTCCGGGCCTGCCGAGCAGGGCGCTCTGGTCCGTGCACGGCTCGTCCTCGTCCGGGCGGTAGCAGTAGCCGACCGACAGCGAGTAGGGCTTCGCCCCGGGGTCCGGAACGGCGACGGTGACCGGCTTGCCCTGCCGGGCGTCCACCGTGCGTCCGATGTCCTGGCGGACGTCCAGCTCCGGCTGGAGGAACATGGCCGACGTCGGTGCGGTGGTGTCGGTTCCGGGGGTGACCAGGGTGCCGCCGAGGTTGTAGCGGCCCTCCGGCACGCTTGCTGCGGCCTTGCCGTCGTTGAAGGTGAGGCCGAACGTCCGGCCGTCGGCAAGGTTCGTCAACCGTACGGAGGAGAAGCCCTGTTCCCGTGAGCCCGGGCCCAGCGGTGCGCCGTTGCGGTCGACGGCCTCGACCGTGACCTGGCGCCGTACGGCCTCCTTGGTGACCGCGAAGGCCGGGCCGGTCACGACGGTGCCGCCCTCGGCGGTCGCGGTCAGACGTCCGCTGAAGGATGTGCCGGACGCCGCGGCGCCTGGGTCGATGGTGACCGTGGCCTGGGCCGTGCCTCCGGAGGGCACGGTCACAACGGTAGGCGACACGGCGAACAGCCCCTTCGGTCCCGGCTCGCCGTCCGGGCCTGTGGTGTCGGAGGCCACGGCGAGGGAGACCTCCGCCGAGCCGGTGTTGTGGTACGTGACGGTTCGGGCGACCGGTTCGGTGGCCTTCGGGTCGGCGAAGTACACGCCGGTGTCCTCGGCGGTGGCGAACACGCTCTGGGCGGTGGCCCGCGCCACGTCCAGGCGTCCGGCGCCCTGCTCGTACGCCCCCTGCCCGGCGATCGGCTTCGCCGAGGAGGTCAGGGCGGCCTTGAGCTGCGGTCCCTTCCAGTCCGGGTGTGCCTGGGCGAGCAGCGCCGCGGCGCCGGCGACGTGCGGCGTCGCCATCGAGGTGCCCGACAGGGCGGTGTAGTGGCCGCTGACCGGGTTGTCGCCGTCGGTGCCGGCCGCGCGGGCCGCGACGACGCCGATACCAGGCGCCGTCAGGTCGGGCTTGACCGCGTGATCGCCCGGTCGCGGCCCCTGGCTCGACAGGCCGGCGAGCGTGTCGTCGCGTTCGACGGCGCCCACGGTCAGGGCCGCGTCAGCCGTACCGGGCGCGCTGACCGTACCGGGGCGTCCGAGGTTGCCGGCCGCTACGACGAACAGCGTGCCGTGACTCGCGGAGAGGTTGTCGACGGCCTGCGAGAGGGGGTCGGTTCCGTCGGTGACGGCGCCGGACAGGCTGAGGTTGACGATGGGCGCGCGCGCGGCGGCCCACTCCATCCCTTGCAGGACCCACGACTCCTGCCCACCGCCGTTGTCGTCCAGCACCTTGCCGACCAGCAGTTCGGCGTCGGGGGCCATACCCCGGTAGCGGCCGTCGGACGCGGCACCGTCCCCCGCGATGGTGGAGGCCACGTGCGTGCCATGACCGTCGCCGTCGGACACACCGCTGCCCTGCGTGAAGTCCGCCGACTCGCCGATCGATCCGGAGAAGTCGGGGTGCGTGGAGTCGATGCCGGTGTCCAGCACGGCGACCTTCACGCCTTTTCCGGTCCAGCCGGACTTCCAGGACTGCGGCGCACCGACCTGGGCCGTGCTGCGGTCCAGGCTGACGCCGACCTTGCCGTCGAGCCAGACCTTGGCCACGCCCGGGGCGAGAGCCGCCGCCGGCCTGCCCTTCGACACGGCGGGGCCCCACTGCTTCCAGACCTGGGACACCCGCTTCTTGTCGGCCCGCAGCGCCGCGCCGCGCATGCTCGCCAGGGTACGCACGGACGTCACCCCGGCCGACGGTCGCGGTGCGGCTTTCCCGCCGGCCGCCTTGTCGTAGGTGACGATCAGCGGCAACCGCGGGCTGTGGGCGTCGTCGTACCCCTGGGCCACGAGTCCCGTGATGTCGAACAGTCGCGGGTCCAGGTACCCGGCGCGCAGCGGTGCCACCGCGTCCTGCGGGACCAGCGACAGCGAATCCCCGCCGCCCTGCTGGGTGAACGCGATGTCCTCGCGCCCGGGGCCGGGCAGTACGGCGACCACTGACACCGTGCCGTCGGCGCCGACCCGGGCGGTGACCTCGTCGCCCGTGATGAGCGTCACCTTCACCACGGACCCCGCCCCGGCAGCCGCGGCCGTGTGGGGTGGGGCCGCTCCGGCGGGCGGCGCGGCCGCCGTGCCGGTCAGCAGTGCGGCCAGCACGACGGCGGTCGGCGGGCCTGTTCTCCGTATGCCTCGCATCCGTGTCCTCTCGATCGCGCGGCCCCGCGGGAGCGTCCGCCCGCATGACACGGGCGGACGCTCCGGACGCGGGCGCCGCTCGCTTCCATGTCTCGACAGGACGACGGAGCGGGCAGGGCGCGGGGATGTCACGGGGTGCCGGGAAAAAATAATCCGGAGAGATCTCACTGCTCGTGACATCCCCGCGCCCGGCCCGCTCCGTCGAAGGGGCAGAGACGAACGGAGACACCCATTGCGTACCGGTGACCTGGAGGAATTCCGCGGCTTCGCCGAGGAGCGGCTGGTGCACCTGCGCCGCACCGCTTACCTGATGTGCGGTGACTGGCACCACGCCGAGGACATCACGCAGACGGCGCTGGCGAAGCTGTACGCCGTGTGGGGGCGGCGGCGCCAGATACGGAACCTGGAGGCGTACACCCACCGCGTACTGACCCGGGCCTGCGTCGACCACATGCGCAGGCGCTGGCGTCGCGAACAGCCCTCCTGCGTACTGCCCGACAGTGCCGAGCCCTGCGCGGACCCGGCGCTGGGACTCCAGGTGCGCGCCGCGCTGGCCGTCCTGCCGCCTCGGCAGCGGACGGTGGTGGTGCTGCGCTACTGGGCCGATCTGGACATCGCCGCGACCGCCGCGGCCATGGGCTGCTCCACCGGCACGGTGAAGAGCCACGCCGCGCGGGCGTTGGACCGCCTGCGCTCCCTCCTGGGGGACGACGCGGACGCCGACATGTTCGGGGCGTTCGCTCCTCCAGCCGATTCCAGCCGAAAGATGGTTGCACTGCGATGAACGACCACGATGTCAAGACCCTTCTGGAGGTCGGGCTCCACGGCGAGCCGCCCCTGCGGACCAGCGTGGAAACGGTGGTCACGGCCGGACGGCGCAGCCGTGTCCGCCGCCGTGGAGCACTCGCCGGAGTGGGCCTGACCGCAGGGGTCGCGGTGGCCGCCCTGGCACTGGTCGTGCCCGGCGCCGGCCCGGGCGCGACCCCGTCCGCCGCGGCCGACCCGCTCGTCGGGCCGCTGGTGCCCGCCGCGGCCGACAGCGCGGCGCCGCGAAGCCTGCGGCCCGACACCTTCGGGCCGGGAACCGAGCACACGACCCGGTGGAGCAGCGAGCGGCTCGCCGCCACCCTGGTCGGGCTGCTGCCGCCGGGCGGGGCGACCGTCTCGGAGGCGGACATCCCCGGCCGGACCTATCGCGTTCAATGGGACGGCGGGACCGGCCCGGTGGAGTTCGTCGGTGGAGCGGAATACACCGCCAAGGCCCCGCGGGTACCGCTCTGCGCGAGTATCACGATGCCGAAGGTCGCCCCCCGGCCGGGCGCACCTGCTCCGCGTGACACCGCCCCGGCGAGTGACTGTCGGGTGGTGGAACTCGCCGACGGAGCACGGGCGGAGGCCGTGACGCTGCGGTTCCCCCGGGACGGACAGTCGTCCTCGTACGTCCGGGTGCTGCGCAAGGACGGCCGGACAGTGTCCCTTCAGCAGTGGACGGGCCGACCGGACGCCGAGGGGGCGCCCGGCACGCGGTCACAGCCGCAGCTGGACACCACCGCGCTGCTGAAGATCGCGAACGACCCCGCCTGGACGTTCTGACCTGTGCATGCCCCGGCCCTGCCGCCTCGATCGGGCAGGGCCGGTGGTGTCCGGCTGCGGCCGAGGACCGTGAGACGGGCCCCCGCCCGGCCGGTACCGACGGGAAGGCGCCGGCGTGTTCTGTTCGTCTGGTCACCGTTCGCGGCACCGCGCCCGGACATCGCGTATCGCGCGTGATTCGCGGTGGCGGGGAGGGACGCGCGCGCTGGAGGTGGTGATCCGGAACCGCGAATGAGGTGGTGGCGGCGATGCCGTACGAGACGTCGGCCCGGCGTGCGGCCGAGCCATGGCCACGCCGGCATCGGCGTGGCCATGGCTCGGTTTCGTTCGCCTCGTCCGGTGCCGATTCGCCGGCCTGCCCGGGCCGCGTGACGGTACGGGCGTGGGGACGGGCGGCGTCGTGGCAGCGGCGGCGGCGTGGCCTTCAGCCGGGTGCCCGGTGTCCGGGGTCTCCCCAGGCCCGCCGGTGCCGAGGGGGCGCGTCGCAAGACGCCGGCCGTGGATGGGCGCGTCAGAGATCCGTAAGCGGCGTATGGAATACGTCAGCGCCGCTTCTCCTCCGTACGGGGGCCGACGCAAGATCATTCTCGGCCTCGGAACCGGGGCCGAGTGAACACCCGGGAGCGGTGGAAACCGCTGCCGGGGAAGAGGAGTGGTCATGTCGAATTCCCAGGCCGTAGAGCCGTCGAAGCGCGCGGAGATCTCCAAGCGTGCCGCGCTGAGTGTGGCGGCGCTCGCCGTTGCCGGAGGGGCGTTCTTCGTGCCGTCGGTCGGAGATGCCGCCGCATCCCCGACCGACGGCACGAAGATCGAGGCCGCGTGCCCGGAGTGCTTCCCCGACGTCATGTGACCGGCTGACCCATGCGCACGCGAGTGCGCGCGAGCACGTCCGGGACCCGCCGGTGCCTACCGGTACCGGCGGGTCCCCTCAGGGAAGGGCCGAAACAATGGACTGGCTGGAGCGGTGCGTACCGGATGCGGAGCAGCTCCTGGGTACGTACTGGCGGAAGGAACCGGTGCTTCTGCGGCCGCGGAACCCGCCGTTGGAGGTGCTGACACTCACGGACGTGGACGCACTCCTCGACGCGGGGCTGCTGCGCGTTCCGTACGTCGGCCTGTACACCGCGCAGGGGAAAATCGACGACGAGCGTTTCTGCCCGACGCGCGTCGTCACCGGGAGCCCTGCCCAGGGGTACGTCGACGCGGCGGCGGTCCGGCGACTGATCGATGAGGAGCGGGCGACCCTGCAGTTCCGCTACGTCGACCAGTGGCATCCCCCGGTGCGTGAACTCACGAGGGGCGTCGCCGAGCGGCTCGGCCGACTTGTCGAGGCGTTCTTCTTCCTGAGCCGTCCCGGCCGCCGGGGTCCGGTGCACCGGGACGACGGGGACCTGCTGGCCATTCAGCTCAGCGGCGCCAAGCACTGGCAGGTGTACGCGGGTCCGGCCGACGGCGACTGGGCCCCGGTCCGCGAGGAGAATCCGGGAGCGCCACTGCTGGACACGGTCCTGGAGGCCGGTGAGGTGTTGTACGTACCCAGAGGTTTCGCGCACACGGCCACGGCCGTGGGCGACTCCTCGTCGGCTCATCTGACGGTGGTCGTGAGGGAAGCCGGTGCGGAGCACCTGCGCGCCGCTCTGCTGACGCGGATCGTCGACGGCCTGACTCTGCCGGGCCGCCCACTGGACGACGACGCCCTGCTGCGCACCGCGGCCGACCTCCTGGACCATCTGGGCACGCGGCTTGACGCGGTCACCCCGGAGGATGTCATCGGCCAGGCACGGCCGCGTGCGTACAGCAACCGTCAGACCGTCTGATCAGGCCGACGGCATGGAGCGTGGAGAGGCAACGATGGACCCGCTTGCACGATTCGTGGACGACGAGCAGGTGTTCCACCACACCCTGTGGCGCCGCACACCCGCCGTACTGCACCCCCGCACACCCCCGATGGAGACACTGACGGTCGCCGAGCTGGACGGGATCCTGGACGCGGGTCTCCTCACCACCCCCTACGCGACGCTTGTGCGCGAGGACGGTCCTGTACCGGAGGAGCGTTACTGTTCCCCCCGTGTCGTCCAGGGCGGGATCGACAACCGCCACGTGGATGCCGGGGCGGTGCGCCGGCTGATCGGCGAGGAGGGAGCCGTGCTCCTTCTGCGGTACGTCGACCAGTGGCACGCCGGTGTACGGGAGCTGGCCGACGGGCTCGCGGAGTGCTTTCAACGCCAGGTGGAGGCGTTCTTCCTCTTCACCCCGCCGGGGACCCGGGGCCGTCCCGCGCACCGCGTCGACGCCGACGTGCTGGCCGTGCAGATACACGGCTCGGAGCGGTGGCGTGTGTATCCGGGACCGCTCGACGGGAACTGGCGGCCCGAGCGCGTCGACGGCGACCCGGGCGATCCGCTGCTGGACGTGGTTCTGCGTCAGGGCGAAGTCCTCTACGTACCGAGGGGGTTCGCGTATGTGGCCGAAGCCACCGGGGGGAGCGCCTCCGCTCGCCTCTCGTTCACGGTCCGCGAGGCCGGTTCCGCCCACTTGTACGCCGTTCTTGAGGCACTCCTGCTGGACGGCGACGGTTTGCCCGCCCGGCCCAACGATGACGCAGCGCTGTCCGGAGCCGCGAGCGACCTCATCGCACACTGCCATCGCACACTCGCCGGCCTCACGCCGGAAGAGCTGGTACGTCTGGCCCGGGGCGCGATGCGCCGCGAACGGCACGCCGTCGGCGGCACGTTGAGCGCACTGCCGGCCTGACCCGGTCGTGAGCGCGAGGTGAGAGCGGAGGCGGAGGCGGAGACGGAGGCGGAGACGGAGGCGTCGGCCTGGTCGGGTTCGGCTTCGCGGAGGACCTCGCGAGCGAGGGGGCGACCTCACCCCGGCCGAAAGGCGCCGGAAGTCGGTGAAGGGGTCGCCCTCGACCCACTCGAAGCAGGCACAAGGATCCCCCCGGTTCCTCGGAGGGGTTCTGCGTCCACGTGGCGATGTCCGCGGGCAGCCGCTTCCGGGTCCTGGCACGGGAGATCCCGGAGAGATCGGGCGGGACATCGGGCGCCGCCCGAGCGGTTCGCGCGCTCCGTGGACACGGGCTGCTTCTTCCCTGACTCGGGCATGCCGCTCGGGCCCGACCGTGGGAGGGGAAACAGCCGAGCACATGGCCCCCTGTGGGCGGACTGGCCGGCTCCGCTCCGGTCGCGGGGCCCGGAGCTCTGCCCGCCGTGTCCGGATCCCCGTGCAGGCGCGGAACGAGCCCCGCGTCGGCACAGCCGGGACGCGGGTCCCCTGGCCTGCCGGATCAGGGCGTCACCGGGGGCCTGGGGCCGTCACATCCCGCGGGGCCCCGGCTCGCCCGGCCCTGAGCCGCCCGGTTCGCTCCCGCCCACGCGGCCCGCGCCCCGGGCCGACCGGATGAGCGAGCCGAGCTGCGTCCGCGACCGCACCCCCACTTTGCGGTACACCCGTGTCAGCACGCCCTCGACGGTCTTGGCGCTCAGGAACATCCGCGCCGCCACCTCGCGGTTGGTAGCCCCATCGCCGACGAGCACCGCGATCCGTTCCTCCGCAGATGTCAGTGCCGGGAACAGGCGTCGGCCGACCCCGATCTCGCGGCCCGCGCCGGTCCCCTCGCACAGTGCCAGTGCCCGGGCCGCCTGCTCGCTCCACGGCCGCGCCCCGCAGCCGCCGAACAGCTCCGAAGCGGAGGTCGCCGCCTGCCGCGCGGCGGAGAAACGCCGCCTGCGGCGCTCGATCCGGCTGCGCACGAGAAGGCAGTGCCCCTGCTCCAGGGGCTGACCGAGCGAGGCGAGGCTCTGCTCGGCCCCGTCGAGGAGTGCCAGTGCCCTGTCCATGTCACCGCAGCCGGCCAGCAGTACCGCCTCGGCGCGGTCGAGCTGGGCGGTGACAGCGCTGTCCGCCGCGTCGGGCACCTCCCGTGCCAGGGCCTCGCGGGCCTCGGCCATGACGATCCTGGCCTCGCCGCTCCGGCCGAGCCGGACCAGGCCGAGGGCGAGGTCACCGTGCCAGCGCAGCACGACCGGGGCGCTCAGCCCACGGGCCCGCTCCTCTGCCGCCACCCGCTGCAGCACCTGGACGGCGCGCGGCACATCCCCCGAACGCAGCAGCGTCTGCCCCAGCGCGTGCAGACCGCGGCCCACGTAGATGGCGTCGTGTTCCTGCTCCGAGGCATGGACGGCGCGTTCGGCGAAGAACGCGGCGCGGGCCAGGGTGCCGCCGGCGAGTTCGGCCACCGCGCGGCTGTACCAGGCGGGCCCCGGGCTGGTGCCGCACTCCCGTGAGACCCGCATCGCACGGCTCGCGAAGTCCAGGGCGTCGCGGCAGCGGCCCATCCGGGCCGAGACCTCGGACAGACAGCGCAGCACCACCACCAACTCGTCGCCGAGGCCTCGTTCGACCCGGGCGAGCATCTTCAGCAGGTCGAGGCGGGCCTCGTGCAGCCGGTCGTCGAAGAACGCGAAACGCGCGGCGTGGAAGTGCGGCGACATGTGCAGCATCCCGGGTGGCGCCGATTGCGGCAGCGCCTGCGCGGCGGCGAGTGCCGCCCGTGCCTCCGCCGGACGGGCGGTGACGCGGGCGGCGAGGGCCTGCATCGTCAACGCCATCGCCTCGGTCGCCGGGTCCTGCGCGGACCGGGCGAGCTTCGCCGCGGCCTGTGCCTCACCGCGGCCGCGCTCCAACTGCCCGTTCATGATCTCCGCCCACGACAGGCGCAGCCGCACCCTGGCCGTGAGCGCCGCGTCTCCCTCCGCGTCGACGAGGGCTCCCGCGAGCACCTCGTCCATGCCCGCGACGCCCTGGCCGGACAGGTCGATCAGCGCCAGGCGGACCCGTACCCGCTGCGCGGGGTGCGCTCCGGCGGCCAGGACGGCGTCGGCGGCCCGGTGTACCGTCTCGGGGAGCGAACCGGCGGCAGCGACCTCGGCAGCGGTGACGAGCCATTCCAGCCGCTCGGCGTCGGACTCGGCCGGAGTGCGGTCGGCCGCCAGCAGATACAGCTCGGCGGCCAGCGCCCGGGCGCCGTTGCGACAGGCGGTCTCGGCGGCGGTGGCGAGGGAACGGGAGAGGTCGGCGTCGGAGGTGGCGGTGGCCAGGGCGCGGTGCCTGATCCGGCCGGCCGCGTCGGTGACGATGGTGGCCAGCGCGCGGTGGGTCCGTGCCCGTTGGGCGTCGGGGGCGGACTGGGTGATCACGCTCGCGACGACCGGCGGGGTGAAGCGGATGGCGCCGTCCTCGGACACCAGGAGTCCGGCCGAGGCGGCGGCCGCGATCTCGTTCTCGGCGAGGTCACGGCCCGCGCGCCGCAGCAGGTCGGCCGTGGGACGGTCGGCCAGGGCGGCGGTCAGCAGCGTCTGCCGGACCTCGTCGGGCAGGGCGTGCAGCCGTTCGGCGATGAACAGATGCACCGGGTGCGGCAGTGGCACCGGGCGCAGATCACCAGGTGACCGGTCGGCGAAGGCGCCGCCGAGGGCGAGTGCCAGATAGGGGTTGCCCGCGGAGTCGGCGTGCAGTTTGTTGGCGATCCGGGCGGGGAGGGCGTACTGCCGCAGAAGCTCCGTCAGAGCGCCCGGGGTGAGGGCCGGTACGGGGATCTCCAGGGCCGCGGGCAGCGCCCATTGCCCCGGGTGGCCGGCGGCGACCACCCGGAGACGGCGACCGGGCCCCGTCACGCGGCGGGTGGCATAGGCGATGACGTCGGCGGAGAGCGTGTCGATCCACTGGGCGTCGTCGACGAGCAGCAGGGCCGGGCCGTCGTCGGCGCACCGTTCGAGCAGTGCCTGCCAGGCGAATCGGCAGGCGCGTGGCTCGGGGTCGCGGAGGGTGGTGCTGCGCGCCCGGAGCAGTGTCGCGTCGACGGCGGTCCGCAGCGGACCTCTGAGTTCGCCCACCAGCTCGTGCGGAATCTGTCGGAGGAGGTCCGACAGCGCGGTGCAGGGGATCCAGCGTTCGCTTTCGGCGCCCGCGAGGTGCAGGACGCGTTCGCCGCGCGCGCGGGCCGCCGCCGCCAGGGCCTCGATCACGGCGCTCTTGCCTATGCCGCTGGGACCGGTGAGCACGACCCGGTGTCCGGCGGCGGTGTGCGCCTCGACGGAGGCGATGAGCTCCGTCCTGCCCACGAGCCGCGGTAGCGGGAGGCCGGGGCGACGCGGCGGGTTTGAGGCGTGCTCGATGATCGGTCCCTCCCCTGGCCCCCGCGCGGTGTCGGCTGACGATAACCGCAGATGGGCGGGGGCATCAATGGGTGGGACACGGTCGCGTCCGACGTGCGGACACGCACGCCGGACGCGACCGGATCAAGCCAGAACGTCAGCTGACGTTCACCGTGATGTCGTCGAGCGCGAAGGACGTCTTGAGAGCGAAGTCCTCGGTCCCGAGGAAGCGGATCACGATGTCCTGGCCGGCGTAGGGCGCCAGGTCGAGAGTCCGCTGGAAGTAGCCGGACGCCGCGTTGACGTTGGAGTACGTCTTCAGGGTGTCGAGTACCCGCGAGCCGTCACTGTTGAGGACCTGGACCTTGAGGGTGTCCCAGGCATTGACGGACGACTCGGCGGTGTCGATGCGCAGCCAGTAGTCCAGGGTGTAGGAGTTGCAGCCCTGCGGCAGGGAGACACCCTGCGTCAGGGAGTCGGTGTGCTCCTTGCCGTAGCCGTCGAGATGGGCGTTCCAGGTCCCGGAGCGCGGGGGCTGGGTCGTGCTCTGGCCGATGACTCCGCTGGTGGCCGTCCAACCGGTGCTGCCCGCTTCGAAGCCGGGGTTGACCAGCTTCTGGCCGTCCGGGCAGGGGCCGCCGCTGACGGTGAGGGTGAACGTGACGGTGTGCGAGATGGCCGGGGACGTGCCGGTCACCCGCACCGCGTAGGTGCCGTTGGGCGTGGTGGGGGAGGTGGTGATGGTCATGGCCGAGCTGTCGCCCGCGGTGACGGACGCCGGGCTGAAGGTCGCCCGCGCGCCGTTCGGCAGGCCGCTGGCCGTGAGGGCGATGTCCTGGGCGGTGCCCTTGGCGAGGGTGGTGTTCAGCGTGCTGGTGACCGACCCGCCGACCGTGACGGCGCCGGAGGACGGAGAGAGCTTCACCGTGAAGTCGTTGGCGACGGCCGCGGCCGTCGCGCGCAGCAGCTTGTTGGGGAGCCGGTACCAGGGGAGGTGACCGCGCCGTCCGTGGCCCGGGCGACCATGGCGTCGCGGATCTCCTGCGGCGTCCAGGTCGGGTTGGCGGAGGCGATCAGCGCGGCGTCACCCGCGACGTGCGGGCTGGCCATGGAGGTACCGCTGATGGTGTTGGTGGCGCCGTTGTCGGAGTTCCACGCCGAGGTGATGGCGCTGCCGGGCGCGAAGAGGTCCACGCAGGCGCCGTAGTTGGAGAACGAGGAACGGGCGTCGGTGGAGGTGGTGGAGCCGACGGTGATCGCCGACGGTGTACGGGCGGGTGACGCCGAGCACGCGTCGGAGTTGTCGTTGCCCGCGGAGACCGCGTAGGTGACGCCGGAGGCGATGGAGCGTGTGATGGCGTCGTCGAGGGAGCTGCTGGCGGAGCCGCCGAGGCTCATGTTGGCCACCGCCGGCTTGACGGCGTTGGCGGTCACCCAGTCGACGCCGGCGATGACGCCCGCGTAACTGCCGCTGCCGTCGCAGCCGAGCACCTTGACGGCGACGAGCTTCACACCCTTGGCGACGCCGTACGTGCTGCCTCCGGTGGTACCGGCCACGTGCGTGCCGTGGCCGGCGCAGTCGGTGTCGAAGCCGTCTCCGGTGGTGTTGGTGCCCCAGCCGGCCCGGCCGCCGAAGTCACTGTGGGTGGTGAGGATGCCGGTGTCGATGACGTAGGCGTGGACGTTCTCTCCCCTACCCGCGTAGGTGTAGGACGAGTCCAGTAGCAGCGCTGCCTGGTCGATGCGGTCCAAGCCCCACGACGGCGGGTTGGGCTGCACGTCGGTGGCCTTGACCGTCCGGTCGGCCTCGACGCGGGCGACGGCCGGGTCGGCGGCCACGGCGAGGGCGGCCTGCTCGTTCATGGTGACGGCGAAACCGTTCAGCGCTGTGCGGTAGACGTGTTTCACCGCGCCGCCGTGCTGCCGGACGAGCCGGTCCGCGGCGGGCGCGACGGACTGCCCCTCCTTGAGGGTGACGATGTAGCTGTCCTTGACGCGGTTCGGGGCGTCGAAGCCCTGGAGCACTGCGCCGCCGCTGGGTGTCGGTTCGGGGACGGCGGCCGTGGCCGCCGGTGAACCGACCAGCGTCATCGCCACCGCGGCGGTGAGGGCCGTGGAGAGGAACGCCCCGCGGACGGCACGCCGCCGTTCAGGGGAAGAATGTGACTCAGGCATGACAAGTCCTCGTTCGTGGGAGTGGGTGCGCCGGGCGTCAATGTCATGGAGCAAGGCCACCCCTGACGTACAGGGGGGACCGGTGCCCACCCTACGAACGCGACCCCCGCTGTAACCGGGGAAACCCCCTGCATACCGCAGAGGTTCGAGAGGGGGACGGGGGCGCGGCGACGACGGTGTTGCGTCTCTTGTACCGCTCTCGTCAAAGCCGGGCGGCCGTCCGACGCGTGAGCCGCCGCACAGCGGGCGACCTGGCTGTCGGCCGTCTCCGGGACGGTGTGCAGGACGCCGCGTTGCCGCAGGTCCTGGAGGCAACGGGCCGTTGCCGTACGCCTTGTCCGCCACGAGGCCGTCAGGCTTGTTTCGGCCACACCGAGCCGCGAGCCCCACCGTTGCCCGGGGAGCCGCTCAGCGACGCCGGGGCCGGAGACGCCATGGTGGCCGCACTCACCCTTCGACTGGCTGCGGGCGACGACCCGGTCGAGGCCTGTGCCCTCGGGGTGGCCGTGGCCGCCGTATCAGTGCTCACCCCCGACACCGAACCGTTCGATCGAGAGGTGGCCGAGTCCCTCTGCCCCGCAGTGCGGACAAGACGGCAAGCCGGCTCATGACCGAAGCGGCACAGGTCCCCTGAGGCATCCGGTGACGTCTCCTTGAGGTCGGGCGCGGTACGAACCGTCATTCCTGGCCTCAGGTGCCGGCGGCTGGTCATGCGCGACGTGCCACCGGCTGTTCCCGTGGTCCTGCCTCCCCAGCCACACCACCCGCGGGCGCAAGTCGGGGTCAGCGGGGTGACCGCTGCTGGGCGCGGTAGTAGTCGCGCCAGATGAGCCGGTACACCCGTGTCCAGCGCGGGATCGACCGGATTCCGGGGATGAAGGGGACCAGGACCAGGACCAGGCTCAGCAGGGCCATCAGTCCCCAGATCAGGGCGTCGGCATTGTCGGAACTCTTGAACGGGTCGATCTGGTACCAGAAGGTGTAGAGCCACAGCCAGGGCTGGCCGGGATAGTTGCCGGTCTCGTTCATCATGCCCCACTGATCGCCGGTCAGGTGCCGGCTCTGGGCGAGGTCGGCGAAGTAGCTGCCGTCGCCGAGGAAGAGCAGCGGGCGAGTGTAGTCGGTCTGATAGAACTTCCCTCCCTCGGTGAGCAGTTCGCCGTCCAACGCGCCCGACTGGGCCAGTTCCAGCAGCCGGGCGGTGAGGACCGGGACTGGGCCGTAGTCGCCGGGGGCCACATGTGCGGGGTCGCTGTCCGGTGCTTTGCCGAGCGCGTCGGAGTAGGCGGAGGTCCACGCCTGCTGCCGGCTCGCGGGCGCTGCGCTCCAGGCGGTGAGGGCGTCGGTGACCAAGGGTGGTTCGGGGGCTTGGCGCAGGGGTTGGATCACGAAGTCGTTTGCGGTGTCGATCGGTACGCGCACCCCGGCGAGGCTTTGCAGGCCGATCGGCCCGATCTTCTGTCCGGCTCCGGGCGTGTGGTTGTACGGGGGGCCGTACTCCGCGGTGGCGCTGGTGCCGCCGAGTTCGGACACTGCCGTGGTGGTGAAGTCGGCCGAGTCGGCGCGCGACCACGAGCCGAGGGTGACGGGCCGCTCGTCGGGGGAGGAGAACAGCGCGGCAAGGCCGGCGGTCAGCAGGGCGACCAGGACCAGCGCGATGGTGACCTCTTTGATCAGGTCGTAGGGCCGGGCCGGGAACGCCGGCGACTCCGGTGTGCCGGTCCGATGGCTTCCGCACCTCATGCCCGGCCCTCCTGCCCGGACGGGGCCCTGTCCGGGCCGGGTGTGAGGGCGTCGATGGGCGGCACGATGCCGCGCATGCGCACCAGCAACACGTGCCATCCGCTGAGCAGGCAGAGCCCGAGGGGGAACAGCACGATGTGCCACATCAGCATCTGGCCGAAGTCGAGGACGTTCCAGAACGCGCCGATGCCGACCGCGTTCATGCCGTCCTTGGCCTGGTCCGAGATCCACTGCGAGTCGAAGTTCTGCTGCACCAGGTAGCCGGAGAACGCCGTGCCGATGGAGGTGAGGAACGCGATCGCCCCGGTGACCCAGGTCAGGGCCCTGCGGCCGCGCCACGCGGCCATGAAGAACTTCGCCCACAGATGGAGCACCAGGACGAACATGAACAGCTCGACGCTCCACAGGTGCAGGCTGTTCACGTACTTCCCCACCGAGGAGACGTGCCACCACGCGGGACCCTTCAGGGCCAGCAGACCCCCGCTGACCAGCACCACGACCAGCGAGGAGACCGTGAGGACGCCGAAGACGTAGACCCAGGACGCCATGTAGGCCGGCTGAGTGTCGGGCAGCAGCTTCTCCGGCGGCAGCGCCGCGACCAGTCGGCGGCGCAGCGCCGCGGTCCAGCCGTGTTCGGGGGCCGGGGCGGTGCCGCTCATCCGCGCTTCCGTCCGTGCGGGAAGGGCAGCAGCAGTGCGAGTACGAAGACCAGCACCATCAGGGCGATCACCACGAGGTTGGCGACGGAGATCTGCACCACGCCCC
Organism: Streptomyces laurentii; assembly: GCA_002355495.1. Classification (GTDB taxonomy): domain Bacteria; phylum Actinomycetota; class Actinomycetes; order Streptomycetales; family Streptomycetaceae; genus Streptomyces; species Streptomyces laurentii. Next base: position 7,496,796 of record AP017424.1, read on the forward strand.
AGTGGACGTAGTGCCCGGTGCCGTTGAGGTCGACCGGCGCGGCCGGTGGGCCTGCGAGCTCGTGCCTGGATCCGACCATGGCTCCCGACTTCCTGGATCAGCTGGACTGGCTGGGGCTCGCTACTGCCGGGGCAGGCGCGAAGTGGCGCTGGCCGAAAGGCCCAACCCTCAGCACCCACGGCCGATTGTTCTGCCCTGGTGCTCCGCCGCGCCAGAGGCGCTACAGCGCTTCACTCGTTGGGCCGAGCGACCCGCCCGGTCACCGGCGAGGGAGCCGGTGATCACGCAGGAGAGGACGGGGCGGTGTCCCCGGGGCAGGTGTCAGATGCCGGACGCGTGGGCGAGCCGGCCGACCGCGGCGGTGACGGCCATCGCCGGTCCGCAGCCGACGCACCGCATCGGGCGCAGGAGCGTGGTGCCGGCCACGCGGGCGGCGAGCAGGCCGGCGACGGCCGGACCGCACAGACTGACGGCGACGATCAGCCACAGACGGCCGGTGGTGGTTGTCGCCAGCAGCCCCAGGGATGGCACGAGTCCACCGGCGAGGAAGCCGCTCGCGGAGGCGATGGCCGCCTGGGGCGGCCAGGCGGCGGTGTGCTCGCTGTGGCCGAGCTCGTCGCGCAGGTGCGCCGCCAGAGGGTCGGCCCTCGTGCAGCGCCTGCGCCACCTGCAGCGCGAGTGGCCGGACACGACCCGTGCCCTGTTCGTGCCCGGCCGTGGAGACGCCTGGGCCGCTTCAAGCAGGCCCTCCTCGCACTGGCCCACCTGCGGAAGAACGAGACGTTCGCCCAGCTCACGGCAGGGTTCGGCGTCTCGACCGCGACGGCCTGTCGCTACGTCGACGAGGCCCTGGACGTCCTCGCAGCATGGGCACCGGGCCCGCACGAGGCCCTGACCGGCCTGGGCGAGGGCGACTTCGTCATCGTCGACGGCACCCTGATCCCCACCGACCGCATCGCCGCCGACGAACCGTACTACTCCATGAAACACCGAAAGCACGGCATGAACGTGCAGGTCATCGCCCGGCCCGACGGCACCCCGCTCTGGTTCTCCCGCGCGACGCCAGGCCGCACTCACGACCTGACCGCAGCCCGCGCCCACGGCATCATCCAGCCCTGCCTGACCCGGCAGATCCTCGTCCTCGCGGACCGCGCCTACCAGGGCGCCGGCGCCACCGTCCGCACCCCGTACTACCACCACCACGAACAGCCCGTGCACTACCGGCAGTTCAACCGCGACCACGCCCGGCTCAGAGCACCCGGCGAACGCGCCTTCGCCCTGTTGAAGTCATGGCGACTGCTCCGGCTACAGAGAAGGAACAGACCGACGAGACGGTTACCGACTCGCCAGGTCATGCCCAGTGCATGCAGGATGCTCTGCATCTCAGGCAGCTCCGGCGGACGCCATGCTCACGTCCTGCACCATGGTTCCGGCGGCCCTGACCGAGCCCGAGGAATCCGGGAGCGCGAAAGCCGGATACCCCTTCACACCGAGTGCGGCGGCGACCGCTCCACCCTGCTCCTCCGTGACGACGCGCGCCACCGGGGCGAGCTGGTCCCGCTTCTCGGTCACGTTCTCCGCCGGGCCGACGACTACCGCGAACACCTGGTCCTTGCCGCCCGGGAACTTCTCAGCGAGCTCGAGGAAAGCTGGAAAGCCGCTCGTCACAGGACGAGCGTCCGTAGGCGAACGCGCCGACCAGAGCGGTCGAGTCAGCCAGGTCGTCCTGCGTCAGCGTGGCACCTTCGACGGTCACCGCCGTGAAGGCACCGACCGTCTCCCCTTCGCCGAGCATCACCTTGGGGCCGGAACCCTGGACCCTGTTCCGCGCGGTCAGCATCTCGGTGTGCTCACGGAGCCGGCGTACCACGCCGAAGGTGAAGATCATGTTGAGGATTCCCAGAACCCCGACCAGCGCTACAAGGGTGATGAGTATGGACAAGGCGCCAACCTCCCATTAGGTGGTAGATCGAAATAGCTCGGCTGTGTCGTCGGTGCGGAGTGTGATCCAGGTGAGGACGGCGGCACACAGGACCACCGTCACGAGAGCGGTCGGGTTCGGGGACGCGGACGAACTCGTCGACAGCACCGCTCCGGTGGCCGCACCTGCCGGCAGAACGAGATTGCGCAGCACGTGCACCGGTCCTACCGGGACCGACGAGGTTCCGAAGCACTGGCAGAGAACACGTCGCCTGCGTCGGACCGCCACGAGGATGCTTGCTGTGAACGCGAGGAGCAGGGCGGATGCCAGGACGAACCCCGCCACGGCTGTCGCCGGTATCGCCACGAGGATGACGATCGCGGCTTCGGCCGCCACCACCATCGGGGCCGAGGCTTTCGCCGGCAACCCGGCTGCCAGCTCTCCCGCCGCCTTCACGAAGTCCGCGTACCGCTCGCGCGTCCGGACCTTTCCGATGAAGGAGATGAGGAAGACCACGCCGATGAACACCTGGCAACCGGCGACTATGGCGGAGACCGTCATCGAGATACCTCCCTGTGCGCGAGGAACAGCCCCACCAGCGGGACGGGCAGCACGGCCAGCCAGACCTGATGCACCTTGTCCCACCGAGGACTGCCGGGATACGGCCAGACCGCTTCGAACCAAGGCAGCGTGATGACGGCGAGGCCCAGGAGCACCGCCGCCCCGATCACCGCGGCGAGCCGCTCGGGCCGCTGCCGCACGACGAACGCGGTGCAGGCGAGTCCTGTCAGCAGACAGACGATCGCCTCCGTGGCCAGCCCGGGGGCTGCCAGCTCCGCGCCTTCGGCGAGCCGGACCGACAGGATGAGGAACGTGCCCGCCCAGACGGCGGCGATGGGGGCGGCCACGAGCAACAGCCGGAGCCACTGCCGCAGCCAGCGCGGTACCGGAACCACCATCGTCGTGGCGGAGGCCGTGTCCACCAGCGCGAAGCCGGCGGCAGCGCCGAGAAGCACCCCGGCCATCCTCAGCGTGATCGCGGCGTTGTCAGGCTCTACCGGGGAGCCCGGGGTCGTGGCCAGCGCGAGGCCGACCGAGACCGAGGCAACCGCTGCCACGGGAGTCCAGTCGACCGCCCGGATCAGCGGTCCGAGCAGCTGGCCGGAGATACGCGTCACTCGCACGGCGATCCCTTCGGTGTCTCGGCGGCGGCCCGGTCCAGTTCCAGCAACGGCAGCGCCTGATCGACGGTTGTGGTGGGGGCAGTCAGTACGGTCCAGTTCGCCCAGATTCGTTCACGGGCCCCGGACTGCTCCAACAGCTGGTTCGCATAGGCGAGTTCGGAGGATCCGTAGTCCACGGATCCGAGGTCGGAGCGCGGCACCTCCATCACCTTCTGCTTGCCGTCGCCCGTACGAATGGACGTACGCGTGCTCGTGGCAGCGACCGGCCGCTCCACCTGGCCGATCAGCCACAGGGCCACGACGGTGCGCGCCTGCCCTCGGGCGTCGCAGCCCTGTGGGCCCCCGCCGCGCTGGGTTCCCCACGGGAAGCCACTGGCCGCTGCGGCCATCTGCGCGGCCAGCGCCCGCCGGGAACCGCGTTCCGCTCCGTTGCGCCCCCAGGACGTCGTCGTCAGGATGCTCTTGTCGGCGACCGCAGGATCGAGGACCCCGGCGGGGGCGCGCTGGACGATGCCGGGCAGCCGCTCGCGCGCCTTCCGGGACCGCCGCCACCACTGGTTCGACCGCATCCCGCCATGGCCCGCGCGGCCGCCACCGCGCCGGCGGTGAGTTCCTGAACGAAGGCCGCCCTGGCAGGTACGGGGGAACCTGCCAGGGCGGCCTTCGTTCAGCGTACGGGCGCCTGTGCCCGTGGATGCCGGCTTTGCGTCAGACGCCCATCACCAGGTCGTCCACCCATCCGGCGAAGCCGTCCCGTCCGAGCGCCGCGACCCCGCACATCGACAGGAAAACGGCCTCATAGTGAGCCGAGACCTGCCGGCCGTGCGCGGACCGGGCAGAGGCGTGGCCGGTGTACCTCGTCGCGGAGGTGAAGGCCGTCTACCGGCGCCCGGAGGCTCAGCGACAGGACTGGTGGCGCCCCGAGGCGGCCCCTGAGACCGAGAGGTATGGCACCCCTCCCATCACAGCTCACCCCCTTTAGAGGAGCTAACAGAAAGCTTCGTTGAACCCATGACTCTTCCTGGGTAGCTCGTTGAGCGGGTCATGGGGAAGGGGAAGGGGCCTCCGTGGGTGGTGTCGGATGACCTGTGGGGGCGGATCGAGCCGTTGCTGCCGGTCAGGCAGCGCCGGACGCGGAATCCGGGACGGCTGCCGTTGGATGATCGTGGTTGTCTGCAAGGGATCTTGTTCGTCCTGCATACCGGGATCCAGTGGGAGTGGCTGCCGCAGGAGCTCGGCTTCGGGTCCGGGATGACCTGCTGGCGGCGGTTGCGGGACTGGCCGCCGCCGACACCGCCGTCTCCTCGGGCTCGACCACCACCGTCGGCCCCAACGGTGTGTCGACCAGCTCCGGGACGAGCGTCAACACCTCGAATGGCCCCGGCTTCACCATCTCCGAGACGACGCACGAAGTCGTGGCTGGCGTCGCTGGTTTCAGCATGACCGACACCAACGTGACCATCAGCTTCAACTGAGATTGGCGGGCGGGCCGGCTGACCACGATGCGAGAAGGCCCTGACGCTCGTTGAGCGGTGGGTTTCCCGGCAGGCGCCGGGGCTCCGGGGCGCAGGCCGCCCGGCATGGTGTACGGGGATGTGCTGGATCGTCGCCGCCTTGGTCATCGCTCCCTGAGGTGGCGACGATCCGTTTCCTGGCCGGCCCGCGGCGAGGTGCTACTGGCCACCTCGCCAAGGAACGGGCGGACGGTGCCGAACCGCCCCACGAGCATGGACCGCGCCACTCCTCGTCCGCGTCGGAGTCCAGCGGCGGCGTCAGCTCGAACAGCGCGGCGATCGCGGCGGCCGGCTCGTGCCGGGGCACCATCGCCTCGAAGCTCTCCACCGCCGTGCCGGGGGCCTCGCCGGTGTCGGCGTCGACCAGCTCGCTCGTGGTGTCGAAGACGACCTGGAACGCGGTCGCGAGCTTCGCCGAGGCCCGCGCGTCCAACCACCCGCTCAGCTCGTCCCGGGCCTCGGCGAAGTCCCGCCAGCCCCCAGCCACCTGGGTCTCCCCGGCGTGCGTACGGGCCGTACCGTCCCGCTCGCCGTACATCTTCAAGTACACCGCCAATCCGTACGGGCTCGGATCGCCGAATAAGGGAGAGTTGCGTGTCAACGCGAATGGGCCCAGGCCCCTTCACCGCAGGGAGCGGGAAGAGCCCGGGCCCGGGGCCGGTGCTCTCAGCTGGCATCGGTCAGGCCGCCCTCCGGAGCGGAGGGTCAGGCGCCTCCGCCGCTAGAAGAACCCGAGCTTCTTCGGCGAGTAGCTGACCAGGAGGTTCTTCGTCTGCTGGTAGTGCTCCAGCATCATCTTGTGGGTCTCGCGGCCCACGCCCGACTGCTTGTATCCGCCGAAGGCGGCGTGTGCGGAGTTTGATGAAACTCCGTAGAAGCGGAAGGCGGCTGACCAGGAATGATGACGGACGTAGAGTGGCTTGATCACTGGCTGCAGCGGGCTCCGGACCTCTCCGAGGCGACATTGGAGCGGATCACGGAGCACCTGGCCGAGGACGACGACGGCTAGGGTCCGGCTTGATGTCCGGGTCCTCGGCAGGACTTCGGATCCGCCAGGTCCAGGAGCCGCTGGACGGTTTCGAGGCCGAGCCGACGGATCGTCAGGGCTGCCCCGTGTGGGGCGGTGCGAAGGCTGCGGTTTCGAGTTGTGGCCTCGGAGGGTTTCCGGGCATCCGGGCCAGGCGCTCCCACCCCCGGGCTGCGTGAGCCAGTCCGGGAGGTGTTCGTCGGCGTCACCGATCCGTGCGATCCGCGAGTGGAGACCGCGGAGGAGGTCCGCGACCGGGTGCTTCGTGCGGCCCGCTACATTCCGGTGGACCAGGCGGACGACCGGTCGACCAGCCGCGAGGTGGCGTTCGCCAAGATCCGGGCCCGCGTCAAAGGCACCAAGCTGGCTGCGGCCGTCCTCGCAGGCGGCTGACGGAGAAGCCCACGGCGACAGTCCTCAGTGTGAGCGGCCGTGTCCGTGTGAGCCCGTCCCGGACGGAGGGGGCTCACGCGGGCGGCTCGTACCTGCGGCCGGTCCGGCAGGTGGCGGCCGGAGGAGGCGCTGCCGGCGCGGAAGTTCTCCATGGCGGGCTGGAGTTCACGGCGGCTGGCCGTCACGTACGGGCGACGGGTTCGCGGGTCGATCGGCCCGCCGCGCGCCAGGACGGACCGAAGGCCAGGACCGAAGCGGCCTGCGGATGTTCCCCGCTGTCGCCTCCGGCGAGAGGAGCCGGCCGTCGCCGTCCGCGCTCAGCTGCTGCTCGCGTGCTCGGCCGGTGCCTCGGTCGCCGGGCGGGCGGGGTGGGTGCCGGCCGGTGCGGGGCGGTGGTGGAGCAGCGTGGCGGCGAGGGTGCCGAGCGTGCCGGCGGCGAGGGTGGTGCAGCCGAGCAGCAGGGTGAGGCGGGCGGGGCGGCCGCGCATGGCGATCGAGCCGAGCGCGCCGGCGGCGGTCAGGGTGGCGATGGCGAGGGCGCCGACCAGGTGGTTGGTCGAGTGCAGGACCGAGGCGGTGAGCGAGGGGGCGAGGGAGAGGTAGAGGCCGCCCAGGGCCCAGACGGCGATCAGGGCGGGCAGTGCGGTGAGGAACGCGCCGCGTGCCTGGCGGGGCACCCGGATGCGGGGGGTCAGCGAGGTGAGTGCGCCGGGGCGGCGGGTGGCGGTCTCGGGTATCAGGGGCAGGGCGAGGGCGGTGAGGACGAGGCCGGCCAGGAGCAGGGCGAACACCAGGATTCGCGGGGCGGGGCCGTACTCCACGAGCAGGCCGGCGCCGACGGCGCCGACGGCGAGTCCGCCGTGCGAGGCCGCGCCGTTGGCGAAGGCGCCGAGTCCGGGCCGGTGGGGCGGCTGGAGGTCGACCAGGGCGGCGGCGAGTGCGCCGGTGGCGGCTCCGGTGGCCAGGCCCTGGACGGCGCGGGCGGCGAACAGCCAGCCGACCGAGTGGGCTTCGGCGAACAGCAGCATCGAGACGGCTTCGAGGAGGACGGAGCCGAGGATGACGGGTTTGCGGCCGAGGAAGTCGGACAGGCCGCCGACGGTGACCAGGGCGAGCAGCAGGAACAGCGCGTACACCGCGAAGACGGCGGTCAGCACGCCGGCCGAGAAGTCCCAGTGGGCCTGGTAGACGACGTAGAGCGGGGAGGGTGCCGCGGCGGCGAACATCATCACCAGCAGCACGGCGGTGACCAGCCAGAACGCCGGGGTGCGGGGCAGACGGGCCGAACCGGAAGCGGACATCGAGGACCTGGCCTTCTCGTCAAAAGCAATCAGATTTGCTTTAGCGAAGGCTAGTGCAGAGCTCGGAAAAAGCAAAAGTGATTGCGTTAAGCTGGCGCGGTGAGCACAGACCCGCCGACCGGGAGCACCCCGACCCCGGTCCGCCGCGAGGGCGGACGCAGCGCCCGGGTGCGCGAAGCCGTCCACCGCGCGGTGGCCGAGCTGATCGCCGAACAGGGCCCGGAACACCTGACCATGCCCGCCGTCGCCGCCCGAGCCGGCGTCAACCCGACCACGGTGTACCGGCGTTGGGGCGACCTGCACCGGCTGCTCGACGACGTCGCGGGCGTCCGGCTGCGCCCCGACGACCCCGCACCCGACACCGGCAGCCTGCGCCAGGACCTGCTGCTGTGGGCCGAGCAGACCCGCACCACCATCACCACGCCCGAAGTGCTCGCCCTGCTGCGCGCCTCGGTCGGCCGGGCCGCCACCACGCCGGGGCCCAGCCCGCGGATGGCCGCCCGCGAGCAGCAGCTCACCGCCGTGCTCGCGGGCGCCGAGCGGCGCGGCGAGCCCTGTCCGACGCCGCAGCAGGCCATGGACCATCTGCTGGCCCCGCTCTACTTCCGGGTCATCCTCGGTCTGGGCCCCGTCACCGCCGACTACGCCCGCACCTTGGTGGAGGACCTGCTGCGGAACTACGCGCGCTGATCGGCGCTCACAGGCCCAGGACGCGGGTGGCGTTCTCCTTGAGGATCAGCGGGCGGACCTCCGGCTTGAGGTCGAGGGCGTCAAAGTCCGCCAGCCAGCGGTCGGGGGTGACGACGGGGTAGTCCGAGCCGAACAGGACCTTGTGGCGGAGGAAGGAGCCGGCGGCCTTCACGAGTTGCGGCGGGAAGTACTTCGGCGACCACCCGGACAGGTCGATGTACACGTTGGCCTTGTGCGTGGCGATGGAGATCGCCGCGTCCTGCCAGGGCACCGACGGGTGCGCCAGGACGATCGTCAGGCCGGGGAAGTCGGCGGCGACGTCGTCCAGCAGCATCGGGTCGGACCAGCGCAGCTTGATGCCGCGGCCGCCGGGCAGGCCGGCGCCGATGCCGGTCTGGCCGGTGTGGAACAGGGCGGGGACGCCCAGTTCCTGGATCGCCTCGTAGAGCGGGTAGTGCTCGCGGGCGTTCGGTGCGAACGCCTGGAGGCTGGGGTGGAACTTGAAACCGCGGACGCCGTGGTCGAGGACGAGCGAGCGGGCCCGGGCGACGGCGTCCGGCCGGTGCGGGTCGATGGAGCCGAACGGGATGAGGACGTCGGGGTGGGCGGCCGCCGCCTCGGCGATCTCCTCGCTGGACAGGCCGGGATGGCCGAGGCCGGTGGTGGCGTCCACGGTGAAGATCACGGCGGCCATCCGGCGCTCGCGGTAGTAGGCCGCCAGGCGTTCGACGGTCGGGGTGCGGTCCTGGCCGGATTTGAAGTAGGCGGCCGAGGCGTCCATCAGCTCCGCGTCGAGTGCGAGGTGCCCGTGGGCGTCCTGTTCCACGTGGACGTGGAAGTCGATGGCGATCGCATCGGTGGGGTTCATGGGGGTGCTCACAGGTGGTTGGTCCGGTTCTTGGCGTCGAGGAGGAGGGAGAGGAGGGCGTCGCGTTCCGCGACCAGCTCGGCCTCGGCGGTCCCGGCGAGTTCGTCGCTCACGCCCTGGGTGATGGCGCGCGCCAGCTCGGGCGTGAGGCGTGGCGTGCCGAGGTCCGCCCACCACTCCTCCATGGGCGGGCCGAGGTGCTCCAGGACGTGCGCGATGCCGCCCGGGCCGCCCGAGAGATGCTGGTTGAGGAAGGGGCCGAGCAGCGCCCAGCGCAGGCCGGGCCCGTGGGCAATGGCCGCGTCGATGTCGGCGACGCTCGCCGCGCCCTGCTCGACGAGGGAGTACGCCTCCCGCCACAGCGCGGCCTGGAGCCGGTTCGCGACGTGGCCGGGCAGCTCCCGGCGCAGCCGGATCGGACGGCGGCCCAGGCTGCGGTAGAAGCCCATGGCCTGCTCGACGGCGGCCTCGGCGGTGCGCCAGCCTGGTACCACCTCGACCAGCGGGATCAGGTGGGGCGGGTTGAACGGGTGCCCCACCAGGACCCGATCGGGGTGGGCCGGGCAGGCCTGCTGGATCCGCGACGGCGGCAGCCCGGAGGAGCTGCTCGCCAGGACCGTTCCCGGCGGGGCGGCGGCGTCGAGGACCGCGAAGACCTCGTCCTTCAGCTCCGGCCGTTCCGGGCCGTTCTCCTGGACGAACTCGGCGTCGGCGACCGCCTCGGCGAGGTCCGGGGTGAACGACAGCCGCCCCTGGTCGGCGGCGACGGCCGCCCGCAGCCGCCCCTCCGCGCCGGGCGCGGGGTCGCTCGCGACGACCTGGTGCCCGTGCAGCAGGAAGAGCGTGGTCCAGGACGCCCCGATGACGCCGGTACCGACGACGGCGATCCTCACGAGGCGCTCCCGGCGGCCCGCCCGGCAGCGTACGCGACGAAGGGGGCCAGCGAGCCGGGGTCGGCGAGGACGTCGGTGCTGGCGACGGACTCGGGGGCGGCGCCGAGCAGGATCCGCTTGACCGGCACCTCCAGCTTCTTGCCGGTCCGGTTGCGGGGGACGGCCGGCACCCGCTCGATGACGTCCGGGACGTGGCGCGGCGACAGCGCCGACCGCAGGGCGCGGGCGATCCCGGCCCGCAGGGCGTCGTCCAGCTCGGCGGGCCCGGCGACGAAGAGCAGCAGCTCCCCGTTGCCGCCCTCGGGGTCCTCGATATGGACGACCAGGCTGTCCTCGATCCCCGGCAGGTCCTCGACGACGGCGTAGAACTCGGCGGTGCCGAGCCGGACCCCGCCCCGGTTGAGGGTGGCGTCGGAGCGTCCGGCGACGATGCAGTGGCCCTCGGGCGCGAAGCGCACCCAGTCGCCGTGCCGCCACACGCCCGGGTACTCCTCGAAGTACGCGGCCCGGTAGCGGGAGCCGTCCGTGTCGCCCCAGAAGCCGACCGGCATCGACGGCATCGGCTCGGTGATGACGAGCTCGCCCAACTCGCCGACGACCCGCTCGCCCGCGCTGTCGTAGGCGTACGCGGCGACGCCGAGGCAGGGGCCGGAGATCTCCCCGGCGCGCACCGTCTGGAGCGGGCTGCCCTGGAGGATGCCGGTGCAGACGTCGGTGCCGCCGCAGCCGACGTTCAGCAGGACCTGCTCGCCGAACTGCTCGGCCACCCAGCGGAATCCGTCGGCGGCGAGCGGGCTGCCCGCCGCGCCGAGCTGTCGCAGCCGGGACAGGTCGAACTCCTCGGCGGGCCGGATCCCGGCCTTGCGGCAGGCCATCAGGTAGCCGGGGCTGACGCCCATCAGCGTGGTGCCGGTCTCCTCGGCGATCCGCCACTGCTCCCGCAGGTCGGGGTGGACCGGGTTGCCGTCGATCATGACGATCGAGGCGCGCACGAGCAGCGCCGAGACCAGGGTGTTCCACAGCATCCAGGCGGTGGTGCTGAACCAGAGCATCCGGTCGCCCGGCTTCAGGTCCCAGCTCAGCGCGTTGTTCTTCAGGTGCTCCAGCAGGATCCCGCCGTGCCGGTGGACGATTGCCTTGGGGATGCCGGTGGTGCCGGAGGAGAAGAGCACGAACAGCGGGTGGTCGAACGGCACCGGCTCGAAGGACAGTTCGGCCGGCTCGGCCAGCAGCTCCGTCCAACTCGAAGCGCCGGAAAGGGCGTTCGGGCCGTAGGGGACGTGGACGACCCGCTCGACGGTGGGCAGCCGGGAGGCGATCTCGGCGACCTCGGCGCGGCGGTCGACGTCGCGTTCCCCGTAGCGGTAACCGGCGACGGTCAGCAGCACCTTCGGTTCGAGCTGGGCGAACCGGTCGACCACGCTGCGCTGGCCGAACTCCGGTGCGCAGGCCGCCCAGACGGCGCCGATGCTGGCGGTGGCGAGGAAGGCCACCAGCGTCTCCGGGATGTTCGGCAGGTAGGCGACGACCCGGTCGCCCTTGCGGACACCGAGGCGCAGCAGACCGGCGCGGGCCCGGGCGACCTGGTCGCGGAGCTCGCCGAAGGTCAGCTCGATCGGCGCCCGGGTCTGCGAACGGGCGACGACCGCGACGGAGCCGAGATCCTCGTCCCGGCCGAGCGCGTGCTCGGCGTAGTTGAGGGTCGCGCCGGGGAACCACTCGGTGTCCGGCATGGCCCGGCGGCCCAGGGCGGCGGCGGGCGGGGTGTGCGGGCGGACGTCGAAGAACTCCCAGATCGACGACCAGAATCCGTCCAGGTCGGTGACGGACCACTGCCACAGGCTGTCGTAGTCCGGGAAGGACAGCTGCCGCTGCGACTCCAGCCAGTGCAGGTAGCGGCCGATCTCCGACTCGTCCCTGACCGCGGGGCCGGGGGTGCTGAGGATCTCGCTCATCGGGCGTCCTTTCCGTGGGAGCCGTTCGTGGCGGCGACCTTGGCGGCGCGGCCGTCCAAGAAGGCCCGCATCCGCTCCTGGGCGTCGTGGCTGCCGGCCGCGACGGCCGACATCAGGGATTCGAGCAGCAGGCCGCCGGCGGGCGAGGCCTCGGCGATCCGGGGGAGTGCCTGGAGGACGGCGAAGTTGGTCAGCGGCGCGTTTTCCGAGATCCGTGCGGCGAGTTGCAGGGCCTTGTCGCGCGCCCCGCCCTCCTCGGTCAGGTAGTGCGAGAGGCCGGCGGCCTGACCCTCGGCGGCGTCGAGGACGCGGCCGGTGAGCATCATGTCGGCCATCCGGTGGGCGCCGATCAGCCGGGGGATCCGGACCGAGCCGCCACCGCCGACGAAGAGTCCGCGCTGTCCCTCAGGCAGCGCGTAGAACGCGGACGGCTCGGCCACCCGGATGTGCGCGGCCGCGGCCAGCTCCAGGCCGCCGCCGATCACCGCGCCCTTCAGCGCCGCCACCACGGGGATGCGCCCGCCCTCGACGGTGTCGAAGACGCGGTGCCACATGAGCGAGTGCTCCAGGGCCTGTTCGGCGGACCGCTCGGTCAGCTCGCCGAGGTCGAGCCCGGCGGAGAAGTGGTCGCCCTCGGCGTCCAGGACGACGGCCCGGACGTCGGCGCCCGGCCGCTGGAAGAACTGCTCGACGGCCAGCACGGTGGCGTCGTCGAGCGCGTTGCGCTTGGCCGGGCGACGGAGCGTCAGGACCGCCACCGAGTCCAGGCGGTCGATGGAAAGCGAACTCACGGGAAGGGTCCTCCACTGTCAGGAATCTGTACTACGTCAATTGCGTTGTCGTACTCTGCGGGGATGCCGAACGAGTAGTGCCCGAGCCCCAGCGGCGGCGCCGCCGCCCCACCAAGCAGGGAGTGGTGCTCTCCCAGGAGCTGATCGTCGACACGGCGCTGCGGCTGGTCGGGCAGCGCGGCGCGGAGGCGCTCACCGTCCGCCGGCTCGGCGCCGCGCTGGGCGCCGATCCCAGCGCGGTTTACCGCTACTTCCACAGCACCGACGACCTGCTGCTCGCCATCGCCGAGCAGCTGATCGCCCGCGCCCAGGACGGCTGGCGGGCCACCGGGGACTGGCGGGCCGACCTGCGCGAGATCGGCCTGCGGATCCACGCCGGCTACCGGGCCCACCCGCAGGCCGCGCTGCTCGCCGCCCACCGCACCACCGGGCGCACCCACGAGATGGCCGCCGTCGAGGCGATCCTCGGCATCCTGCGCACCGCCGGGTTCCCCGACCGGGAGGCGGTGCGGATCTACCACGCGTTCGTCGACCAGAGCCTCGGCTTCGCGGTGCTGGACGCCGCCGCGCTTGCTCTGCCCGCCGCCGCGCAGGCGGCGGACCAGCGGGTCTGGAACGCCTCCTACGCCCGGCTCGACGCCGGGACCCACCCGCACATCGCCGCCACCGCGCACCTGCTCACCGCCGATATGGGGCGCAGCGGGTACCGGTTCGCGCTGGATCTGCTGCTGGACGCCGCGGAGGCCCGGCTGGCGGCGGCGCGCTGAGCACGGGTTGCGCGCCGCCGCCGGTTCGAGGGCCACGGGCCGGTCAGTCCGCCGCGTGGACGAGTTCGCCGCCCACGTAGGTGCGCAGCACCCGGGCCGCGGCGATCTCCTCCGGCGGACCGGTGAGGATGTCGCGGTCGAGGACGACCAGGTCGGCCAGCTTGCCCGGGGCGAGCACGCCGGCGTCGTCGTGGCCGTTCACGAACGCCGCGCCAGCCGTGTAGGCAGCGATCGCGGAGGCCAGGTCGATCCGCTGCTCGGGCAGCAGCACCCGGTCATCCTCGGCGTCGGGCTGGCGCCGGTTGACGGCCACGTGCAGGCCGGCCAGCGGGTCCGGGCTGCTCACCGGCCAGTCGCTGCCCGCCGCGAGGGTGGCGCCCGCCCGCAGGAGCGTGCCGAACGGGTACTGCCAGGCGGCGCGCTCCGGGCCGAGGAACGGGATGGTCAGCTCGTCCATCTGCGGCTCGTGGGCCGCCCACAGCGGCTGGATGTTGGCGATCGCGCCGAGCCGGGCGAAGCGCGGCACGTCGTCGGGGTGGACCACCTGGAGGTGGGCGAGGTGGTGGCGGGTGTCGCGCCACCCGTTGGCGGCGCGGGCGGCCTCGACGGCGTCCAGCGCCTCGCGCACCGCCCGGTCGCCGAGCGCGTGGAAGTGCACCTGGAAGCCCAGCGCGTCGAGTTCGGTGACGTGGCCGCGCAGCGCGACGGGATCGACGAAGCTGAGGCCGGAGTTGGCGGTGGCGCAGCCGCAGCCGTCCAGGTAGGGGCTGGTCATCGCGGCGGTGAAGTTCTCCGCGATGCCGTCCTGCATGATCTTCACCGAGCCGGCCCGGAACCTGCCGTGCGTCAACTCTGCTCGCCGCTCGACGAGTTCGGGGATCTGCTCGGCGCCCCGGTCGCGCTCCCACCAGAGCGCGCCGGTCACCCGGGCGGTCAGCGCGCCGGAGCGGGCGGCGGCCAGGTAGGCATCGGCGGGGTCGGGCATGCCGTTGAACTCGCCGAGCAGGGCGTCCTGCCAGCCGGTGATGCCGAGCGAGTGCAGCAGCCGCTGGGCGCGCAGCAGCCCGTCGAGGCGGTCGGCGGCGGTGCCGGGCGGGATCAGCCGGGCGACCAGACCGGTGGCGCCTTCCTGGAGCATGCCGCTGGGGGTGCCGTCCGGCTCCCGTTCGATCCGTCCGTCGGCCGGGTCGGGGGTGTCGCGGTCGAGGCCCGCGAGCTCCAGGGCCCGGGTGTTGGCCCAGGCACCGTGGTGGTCGCGGTTGGTCAGGTAGACCGGGCGGTCGGGGACGGCGGTGTCGAGCAGTTGCCGGGTCGGCAGGCCGCCGTCGAAGCTGTCCATCGACCAGCCGCTGCCGGTGATCCACTCCTGGTCGGGGTGGGCCTCGGCGTAGGCGCGGATCCGCGCCAGGCAGTCGGCGGCGCCGTCGGTGCCGGTGAGGTCGCAGGCGGCCAGCTCGGTGCCGCCGCCGACGGCGTGGATGTGCGCGTCCTGGAAACCGGGGAGCAGCAGCTTCCCGGCCAGGTCGACGACCTCGGTGCCCGGACCGATCAGGTCGCCGACCTCGTCGTGCCCGACGGCGGTGATCCGCCCGCCGGTCACGGCCAGGGCGCTCGCGCGGGTGCGGGCGGCGTCGCCGGTGTGCACGGGTCCTCGGGTGAAGACCAGATCGGCCTTGGTCATGGGTGGTGCTCCTTCTCGGGTGGTACGGGGTGGTGCGAGGCGCCTGCGGCCGGACAGGCGCTAGCCGATGTCGCCGACGAAGTAGGCCGATCGGCGTCGCCAGCGGGCCCAGGCCGCCGCCGGCAGGCCGCTGACGATCATCAGGATCACCACGGAGAGTTCGAACCAGCCGTTGTCGGCGGCGAGTTCGAAATGGTCGGTGGAGTCGTAGAAGGTCCAGGCGAGGTAGCCGCCGACGGCGAGCAGCGCCGCGGCGCCGAGCAGCGGACCGACCACCGCGCGCAGGCCCTCCAGCAGGCTGCTGCGCAGCAGGTGGCGGAAGCGGACGGCGGCGGCGACGGCGGTGAGCGCGTAGTACAGCGCGACGATGATGCCGATCGCGTTGACGGCGGCGGAGATGAGGTCGTTGACGGTCGGGATGGCGATCGCGCACAGGGCGAGGGCGACCGCGACGCCGGTGATCAGCAGGGTGCCCGCGGCGGGCGTCCGGTGGCGGGGGTGCAGGCGGGTCCAGACCGGGCCGAGCACGCCGTCGCGGCCCATCGCGTACAGGCCGCGGGCGGTCGGGATCACCGAGGACTGGAGCGAGGCCACCGCGGAGAACATCAGCGCGATCAACGGCAGCGCGGCCAGTGGCTGGGAGGCCAGCATGGCCCCGAAGTAGGTCAGCCCGTGCGCGCCGTTGTCCGCCAACTCGTCCAGCGGCAGCACCCGTTGGAAGGCGGTGCCGGCGAGCAGGAACAGCAGCAGCATCACCACCAGGGCGACCGTCCCGGCCCGGGAGGCGTCGCGCGGGTCGCGGACCTCCTCGCCGACGCTGAACACCGACTCGAAGCCCCAGTAGCAGAACACCGCGAGCACCATGCCCTGCGCCAGCGCGTCCATGGACGGGATCGCGAAGGGGTTGAACCACTGGAGCGAGAACGGCTGGTCGCCGGCGAACAGCCCGTACCCGCAGAAGCCCAGCAGCACCACGTACTCGAAGACCAGCAGCGCCTTCTGCAGCCGCGCGGCCAGGTCGAGCCCACGCACCGCGACCAGCGCCGCGCCGACCAGCACGACCAGGCCGATCAGCGTGCACTGGACGGTCGAGTCGGCGTCCAGCCGCAGGCCGGCGACGCTGCGTACGTGCATCAGGTCGAGCAGCTGGACGATCGACGAGCCGGTGACGGTCGTGGTGTACGCCATGAACACCACCGTGCCGACGGTGTTCACCCAGCCGGTGAGGAAGCCGAGCCACGGGTTGAGCGTGCGGCCCACCCAGCGGTAGCTGCTGCCGGCGTCCGGCTCGGCGGTGTTCAGTCGCCCGTAGCCGCCCGCGATGGCGAGCACCGGGAGGAACGCCAGCAGCATGATCACGGGCAGGTGGAGCCCGACGACGCCGGCCATCAGGCCCAGGCCGATGCCGATGCTGCTGGTCGCGGCGGTACTGGAGGCGGCGATCGCGACGCCGTCGAGGAGACCGAGGGACCGGTGCATGGAGTGCTGGGGGTCGTTCGCGCCGGTTCTCGGACCGCTGCCCGTGGCCTTCTCCGTCGATACCAAGGGATCGCCGCCTTGGGGGTGTGAGGGGTGGGGGAGGTGTGCGCCATGAAATCCGGCAGGTCGAAACACGTCAATGCTGTTGTCATAAGAGCGCGACGACGACCGGCCGGGAGTCAGGGCCGCGGTTCCCCCGGCGTCGGGTCAGCCGCGGGACCCGAAGGCCCGCATGCCCCTGGCGCGGGCGATCCCCGACGCCGCGTCGGATCCGAGGAGATCGAGGACCTCACGGGCCCGGTCCGGCCGCGCGGACGACGCCAGGACACCCCCGCCGAAGACCGAGTCGATCGCGGCGTCGCCCGGCAGCGGCCCGACGACGACCACGCCCGGCAGGCCCGTCAGCTCGCTGCGCTGCTGGAAGGCCAGCTCGGCCCGGCCCGAGGCGAGCAGGCTGCCTGCGGGAACACCGGGCGGCGCCTGGACGAGCTGTCCCGCCAGCGCCCCGGCGAGCCCCAGGCGGCCGATCAGTGCGAGCAGGGCCGTCCCGCTGGGGCCGGTGGAGTACCCGATCCCGCTCGCGGACAGCAGTGCGGTTCGCAGGTCGGACTCCGTGGCGAGCGCGGGAACCTGCGCCCCGTCCGGCACGGCGACCACCACCTGGGAGACCCACAGCGGGCGCACCGTGCCCGCCAGGACGAGCCCTTCCGCCGCCAGCTCGGCCAGCGCTCCCTCGGCGAGGACAAGCAGGTCGGCCTCGGCGCCCTCGCGCACCCGCCGGGCCACCTCGACCCCGCCGGCGGACTCGAAGCGCGCCGGGACACCGTGGGCGTGCCCGAGGTGCGCGGCGAGGTCGGCCAGCACCGGCCGGGTCGCCATCGAGGACAGCCCGAAGATCATCTGATTCACATCTGCCTCCTTGGATCCGGCAGGCGGTACGGCGCACGCCACGGCGACTGCGCGCCGGTCTGCAAGACTCTCCGGATGATCACACCCCGGAGCACGGCGGCCGGAAAGGTCCTGGAGGTCCTCGCGGCCTTCGACCGCGAACACCCGTCGCAGACACTGTCGGAGATCGCACAGCGTACGGGCCTCGCCCTGAGCACCACCCACCGCGTGATCACCGAACTGGCTGGCTGGGGAGCGCTGGAGCGCGCCGAGGACGGCTCCTGGCACATCGGGCTGCGGCTGTGGGAGATCGCCTCCGGATGCCCGCGCACCCAGATCCTGCGCGACGCGGCGCTGCCGTTCATGCAGGACCTCTACGAGGCGACCCACGAGAACGTCCAGCTCGCGGTGCGCGAGGGGACGGAACTGGTCTTCGTGGAACGGATCGCGGGGCACCGGTCGGTGGAGGTGGTCACGATGGTCGGGGCCCGGTTCCCCATCGGTTCCACCGGGATGGGCCGCGTCCTGCTGGCGCACGCGCCCCGGGAGATCCAGGAGGAGGTCCTCGGATCGCCGCTAAGGGCCTGGACCCCGCACACCGTCACCGACCCGAAGGCGCTGCGGGCACAGCTGGACCGGATCCGCCGCGAGCAGGTCTTCGTGAGTGACCGGCAGCTCTCGGAGCGCTCGGCCGCCGTGGCGGCGCCGGTGCGGATCGGCCGGACCGGACCGGTGAGCGCCGCCCTGGGGATCGTCATCGCGGCGCGCGGCGCGAGCCGCGCGCGGGGGCTGCGCGAGTCGCTGCTGAGGGCGGTGCAGGGGATCTCCGAGGAGCTCGGCAGGCGGGCCCGGACGGCGACCTGACGGACGCGGGGCTTCCGCCAGGCGGAAAGGGCGGCGACGGGCCGACGGCGCGGATGTCAGCGTTCGGGGTGTTCGGAATCCCGCGCCACCGCTCAGGAGATGCCATGCCCGATGCCATCGTCGACACCGTCGCCTCGGTCCCCGTTGCCATCGTCGGCGCCGGCCCCGCCGGACTGATGCTGGCCCATCTGCTCGGACGCGCCGGCGTCGGGACGGTCGTGCTCGACACCCGCACCCGGCACGAGATCGAGACCACCCACCGGGCCGGCATCCTCGAAGCCGACGCGGCCCGGGCCCTGGTCGAGACCGGTGTCTCCGAGCGGATCCTGCTCGACGGCCACGAACACGAAGGCGTCGAACTCCGCTTCGGCGGCCAGCCGCACCGCATCGACTTCAAGAAGCTGGTCGGCGCGTCCGTGTGGCTCTACCCGCAGACCGACGTCTTCATCGACCTCGCCGACGCCCGCGAACGCGACGGCGGCACCGTCCACTTCGGAGTCCGGGACACCGAAGTCCTCGACATCACCACCGACAGCCCCAAGGTCCGCTGGACCGCGCCCGACGGGACCCGCCACGAACTGCGGGCCCGGTACGTGGTCGGCGCGGACGGCTCGCGCAGCGGGTGCCGCGACCTGGTGCCCGAGGACCGCCGGACGCGCTACGGCAAGGACTACCCCTTCGCGTGGTTCGGCATCATGGCCGAGGCCCCGATGAGCGCACCCGAGCTGGTCTACGCCCACTCCGAGCACGGCTTCGCGCTGATCAGCCAGCGCACCGCGACCGTCCAGCGGATGTACTTCCAGTGCGCCCCCGACGAATCCGTGGACGCCTGGTCCGACGACCGCATCTGGGAGACGCTCCAGGCCCGGGTGGCCGGCGAGGACGGCTTCCGGCTCAAGGAGGGCCCGATCCTGGAGAAGAAGGTGCTGCGGTTCCGCTCCTTCGTCCAGGAACCGATGCGCTTGGGCTCGATGGCGCTGGCGGGCGACGCCGCGCACACCGTGCCGCCGACCGGCGCCCGCGGCCTGAACCTGGCGCTGCACGACGTCAAGGTCCTCGCCGAGGTCCTGCTGCGGGCGCTCGGCAGCGAGGGCGCGGCCGCGCTCGACGACTACCAGCCGCGCGCCCTCCAGCGGGTCTGGCGCGCACAGAACTTCTCGTACTGGATGACCCGGCTGCTGCACACCGCGCCCGGCGCCACCCCGTTCGACCTGCGGCGCCAACTCGGCGAACTCGACAACGCGGTGGGCACCCGGGCCGGCCGCACCTTCCTCGCCGAGCAGTACACCGGCTGGCCCACCGCCGACCGGGACTGACCTCTTCAGGAGAGCACCCATGATCATCGACTGTCACGGCCACTTCACCACCGCACCACCGCAGTTGGCGCACTGGCGGGACCGGCAGGTGGCCGCGGCCGGCTCCGCCGGCGACACGCCCGACCCCGACGACCTGGTCATCACCGACGACGACCTCCGCGAGGCGATCGAGGGAAACCAGCTGCGGCTCATGGACGAGCGCGGCACCGACCTGACGATCTTCTCCCCGCGCGCCAGCTTCATGGCCCACCACATCGGCGACTTCGCGGTCTCCTCGGCATGGGCGCGGATCTGCAACGACCTGGTCCACCGCGTCAGCACGCTCTACCCCGACCGGTTCGCGACGGGCGCCATGCTCCCGCAGTCGCCCGGCGTCGACCCCGCCACCTGCCTGCCCGAGCTGCGTCGCGCGGTCGAGGAGCTCGGCGCCGTGTCGGTCAACCTCAACCCCGATCCGTCGGGCGGCAGTTGGAACGCACCGCCGCTGACCGACCGCAGCTGGTACCCGCTCTACGAGGCGATGGCCGAGTACGACATCCCGGCCATGATCCACGTCAGCACCTCGTGCAACCCGGCCTTCCACACCACCGGCGCCCACTACCTCAACGCCGACACCGCCGCGTTCATGCAACTGGTCCAGGGCGACCTGTTCGCCGACTTCCCGACCCTGCGGTTCGTGATCCCGCACGGCGGCGGCGCGGTGCCCTACCACTGGGGGCGCTTCCGCGGCCTGGCGATGGCGCTCGGCCGGCCCGACCCCGAGACGCTGCTGGACAACGTCTTCTTCGACACCTGCGTCTACCACCAGCCCGGCATCGACCTGCTGACCCGGGTGATTCCCGCCCGGTCGGTCCTCTTCGCCAGCGAGATGATCGGCGCCGTCCGCGACATCGACCCGCGCACCGGCCACCATTTCGACGACACCAAGCGGTACGTCGACGCGACCTCGAACCTGTCGGACGCGGAGCGGGCGGCCGTCTACGCCGGCAACGCCCTGCGCGTCTTCCCCCGCCTCGCCGACCGCTGAACCCAGGAGATGCACCGCATGGAACACACCGAGATCGGCGTCGTCCACACCTCGATCACCCGCGCCGACCCCGCCGCGGTCGCCGCGCTGTCGAAGTTCGGCGTGGCGACCGTCCACGAGGCCATGGGCCGGGTCGGACTGACGCGCCCCTACCTGCGCCCGGCCTACCCGAAGGCCCGGCTGTGCGGCACGGCGGTGACCGTCCTGCTGCAACCCGGCGACAACTGGATGCTGCATGTGGCCGCCGCGCAGGTCCGCGACGGCGACGTGCTGGTCGCGGCCTGCACCACCGAGAGCGAGGACGGCTTCTTCGGCGAACTGCTCGCCACGTCGCTGCGCGCCCGCGGCTGCCGGGGCCTGGTCATCGACGGCGGCGTGCGCGACACCGCCGAGCTGGCGGAGATGGACTTCCCGGTCTTCGCCCGGGCGATCAACGCCAAGGGCACGGTCAAGGCCACCCTCGGCTCGGTCAATGTGCCGGTGGTCTGCGCCAACGCCCTGGTCAGGCCCGGCGACGTCGTCCTCGCCGACGGCGACGGCGTCGTCGTCGTACCGCGCGAGCGGGCCGCCGAGGTCGCCCAGGCGTCGGCGGCGCGCGAGGCGGCCGAGGAGGGCAAGCGCGTGCGGTTCCGCGCGGGCGAACTCGGCCTGGACATCTATGGCATGCGCGGCCCGCTGGCCGCGCTCGGGCTGCGGTACGAGGACTGAGCATGACGACCTTCGAGAAGACCCCCGGCTGGCTGGACTGGTACGCCGGCCCGAGCCGCCCCGCGTTCCGGCTGCCCGCGGGCGCCGTCGACGCCCACTGCCACATCTTCGGGCCGGGCGAGCAGTTCCCGTACGCCCCCGAGCGCAAATACACCCCGTGCGACGCGTCCAAGGACCAGCTCTTCGCCCTGCGCGACCACTTGGGCTTCACCCGCACCGTCGTGGTCCAGGCGACCTGCCACGGCGCCGACAACAGCGCCATGGTCGACGCCTTGCGGGCGTCGGGCGGCCTGGCCCGCGGCGTGGCGACGCTGCGCCCGGGCACCTCGGACGCCCTGGTGCGGGAACTGCACGAGGCCGGCGTGCGCGGCGTGCGGTTCAACTTCGTCAAGCGGCTCGTCGATGCCGCGCCGCAGGACGACCTGTGGGACGTCGTCGAGCGGATCAAGCCGTACGGCTGGCACGTCGTCGTCTACTTCGAGGCCGCCGACCTCGCCGACCTGCGCGAGTTCCTGCTGTCGATCCCGCTGCCGCTGGTCGTCGACCACATGGGCCGGCCCGACGTCGCCAAGGACCCGCACGGACCAGAGTTCGAGGCGTTTCTCGACTTTCTGCGAGCCCGGCCAGACATCTGGTGCAAGGTCACCTGCCCGGAGCGGCTGTCGGTGAGCGGCCCGCCGGCCCTCGACGGGGAGCGGGCGGCCTACCGCGACGTCGTCCCGTTCGCCCGGCGCGTGGTCGAGGAGTTCCCCGACCGGGTGCTGTGGGGCACCGACTGGCCGCACCCCAACCTCACCGACCACATGCCCGACGACGGCCTGCTGGTCGACTTCGTCCCGCACATCGCGCCGACACTCGAGCTCCAGCACCGGCTCCTGGTCGACAACCCGATGCGCCTGTACTGGCCCGACGCCGACTGATCGGAGTCCCACCGTGTCACTGGACAAGACCTACCGACTGGTCCCCGGAACGACCATCTTCGACGCCGAGCAGTCCGCCAAGGGCTATCACCTCAACCAGTTCTGCATGTCGCTGATGACGGCCGAGAACCGCGCGAGCTACCTCGCCGACGAGCGCGCCTACCTGGACGCCTGGCCGCTGCGCGAGGAACAGAAGCAGGCCCTGCTCGACCGCGACCTCAACGCCGCGATGCGCGAGGGCGGCAACATCTACTTCCTCGCCAAGTGGGGTGCCACGCTGGGACTTTCGTTCCAGCAGATGGCCGGCTCGATGACCGGCATGACCGAGCAGGAGTACCGCGACATGATGGTCCGCGGCGGCCGCTCCGTCGAGGGCAACCGGATCGACCACGCCGTCCTCGAAGCGGCCCACGCCGACCGCACCCCGCCGGCCAAGCACGCCACGATCACCGGCGCCGTCTTCACCTCGCACGTCCCGGCGATCGGCGCGGCCATCGACCACCGCAAGACCGACGAGCCCTACTGGCAGCCGGTCTTCGAGGGCTACGAGTTCTCCAAGCGGTGGGCTGCGGAGAACCTCCCCGACGTGGTGTTCCTGGTCTACAACGACCACGCCTCCGCCTTCGACCAGTCGATGATCCCGACCTTCGTGCTCGGCACCGGCGCGGCCTACCCCACCGCCGACGAGGGCTACGGGCCGCGGCCCGTCCCGGGCATCGAGGGCCACCCCGAGCTTGCCGCACACATCGCGCACTCGCTCATCCGCGACGACTTCGACCTCACCCTCGTCAACGAGATGAGCGTCGACCACGGCCTGACCGTCCCGCTGTCCCTGATGTTCGGCGACGTCGAGCAGTGGCCGTGCAAGGTGATCCCGTTCCACGTCAACGTCGTTCAGTACCCCGTGCCCTCGGGCGAGAGGTGCTTCCAGCTCGGCCGGGCACTGCGCCGGGCCGTCGAATCCTACGACCGGCCGCTGAAGGTCCAGGTGTGGGGAACCGGCGGCATGAGCCACCAACTCCAGGGCCCCCGGGCCGGCCTGATCAACCGCGCGTGGGACAACGCTTTCCTGGACCGGCTGGTCGAGGACCCGGCGGGCCTGGCGCAGGTGCCGCACCTGGAGTACGTCGAGGAGGCGGGCTCCGAGGGCATCGAACTGGTCATGTGGCTGATCGCCCGCGGCGCGATGAGCGACATCGACGCAGGCGGCGAGATCGAGGCCAAGCACCGCTTCTACCACGTCCCGGCGTCCAACACGGCCGTCGGACACCTGATCCTGGAGAACCACCCGCGGGCCGAGACGCCCGCCGAGAAGGAGTGACATGACTGACGACCGGACCGTCCGGGTCGCCCTCGCCGGAGGCGGCGCCTTCGGAGCCAAGCACGCGGCCGCGCTCAGGCGGATCAAGGGCGTCGAGGTGACCGCCGTCGTGAGCAGCACCCTCGACCGCGCCCAGGCGTTCGCCGCTGAGCACGGCATCGGCCGAGGCGTCGCCACCCTGGACGAGGCCCTGGCGATGGACGACGTCGACGCCGTCATCCTCGCCACGCCCACCCCGATGCACGCCGCACAGACCCTGGCCTGCCTGGAGGCGGGCAAGCACGTCCAGACCGAGATCCCGCTGGCCGCCTCGCTCGCCGACGCCGAGGAGTGCCTGATCGCGCAGCAGCGCACCGGACTCGTCGCGATGGTCGGGCACACCCGGCGCTTCAACCCCAGCCACCAGTGGGTGCGCCGACGGATCCAGGCCGGCGAGTTCCGCATCCAGCAGATGGACGTGCAGACCTACTTCTTCCGCCGCAGCAACCTCAACGCCCTGGGGCAGCAGCGCAGTTGGACCGACCACCTGCTGTGGCACCACGCCGCGCACACCGTCGACCTGTTCGCGTACCAGACCGGCTCGCCCATCGTGCAGGCCAACGCGATCCAGGGGCCGATCCACCCGGAGCTCGGCATCGCGATGGACATGTCGATCCAGCTGAAGGCGGCGAGCGGCGCGATCTGCACCCTCTCGCTCTCCTTCAACAACGACGGCCCGCTCGGCACCTTCTTCCGCTACATCGGCGACACCGGCACCTACCTCGCCCGCTACGACGAGCTGTTCACCGGCAAGGACGAGCCGATCGACGTCAGCGGCGTCGACGTCTCGATGGACGGCATCGAACTCCAGGACCGCGAGTTCGTCGCCGCCATCCGCGAAGGCCGCGAGCCGAACTCCTCCATCGCCCAGGTGATCTCCTGCTACCGGACGCTCGCCGCCCTGGAGGCTCAGCTCGACGCCGGCGCGGGCGCATGACCGCGACACCGGGCCGCACCCCGCGCCGGATCGGGCCGTTCGACGTCCCGGCGATCGGCCTGGGCTGCATGAACCTCAGCCACGCCTACGGCCTCCCGCCCACGCCAGAGGCCGCCGCGCGCCTGCTCCGCACAGCCCTGGACGAGGGCGTCACCCTCTTAAGCCAAGTTCCTGGACGGCGTGCGGGAGCAGGCCAATCGACTCATTGAGCAGTCTATGGAGGAGTGGGACCGCGTGAGCTGAGGATCGGCCCCTGCGGGCCGAGCCGGGGTTCTGGTCCGTGACTGGTCCGGAAGTACTGGTCAGGAGTGGGACACCGGTGGGATGAACCGGGAGTTTCGGTGTAAACATGACCCTCTGATGTGCGAGGCAAGCGAGAGGCGCCTGATGGGCAAAAACCCAGGTCAGGCGCCTCTTTATGTGCCCCTAGAAGAAGCCGAGCTTCTTCGGCGAGTACGAAACCAGCAGGTTCTTGGTCTGCTGGTAGTGCTCCAGCATCATCTTGTGGGTCTCTCGGCCGATGCCCGACTGCTTATAGCCTCCAAAAGCACTGTGTGCGGAGTTTGATGAAACTCCGTAGACACGGAAGGTGGCTGACCAGGGATTATGACGGACGTAGAGTGGCTTGATCACTGGCTGCAACGGGCTCCGGTCCTCTCCGAGGCGACTCTGGAGCGGGTTGTTGAGCCCCTAGTAGGGCTTGGTCAGGTTCGTGTTGGTGTTGCGTGTCCTGCGGGTTTGGTGTGTCGTTGGGGACGTGTGACGCCGGAGGAAATGTCAGCTGTGCGTGGCGAGTTGGAGGACTTCGCGGCAGAGGTCTTCGAGCCGTTCGCGCGTAATGATCAGCGTCGGTGGGGGCGGGTCTACCTGCGGGGCCTGCTCACGGACGGGCAGCGCAAGTCGGTCGAGCCGATGGCCACCCGGCTTGGCGAGGACGGGAACCGGCAGGCCCTGGCCCACTTCATCACCACCAGCCCATGGGACCCGGCGCATGTGAGGGCCCGGCTGGCCTGGAGGATGGAGAAGGCGATCCGGCCCACCGTGCTGATCTTCGATGACACCGGGTTCCTCAAGGACGGCAATGCCTCGGCGTGTGTGTCGCGGCAGTACACAGGCACGGCGGGCAAGGTCACCAACTGCCAGGTGGGCGTCTCGCTGCACCTGGCCTCGGATCATGCCTCGGCGGCAGTGGACTGGCGGCTGTTCCTGCCCGAGACCTGGGCGCCCGGGTCCGTGAAGGCGGATCCGGACAAGGTCGCCCGCCGCGCCGCATGCCGGATTCCCGATGACATCGGGCATGTGGAGAAATGGCAGCTCGCACTCGACATGCTCGACGAGACCCGCTCCTGGGGCATCGAGGTCCCGGTGGCCGTCGCGGACGCCGGATACGGCGACGCGGCCGCCTTCCGGCACGGCCTCCAGGCCCGCGGCCTCAACTACGTGGTGGGAATCTCCACCACCCTCTCGGCACAGCCCGGCCACGCGGTGCCGGTCGCAGAGCCGTACTCCGGGACCGGACGCCGGCCGGTGGCGAAGTACCCGGACAAGCCGCAGTCGGTGAAACAGCTGGTCATCGGGGCGGGCCGGAAGGCGGCGAAGCCGGTGCAATGGCGTGAGGGCTCCCGGCCCGGCACCGGCCGCAGCGGCTTCAAGCGGATGTACTCGCGGTTCGTGACTCTGCGGATCCGGCCTGCCGGACGAGAGGTCCGCCAGGCGGCCGACGGCCCGGAACTGCCCGAGTGCTGGCTCCTGGCCGAGTGGCCGGCCGGCCAGGCCGAACCCGTCCAGTTCTGGCTCTCCGACCTGCCCGCCGACACCCCGCTGACCACCCTGGTCCGCCTGGCCAAGCTCCGCTGGCGCATCGAACACGACTACCGCGAGATGAAACAGGCCCTGGGCCTGGCCCACTTCGAGGGCCGCACCTGGAACGGGTGGCACCACCACGTCACCCTCGTCTCCGTCGCCCACGCCTTCTGCACCTTGCAACGACTGGCCAGAGCCCCAAAAGACACGGCGCCGGCCTGAGCCTCTACCGCATCGTCCGCGAGCTACAGACCCTCCTCGCGACATGGACCGGCGTCTGCCCCACCTGTCACCGCGGCATACCCACACCAACACCAACCTGACCAAGCCCTACTAGTGCCGCATCAGGCAACGTTTGCCCTGGTGACGACTTCGCGTAGGCGTTGGTCGGTGGCGTGCTTGTTCCGCCAGATGAGGTAGCGGCGGATCATGCTGCCCTGGGCCTTGTGGCTGGGGTGGTCGGTGCCGTCTAGGGCGAAATAGCGCAGGGCGGTGAACTGGGCCTCGATCCGGTTGAGCCAGGAGCTGTTGGTCGGGGTGTAGGCGATCTCGACGTTGTTCGCCGCAGCCCACGTCCCGACCCGCTGGCACCGCTTCGTCGTCAGGTGCGGCGAGTAGTTGTCACAGACGATCGCGATGCGTACGTCCGTCGGGTGCAGCGAGCACAGGTAGCGGCAGAACTCCAGGAACTTCGAGCGGTTCTTCGTCTTCTTGATGTGACCGTAGAGCTGGTCCTTGGCCAGGTCGTAGGCGGCGAACAGGTGCCGGACCCCGTGCGGACGGCTGTAGGTCGCCCGCCTGCGGGGCCGGGGCTCGCGGTCGGGGTTCTTGTGCCGGCCGCCGCGTTCGGCCCACTGCCGTCCGGGGTGGGGCTGGAGGTTGAGCGGGCCGAACTCGTCCATGCAGAAGATGACTTCGGGCTCGCCGTCCTCGGGTGTCACCTCGCCGTCGGCTATCGCGTAGAGATGTTCGACCCGGGCCTTCTTGGCCGCGTAGTCAGGGTCGCGGGAGGTCTTCCAGGTCTTCACGCGTTGAAAGGAGACGCCCTCCTCGCGGAGCAGGATCCGAAGGCCCTCGTGGCTGATGTCATCGACCACCCCCTCGGCGACCAGGAAATCGGCCAGTTTCGCCAGGCTCCAGGTCGAGAACGGCAGGCCGTGCTCGGCCGGCTTGGACTTCGCGATCTTCTTGATCTCCCGGCGTTCGGGCAGCGTGAACGTCCTGGGCCGGCCGCCCTTGTACTTCGGATAGAGAGAGTCGAAGCCGTCGGAGTTGAAGTTGTGGATCACATCCCGGACCCGGTCCGCGCTGGTGAACGTCACCTCCGCGATCTTCGCCACGTCCATGCGCTGGGCGGACAGCAGCACCATCTGGGCCCGCCGCCAGGTCACCACCGACCCGGTTCCCCGGCGGACGATCCGAAGCAGCCGTCGCCCCTCATCTTCATCAATCTCACGCACTCGCACACGTTCAGCCACGTGATCATTCTGATCGCCCGGAGCTGCCAACCGCAGCGACCGGGCGACTCGTCACGAGAGGCGAAGGTTGCCTGATGCGGCACTAGCTGAGGATGATGAGTAGGTTCTGTCCGGTCGACCAGCCCGTCCGCTCGAGTGACGCCATCTGTGACGGTCTTCATGCGGGCGAAGGCATGCTCGGCGCTGGCACGGGGGTTCTTGTGGGTCCGGTTGTGCTTCCTTCCAGTCCGACAAGGTGATCAAGCGCGAGAAGCTGTTTGACGCCAGAGGTTCAAAGCCAAGTTGAGTCGAACTGCCCGACTATTCCAGGCTCGCGTGCGAAGTACCCCTGGCCCGACCATGGTGCCCCGTGGGTCGGGCTCTATGTCTTTGGTCAAGCTCGGGCTGCCGGCCTGCACCACCCTGTACCTGTCCCAGGTCTCTTCCGGATAGGGGAATGACACGGTGCCGCGGAAGGCGCATCGCGACCGCCGTCCTTGCCGTCCCCGAAGACCTGGACCCCGGGCCCAAGAACGCACTTGGCGAGGGCCTGGACAAGCTGTTCGAATCGACGGCCGTCTAAGCGGTTCAGGTCATCGTCCACAGCCGAACTCGTTCCTGCCGGCACCGAGACGATGCAGCGATTCGGCCGAAGCTCACTGCATAGGTGGACAACTGCGAGCAGAGTGACTGCAGCGGCGGACAACATTCACATCCGGCGAGCAGAACAGGAAGAGTTCACTGCTTCAGCTTGTCGCCCTTGGTCTCACCGAACTGCACGGGGAGTCTCAGACATCAAGGCCGGACGTTGGTGCTGCTTTCCGGGGCCGTGACGCCGGACCGGTCAGCGATCCGGGAAGCGGGGGCCGGAATCCACGAGATGCCGTTCTAGCTTCCTCACGGCTGCGACTTCGGCGCGGTCCGCGATGCCGACTGGAGATCGTGGTCCTGGACTTCGCAATACATGCCCCGCGCTTCCTGGTTGGATCAAGCGCGCGCCGCGAGCCTGATCGGCACCACGATCGAGTGGTACGACAACTCATTCGATCAGGGCTAGGACCTGCGCTATCCCGGTTCTCGGAAGGCGAGAACCAGCACCGAACCAGCACGGGCGGGAGAGGTGCTGATTCGGGACTCGAGGGAGGCTGCTCCGGACGTAATCCGGGGTGCCTTTCGGCTGAGCCTTTCCGTCACTCTGCGTTGCTGCCTCAACCCCGATCCGGGCCTGGGGCATGCTGGAGGGGTGAGTAGTGCACCGGTCGTCGTACATCGGTCTTCCCACGCGGGCATGCGGGACCGGTAGCTCGGGGCGTGACCGACTGGCCGGCCCGCGTGCCATGCGTGCACTGGCCCCTACGGCCCCACGGTGGTGCGGGAGTGGATGGATAGGTGGTATCCGCCCCAGCCGACGCCCGGGTGCAACACCTTCGCGCGGGTTCCGGCCGGGCCGGTGATGTGGGTGGAAGCCAGGACCAGGTGGACCCGACTCCGAACCGCGCTTCGGGCCTGCCGGCCGGTCGCACGGTTGTTCTGCTCTCACTCCTCCCCGCCGCCCTACCGGGGCCGGTCGTGCCGACTGGACCGCTGCCCGCGATCCGGGATTCGCCCTGGCACGTCACCGGGTCGCCCCGGGCGCTCCTGCATGGAGTAGAAAAGGAGGCCGCTGCCGTCGGCGCGCATGGGGGTGCCGTCGCCCACATCTCTGGATCAGACCAGAGGGCCCTGCTTCAGCCCCGCGGAACACATCGCGATCCAACTCTTCGGAACAGGTTCAGGTTGACGGGGAAGATGCGAACAGGTTCGCGGTGACGGGATCACGGCCGAACATCCCTGGCGTCGGCAGAGAGGACGTTGGCCCGGACGGCACCGTCGTCGTTTCCGTGAGGACTCTCTCGGACCTGTATCTCAGGAAGAGTCATGCGGGTTCTTAAGCATTGGTGCGGCTCTCATCCGAATCAGAGTGAGCCCGTCGAAGTCTTCCGGGACACGGCGACGTGTTCCGGCCGTGCGGATCGAGTAGCCCTGTTCTGTGGGCGAGGGATGGATGAGGACGGCAGCCCCATCGCCCACGGTTTCACTGACGGCTTGCCAGAGCTGATCGCGCACTTGGGCGGAGACGCTGCCGACGAAGATGCCAGTGACGACTTCACTGGTCCAGCGGCTCAGGGCTCCTCGGAGGCGGTCAGGGACAGCAGTGGTGGCGATGACGACCATGGAAGGCATCAACTGTCCCCTTGGGCGTAATTGACGCCTGCCGGCAGGACGCCGACCTTGGGGTCCCAGAGGTGGACCATCTCGACATCGTGTTTTTCCTGGGGGCCGTCGCCGTCCGCAGAGGCACTGCCATCAGCCGCCACATGGCGGGGCGTTAAGAGAGCCTGAACGTCGCGGACGATACGGGGCAGGAGTTTCAGGAGGCGGAGGTCTTCGCGGAAACGACGGCGTGCATCCTGCTCGGGATGGTCGGAATTGTGGAGAGCGAAGGCCAGCGGCAGGGTGGTCTCTGCCTTATAGAGGTCGGCGACGTCGTATACGAAGGCATGCTGCGTTCCGGCGTGGACGAAGCCGAGGGCCGGGGAGAGGCCGAGGGCGATGAGGGCGGCGTGAGTGATGCCGTAGAGGCAGGTGTTTGCGGCGGACAGGGCCAGGTTGACGGGGTCCTGTGCCTCCCATTGATCGGGGCGGTAGTTCCGGCGGAAGCGGCCGATGCCGTGCTGCTGGGCGAGGATTTTGTAGAAGGCTTTCATGCGTTGGCCTTCGAAACCGCGTAACTGCTCGAGGGTGACGGCGTTCGGGAGATCGGCGTCCTTGAAGCGCATGCCGTACATGTGCTTGGCGACATCGAGGCGTTGTTCCGGGTCGGACCAGCGGGTGACCTGTTGTTCGAGCCAGTGGGTCGTGAGGGAGGCGGGGAGGATGCCGGCGTAGGCGCGCACGCCTCCTGCTCCGACGCTCACGACGCTGGTGCCGTGGCGCGCGAGGGTGTTCAGGGCGGGGGTGGTGATGGAAACGCCCGGACCAAGGAGGAGACAGGAGAGAGCCGCGGTTGGGATGTAGACGAGGTCGGTGCGCTCAGCATCGACATGAATCTGAGCGCAGACGCCGGTGTCGTCCTGCACCACTCGGACCATGTCGAGGTAGAGGAACGATAACGAGTCAGCGATCCTGGGCAGCATCGCGAGGGTGGGGGAGGCGAGCCGCTGTCGGGCGTCGCCTCCCCGCTTCTGTGCACTCATGCCGTTGTCGCGGGGGCCAGGTTGAGCATGACGTCGCCGTAGGGCTTGTCGCGTCCGTTATCAGTCAAGATGGCCTCGCGGAAGGCATCGGGGCCGGCCGCAGTGGTGGTGCCGTCATAGCGGACGAGGCTGTATCGCATTCCTAGTTCCTCCTCTTTTGCGGGGGCGGCGTGCTGCCGTGAAAGTGGTGGGAGCGAGGACATGGAGCCGCCGGCCGGCTGTAGGCCGCCCTGCAGCGCCACCACTGGCCAGCCTCCGGGCCGGACAGTGGCACGGCACGGCCGCGATTCCCTCCGACTCCCATGGCAGGCGTTCACGTTAGGTGGAGTTGATATCGATGGGTCAGTACACCGGGCTCCTTTCGCTCAATACAGTGAACATAGGACGAGTCTCTTGATTTCCGCCTTGCCTCACCAGCGGGAGACGGAGTAAACGATCAAGGACGGTGCAGCTCCGCGTGGGCGGAGCGGACCATCCTGTGCGGAACAGGGGCCAGTTAGAGGACGGTGCAGCTCTGCGTGGGCGGAGCGGACCGCTCGGGGAAGAACCGGGACTCGAACGCGAACGGGTCAGCTCCGCGTGGGCGGAGCGGACCCTGACCGCGGTCCCGGACCCGGAGTTGCCTACGGTTCAGCTCCGCGTGGGCGGAGCAGACCTTCCCGAGGCGGAGTGGATCTGCGCCGACGTCGGTTCAGCTCCGCGTGGGCGGAGCGGACGTGTGGATCGAGGAAGCCGCCGACGTCGCCGATGGTTCAGCTCCGCGTGGGCGGAGCGGACCCCCCGATGAGAGGGGGCCTGCGCCTCACGGCGGTTCAGCTCCGCGTGGGCGGAGCGGACGGTTTCGTCACGTGACGGCCGGGCCGCCGGGGCGGTTCAGCTCCGCGTGGGCGGAGCGGACCCGAGTGGCGCGGGCAGGGGCTGGGAAAGCGGCGGTTCAGCTCCGCGTGGGCGGAGCGGACTGAAGCGACTGCCGCAGCCCGTCCGCCGACTGCGGTTCAGCTCCGCGTGGGCGGAGCGGACGCCAGCGTGTTCGGGTAGTCCTTCTTCGCCGCCGGTTCAGCTCCGCGTGGGCGGAGCGGACGCGGATGTGCGAACGGGCGGCGGCGATCAGGGCGGTTCAGCTCCGCGTGGGCGGAGCGGACGCGAGTTCGGCGGGGTGCCGTTGGCCGGGGATCGGTTCAGCTCCGCGTGGGCGGAGCGGACGGCCTTGCCGGTCTCCGGGTCGTGGGTGGTCTCGGTTCAGCTCCGCGTGGGCGGAGCGGACGCATCAAACCAGTACTGGATCGCCTCCTCGGCCGGTTCAGCTCCGCGTGGGCGGAGCGGACCGAAGAAGCGGCTCGCGGACGCTGAGAACATCCGGTTCAGCTCCGCGTGGGCGGAGCGGACTGATGTACGCGACCGGCGAGCGCCAGGCCGACCGGTTCAGCTCCGCGTGGGCGGAGCGGACACGGTCCGGCTCTCCGACATCGGACTGCCCGGCGGTTCAGCTCCGCGTGGGCGGAGCGGACCGGCTCGTGCACGGCGATCCGGCGGCCACCAACGGTTCAGCTCCGCGTGGGCGGAGCGGACGTTCTTCCGCCTCGGGGAGAGGGCCACC
Source organism: Streptomyces laurentii (assembly GCA_002355495.1). Classification (GTDB taxonomy): domain Bacteria; phylum Actinomycetota; class Actinomycetes; order Streptomycetales; family Streptomycetaceae; genus Streptomyces; species Streptomyces laurentii. The sequence continues at coordinate 7,529,373 of AP017424.1, forward strand.
GGTCAGGTTCAGCTCCGCGTGGGCGGAGCGGACGCCCGCGCGACGGCGGGCCCCTCACCTATGGCCGGTTCAGCTCCGCGTGGGCGGAGCGGACCTTCTCCCCGCCGCCGGTCAGCAGCCCCCGGTACGGTTCAGCTCCGCGTGGGCGGAGCGGACGCGGTGCGCGGCGGCGTGCTGGGGCACCCGGCCGGTTCAGCTCCGCGTGGGCGGAGCGGACGCCGCACCCAGGCCGTAATGCCCGCGGATCGTCGGTTCAGCTCCGCGTGGGCGGAGCGGACCGTGCGCGCGCTCGCTCCGTGGGTCCGTCAGCCGGTTCAGCTCCGCGTGGGCGGAGCGGACAAGGCGATGCACGCCACCCGCACCCCCGAGACCGGTTCAGCTCCGCGTGGGCGGAGCGGACGTAGTCACCGGCGGACAGGCTGGACGAGACGCTGGTTCAGCTCCGCGTGGGCGGAGCGGACGACGAAAGCCCGTCGACCGAAAGGCCGACGGGCGGTTCAGCTCCGCGTGGGCGGAGCGGACGCCGTGGCAGCCTCCGCAAGGGACGCAGCCAGCGGTTCAGCTCCGCGTGGGCGGAGCGGACTACACCGCCAACTCGGCGTCGCGTGATCGTGGCGGTTCAGCTCCGCGTGGGCGGAGCGGACGCAGCGTCGCCGATTACGGTGTTCGCCAGTGCCGGTTCAGCTCCGCGTGGGCGGAGCGGACCGCCCCAGCCACATGGCCGAGACCGGCCGCGCCGGTTCAGCTCCGCGTGGGCGGAGCGGACTGAGCCCCCGGCACCCGCCGGGGGCTCGCCTGCGGTTCAGCTCCGCGTGGGCGGAGCGGACGGTGTCGAGGCCGTCGGGGAGGCCGGTGATGACGGTTCAGCTCCGCGTGGGCGGAGCGGACGTCCAGATCGCTGTGGGGCTGTTCCAATCGTTCGGTTCAGCTCCGCGTGGGCGGAGCGGACTCATAGTGCACGAGAGTGGTGTCCCCTGTCAGCGGTTCAGCTCCGCGTGGGCGGAGCGGACGTCCCGTTTCCGCCCGGCCCGTTCCCGGGGGACGGTTCAGCTCCGCGTGGCGGAGCGGACGTGATGTCCACCGAAGACACGGTTGGCATGCACGGTTCAGCTCCGCGTGGGCGGAGCGGACTTCTACCTCCGGACCGTGCGGTCCGGGCCCTACGGTTCAGCTCCGCGTGGGCGGAGCGGACTTCGTCGCGTTGCCGCGTCCGGTGCCGTACAGCGGTTCAGCTCCGCGTGGGCGGAGCGGACACCTAGGCATCCTCGAATTCGCCGGGGCCCTGCGGTTCAGCTCCGCGTGGGCGGAGCGGACACCGCCGCCCACGGCAAGGGCCAGACCATCGTCGGTTCAGCTCCGCGTGGGCGGAGCGGACTCGGGGTTGAGTAGCTGGTCAAGGTTGAGCAGCGGTTCAGCTCCGCGTGGGCGGAGCGGACACCATCAACCAACTCGCCGCGTACGCAGGCCTCGGTTCAGCTCCGCGTGGGCGGAGCGGACGTGGTCTCGGTTCCCAACGACGCCCACGCGGACGGTTCAGCTCCGCGTGGGCGGAGCGGACGTGTCCGCTGTGCTGGTCCAGCAACCGCAGGGCGGTTCAGCTCCGCGTGGGCGGAGCGGACCGGCGCTTCTGCCTCTCCGACTCCTCGGCCGCCGGTTCAGCTCCGCGTGGGCGGAGCGGACGCCCTCAGCCTCACCGGGACCAAACTCAGCGGCGGTTCAGCTCCGCGTGGGCGGAGCGGACGTGACTGCTGGACTGGCCGCCGCCGCAGTCGGCGGTTCAGCTCCGCGTGGGCGGAGCGGACGCGGAGATGATCCGGCTGCGGATCGCGTCGTACGGTTCAGCTCCGCGTGGGCGGAGCGGACTTCTTCCTCTTCCTCGGCCGTCTCCTCGCCGGCGGTTCAGCTCCGCGTGGGCGGAGCGGACTTGAACGGCTCGCTCCCGCCGCCACCGTGCGACGGTTCAGCTCCGCGTGGGCGGAGCGGACACCAGACGGGCGTAGCGGTTGCCGAGCTGTCGCGGTTCAGCTCCGCGTGGGCGGAGCGGACCTGGTTGACCGCCACCGCGTAGGGCACGTGCTCGGTTCAGCTCCGCGTGGGCGGAGCGGACTCCCCGAGTCGAAGGTCGGCCAGCTCGATGCACGGTTCAGCTCCGCGTGGGCGGAGCGGACTTCCCCGGCCTCCTCCACGGACTCGGCTCCAGCGGTTCAGCTCCGCGTGGGCGGAGCGGACCCGTGCCCGCCGATGACCCCCGGGGTGCCTATCGGTTCAGCTCCGCGTGGGCGGAGCGGACTACTACCTCTCCCCGAACAAGACCGCCGAGGACGGTTCAGCTCCGCGTGGGCGGAGCGGACCCCAAAGACAACAATCCAGGTCGTCAGGACTTCGGTTCAGCTCCGCGTGGGCGGAGCGGACAAACTGAGACCGCGCCGCCACCGCATGGACATCGGTTCAGCTCCGCGTGGGCGGAGCGGACGCGATCGGCACCCCGGCCCTCGCCGAGATCCGCGGTTCAGCTCCGCGTGGGCGGAGCGGACGGTCTCGCGGATCGTGGCGGCCGGTCCCGCTCCGGTTCAGCTCCGCGTGGGCGGAGCGGACGAGGGGCGTCGACCGGCCGACCGGCCGACCTTCGGTTCAGCTCCGCGTGGGCGGAGCGGACGCCAAGGCCCTCGACGGCGCGCTCGTCGTGGACGGTTCAGCTCCGCGTGGGCGGAGCGGACACGCAGTGCTGCCAGCCGATCGCCTCCTGACGCGGTTCAGCTCCGCGTGGGCGGAGCGGACACCAATCCTGAGTGGCCTGGTAACCGGATGGTCGGTTCAGCTCCGCGTGGGCGGAGCGGACTGCAGGACGGACCCCAGCAGCGCTTCCTCCGCCGGTTCAGCTCCGCGTGGGCGGAGCGGACATCTCCACGCCGGTCTGGGTGGCCAGAGTCTGCGGTTCAGCTCCGCGTGGGCGGAGCGGACGGCCGGGGGCCGCATGAGAGTCAGAAAGGGTGCGGTTCAGCTCCGCGTGGGCGGAGCGGACTCCCCACCTCTGCCTTACACTCGGCGGTGGACCGGTTCAGCTCCGCGTGGGCGGAGCGGACCCTTCGTGACCTGGTGGTTTTTCCGGGCTTTGCAGGTTCTTTGCCTGGTTCGGCGGAGGCCGTGTTCCGACCTTACCTCGTGCTCGGTGTGAGCTTCCCGGGGGTGAGGCCGGTGGCGCGGGGGATTGATGCTCCTATTGACAGTCAAGGGAGCCGAGAACCTGATGGTGGTCAGGTTCGGTAGGGGTAAAGAGCGACGCTTTTCGTTCCGATGCTGATTTCCGCCCAGGACTCGTCCATGCTGCTGGGGATGGGTGATGCCAGGTCGAACAGCACGGACCAGTGACCCATCTGGAGATAGGCGGCTCCGTCGTCGGTCAGGTGAAGGCGGCCACGCATGATCACCCGGTCGCCTTCCTGCCGGAGCTCCGGCTCGGTGGCAGCGGCCGGCCGGGTGTTCTGGCCCCAGTTGATGTCCGCGTCGACGGTCCATTCGATGAGGTGCTGGCCATCGGCTTCTCGCGGATCACCGCGCCAGAGCACCACGGCGGACCCGATGGGAGTGTGAACCCGAACTGTCATGTGCTGCTGCCGGGCCTGCGGCAGGCTCTCTGTGCGGACGAACATCGCCTCATCATCCATGACGTCACGGCCCGCCACCGTGGAGTTGTCGGGCTGCCGAGGTCAAGCGGCGGTGAGCCAGTCCCGGTAGGCGCCTGCGAGGTCATCGTCGCGGCGTGTGCCGCGTTCGATGCAGGAGATTACGGCCGGCCAGACGCCGAAGTGCTCGGCGACGGTGGTCAGGGTGATGTTCTTGGCCTGGCGTGCGGGCCGGAGGTCGGAGACGTCCGGGACGCTGACCGGTGTGGTGAGGTAGCGGAAGATCTCCCGGGCGATCGCGCGCTTGAGCAGGCGGATGATCTCCTTCTTCGTGCGTCCGGCGGCGGTCTGCCGGGCGACGTATTCGCGGGTGCGGGCGTCGCTGGACATGCGGACGAGAGCGATGCGGTAGAGGGCCGAGTTCGCTCCGCGGTCGCCGCCGCGGGAGAGGCGGTGGCGGTTGGTTCTGCCGCTGGAGGCGGGGACGGGCGCGACGCCGCAGAGGGCCGCGAAGGATGCCTCGGTGCGCAGCCGGTCGGGGTTTCCTCCGGCGGTGACCAGGAGCTGGGCCGCGGTGTCGGGGCCGACACCGAACGCGGCGCGCAGGCCGGGGTTGTGCTCGGTGGCGGCGGTGTCCAGGGCGGCGGTGAGGGCGTCGTGTTCCGCGGTCAGGGCTTGGACCCGGCGGGCGAGGGTCTTCAGGGCGGTCAGGAGGGCGACGCGCGGTCCGTCGCCGGTGGGACGGAGTCGAGCGATGGCGTCGACCTGCGTTTTGCCGCGCAGGGCGGTGTACTTGACGCGGATATCGTCCGGGGGGTGATGAGGATGTGCGCGATCTGGTTCAGGGTGGCGGTCCGGGCCTTGACTGCGGACCTGGCGGCGTTGTGTAACGCGCGTATGCCGCTGACGGTGTCGTCCTTGGGAATGACCGTTGCACGCCCGGACAGCGCAGCGCGGGCGGCTGCGTAGGCGTCGATGGGATCGGACTTGCCGATCCGGCGCCGTTCGGCCTTGTCGGGCCGGTTGACCTCGATCACGGTCAGGCCCGCGTGGCGGGCAGCGCGGGTGAACCCCAGGCCGTAGGAGGAGGTGCCCTCGACGCCGACGGCGGTCACGGTGCCATGGGCGTTCAGGAACGCGATCGCCGCAGCGTATCCGGCTGCGGTGGTGGGGAACTCGGCGTCGGCGACGTGGCCGCCCCGGTCGGTGATGACAGCGACGTGGATCGTGTCCGCATGGGAGTCCACTCCGCCGAACACCGCATCCAGTTCTGCGGCGGGCGTGATCGTCACGGTCATCCTGTCAGCTGCCTTCCCGAGCCGGAGGTGGCACCGGCCGGGTGGGTCAGACAGGACATTGAGGGGGCCTGTGGCCAAGCTCCTATCAGGTCATGTTCCACCTGGCCGGAGCCATGGAGAACGGGTCCCGGTGGCCGGACAGAACAGTCGCAGGACAGTCCAGCAGGACGTCAGTCAGACCCTGAGCCACGACCACCGGAACCCGCCACGAGTATCAATGTCAGACCCCCCTTCTAGTGTGGGCTGGATCGGAGGCCAAGTGTGATCGTGTAGGGCTTTGGCCACGGCTTGGATCATTACCGCGCAACGCTTTAGTCTCCGAGACCTCGCAGGGTTCTCCTTCGTAACTTCCCTGCTGAGATGTGTTTTTGATGTCGTTTCAGCTATGGAGGGAAGGGCATGGTTGAGGTCGTCGATATGCGGTTTCCCCGCGTCCGTGTCCGGGTGCGATCCGATGCCGACGCCGACGAGGTCGCGGACTTGCTGCCTGGGGCGGCGCCCGGTGCGTGGGTGATGGCGCCGCTTCCGGCGGCGGTGGCGGGGCTGCATCTGCTGGACGCCTACCTGCCGGTCAATCCCGCAGCGGAGGCGGTGATCCGCCGTCTCGTGGCCGCCTGCGTTGCCCGGATCAGCGGTCTGGACCACGGCAACAAGGACGAGTGGGAGGACCGACTCGACGCGCTTCTCAAGACACGATGTCTCGAACGGGAGGCGGTGGACGCCTACTTCGACAAGCACGTGTTCGATCTTGCCGATCCCGTGCGGCCGTTCCTGCAGCATCCCGCGCTGGCCGCGGAATGCAGCAAGCCGGCCGCTCCCGGGAAGCTGCACTTCGACCGGGCGGCGGGGAACAACGCCGTGTGGTGGGACCACACCCCGCAGGACACTCCGATGGACCTGGACACCGCGTTCGAGGGGATCATGCTGTGGCGCGGGTACGGGCCCTGCGGGACTGGCGCGCAGCGTGACCACGGCGGGACGAACACCAAGAGCATGAAGGCCGGCCCGTACAGGAGCCTGGTGTCCTACTTTCCTGAGTGCCGTGACCTTTTCCTGTCGGCGCTGCTGTCCTGCCCCCCGCCCTGGACCTGGCCGTCCGGCCCCGGACAGGACACCGCGCCGTGGGAAGAGGACGGGCCTGCCGACCCGATGGCCCCCGCCGTCCCGGCCGGCCCGATCGGTCTGCTGACCGCCCGTGCCGCACACCACATCCTCGTGAACGTCACCGACAACCAGGTGTCGGAGTGCTGGGTGGCGTGGGGAACTCTCACCGATCTTCCCGTGGTCCGTGACCCGTTCGTCCTCGACCGGGAGAAGGGCGGTCCGATGCGGGGCAGTCACCGGCGTGGCCTGTTGCGGGACTTCGACGCGCTGATCGCCGCCACCGACCCGTCGGTGAAGGCGCCGGCAGGTGTTCACCGGCCCGCCTGGATCGACGTGTACGCGCAGCTTTCCCGTGACCAGCTGGAAGCCATCGGCCCGGTGAGGGTCCGCGCTGTCGGCTACGACCAGGACAAGCGCGAGATGGGCGACTCGATCGCCTACACGGCCACCACCCCGGAGACCCTGGCGGCCTGCCTCCCGGCCAGGGAACCGCGACGGGCCCGGATCGTCGCGATCGGCCGGCAAGACTGCGAACACGCGGAGCAGCACCTGCTGAGCCAACTGCGGTCGGCGTGGCGAAAGATCGACCCGGGCGCGAAGGTCATCCCGTGGGAGGAGCAGGCGCAGACCGTGTTCTGGGACCGGTCCGACGACCTCTTCTGGAACGCGGTGCGCACGGTCACGGACCCGGCCACTGAGCTGGCCGCGATGACGCTGACCGTCTACGACGAGGTGACCGCCGACATCGCGACCAGCATCGCCGGGTTCCTGCCCGTGGCCGAGCACCGCAAGTGGCTGCGCATCGGGCTCGCGCTCCGCGATGGCCGTGTCCCCCGCCCAAGTCCCGCCGCTGAACCACGGAGGAACCCTCATGACCACCACCACGCCCGAGACCGGCCGGGGGCGCGGCGACTCGTTCATGCGCGTTGTCCGCAGGGCCTGCTCCACTCCCGCCGGACGGTCCGATCTGCGACGGGGCCTGAACATCGTCCTGGCCGACCTGGAACACCCCACGGGTGATGCCGGCGAATCCCGCTGGCCGCTCTATACCCACCTCATGGCCGCCGGCTACCAGCCGCCCGCGACCGCCAACGCGGAGCTTCCCCGACTGCTCGTCGCGGCCCTCTACGCCACCCACGACGCACCCAACCCACGCACCTTCGAGACGACCGGGGCAGCGCCCGAAGCCCCGTTCAAGCCGTGGCACAACCTCGGCTGGTCGTTCGCGACCGCGTGCCACCGCGGCGTCATGACCCGCGACAACGCGACCGGCACCCTTGGCTACCTGGCCGAGCTCGACCAGACCACCCTCCAGCGGGAGATCCCGGCCGTGGTGGAACGGCTGCGGTCCGCGAAGGTCCGCATCATCTGGCCCCTGCTCTTGAAAGACCTGCTGCGCTGGCCTCACCAGCCCGCGCAGGTCCGTCTCGACTGGGCCCGCAGTTTTCACAGCACCGACAGCGAGGAGACCGTCAAGTGACCAGCATCAGCCTTCCCGTGCCGTCCACCTGGACCTGGCGCAGATCCAGGCGACGCCGTATGCGTCGGCCAATCGAGGGCGGAACGGGGCTCCGAAAAGCGCCGTGATCGGCGGCGTGCTGCGTGGCCGTGAGTCCTCGCAGCACGAGAAGTACCACCAGCGCGGCACCGTCCAGGAGATCCTCGGCGTGAAGGCGTTTCGCAGTCGCGGCACCACGCTGTCGGCGACGGCGCAGCTGGTTGAGCGTGGCTGGGACGAAGACGAGGCGTTGACCGCCGTGCAGATGCTGTTGCTGTCCTGTCAGGTGAAGGGAGTGGGCATCGCCGACAACGGCGGCACGAACGTGCTGCTGTTCCTCCCCGAGGGCGCGGTCACCGAACTTGCCGACCTGGCCGACCGGCACCGCACCGAGTTTGCCCCGTTCATCGCCCAGGCCCACGCCGAACTCGCCAAGGCCGCGCAGAAGAAGACGAAGGCCAAGACGAAGGACGGCGATACGGAGACGGCGCCCGCTGAGGACGACGAGCCGGAGGAGGACACCAACCGCACGCAGATCCTGACCGCCCAGGCCAAGAAGATCACCGACAAGAAGGGCGGGTTCCTCACCAAGGACGACACCCTGTCCCTGCTGCGGACCCGCAACGCCGTCATCGCCGCCTACGGCCGGATGCTCGCCAACGAGCCCGGCTCCACCGTCGAGTCGGCCATCCAGACCGCACACGCCTTCTCCACACATGCAATTACCACACAAATCGATAGTTACACCGCGGTCGACGACATCCTCAAGGAACTCGGAGAAGCCTCCGGCGCCGGCCACCTCGGCGAGCAGCGCTACAACAGCACCACCCTCTACCGCTACTCCACCCTCAACATCACCAAGCTGATCGGCAACCTCGACGGCGACCACACCACCGCCCGCGACGTCGCCGAAGCGTTCCTGCGCTCCGTCGTCGCCCACCGCAACGCCGGCAAGGTGTCCGCCACTGCCCCCCACACCGTCCCCACCTCCTCTACGCCGCCGTACGCACCGACCGGCCCGTCAACCTCGCCGGCGCGTTCGAGGAGCCCGTGCCCGCCACCGCGACCGGCGGCTACCTCACCGCCAGCGCGACCCGCCTCGACACCCACGCCGGCGCGCACCACCGATTCCTCGGCGTGAAGGGGATCGCCGGCCACGCCCACGTCACACTCGCCGACCAGGAGTTCACCCACCTCGGCGACCGGGCCGACAACTTCGACGAGTTCGTGACCACCACCCTGGCCACCATCGACAAGGCCATCACAGGATGAGCAACGGCCTGATCATGCACCTGTCCGGGCCGTTCCAGTCCTACGGCGGACCCGCCCAGACCAACCTCCGCCCCACCTACCGGCAGCCCACCCGCTCCGCGCTCACCGGAATGATCGCCTGCTGCCTCGGCCGAGAACGCGACGCCGACAACACCGACCTCGCCCAGCTCTCCTACACCATCCGCGTCGACAGACCCGGCACGATCCTTGCCGACTTCCATACCGTCGGCGGCAACCACGACTCCGTGTTCGGACTCACGACCGCCGAAGGCAAGACGCGTGACGCCCCGATCGTCTCCACCCGCTACTACCTCAACGACGCCGCGTTCACCCTCGCCGTCACCGGCCCCACCCCCATCCTCGACCTCACCGCACAAGCACTCACCCACCCGGTCTGGGCCCCCTACCTCGGCCGCCGCTCCTGCCCCCCGGACACCCCCTCCTCCTCACCCGCAGCAACCACGCCCTCGAAGACCTCGACCACATCCCCCTCCACCGCCCCACCACCCACCGCACCGGCCCCGTCACCTACGTCCACGACAGCGCCCCCACCCCCGCCGCCCCCAGCAGCAGCCAGCTCCACGACCAGCCCGTCCCCGGCCACCACCGGGCATGGACCACGCGGCCCATCTGGGAACAGCAGCGCACCATCCCCGCACCCAACGGCGGCCTCGGAACCGCCTGGCTGAACGCAGTCGCCGACCACCTCGGCATCCCCACCCCGGTCAAGGAGGACCACCCGTGACCACCCTCACCACCACCCGGCTGACCCTCGCCCGGATCCGCCTCAACCCCGCCTCCCGCGCCGCCCACCGCGACCTCGTCAACCCGGCCGAGATGCACCGCACCACCATGAACCTCATCGACCGCGAAGACGGAAACCCCACCGCCCGCCACGACGCACACCTCCTCCACCGCATCGACCGCGACCCGGCCGGCCCGACTCTCCTCCTCCAGGCCACCGTCCCCTTCCACCTCGACCGGCTCCCCGACGACTACGCCCTCACCGCCGAACAGCGCGACGCCACCCCCGTTCTCGAGTGGATCACCGAAGGCCGCACCGTCCAGTACCGCATCCACGCCAACCCCACCATCTGCCTCCGCGACCCCGCCGCTATCCGGGAGGAAGCCGACCGCCGCGCCGAGTCCGCCGTCAAAGACGGCAAAACCTATGTGGAAGCCACCCGCATCCGCGAAGCGTTCCTGGAACTGGCCGCCCGGCAGGCCGCCAAGCGCCGCGGCGTCAACCTCCCCGCCACCAAAGAGAATGTCACCGCCTGGTGGACGCGGACTGCCACCACGAGCGGTCTCCGCCCCGAACTCATCACCGACATCCCCCTTCCCCGCATCAACGCCACCACCAGCAACACCAAACCCATCACCCTGCGCGCCACCGCATTCGAGGGCATCGCCACAATCACCGACCCCGAAGCCACCCGAGCCGCCGTCACCAACGGCATCGGCAAAGGCCAGGCGTACGGTCTGGGCCTCCTCTCCCTCACCCCACAAGACGGATAAAGAAAACGCAAACCACCCAGAAAACGCCAGGTCGCGAAGAGTCCGCTCTGCCCGCGCGGAGCTGAACCGGTTCGCGGCCCACGCCGCGAGCGCCGGCCGCCGTCCGCTCTGCCCGCGCGGAGCTGAACCGCTCGGCCAGGCCCCGGACAACCTGGTGGACCAGTCCGCTCTGCCCGCGCGGAGCTGAACCGAGGTCCGGCCGCTGGCTCAGGAGATCGTGGACGTCCGCTCTGCCCGCGCGGAGCTGAACCGTCGCCCGGCCGGGTGCGCTGCCAGCCGGGAATGTCCGCTCTGCCCGCGCGGAGCTGAACCGTTCCTGACTGCCGCCGCGTTCCTGGAGGATCGGTCCGCTCTGCCCGCGCGGAGCTGAACCGCAGACGAGTGCCCGAAGGATCACCCTCACGAGGTCCGCTCTGCCCGCGCGGAGCTGAACCGGTGCGTTCCTCGCCGCTGGCCGTCCAGTACCGGTCCGCTCTGCCCGCGCGGAGCTGAACCGACGATGATCGCCGGGTGTTCGCGGCTGGGCTTGTCCGCTCTGCCCGCGCGGAGCTGAACCGAAGGCGACGGCCCGGTGCCAGAAGGCGACCGCGTCCGCTCTGCCCGCGCGGAGCTGAACCGTCATGGTCGGCCCCATCGAGGACATCTCCAGCGTCCGCTCTGCCCGCGCGGAGCTGAACCGGTCAACAACCTGCACCGCAGCACCTGCGACCTGTCCGCTCTGCCCGCGCGGAGCTGAACCGCTACGCGAGGGGGGCGACGTCCACCACGAGGTGTCCGCTCTGCCCGCGCGGAGCTGAACCACCCACGGTTCGCAGCAGATGGCCGCGAACCTCGTCCGCTCTGCCCGCGCGGAGCTGAACCGAGGTGAGAACTCTTTATGGTCTCCCGCCTTCAGTCCGCTCTGCCCGCGCGGAGCTGAACCGTGATCGAGTCGTGCGGTGTTCATGGTGTTCTCGTCCGCTCTGCCCGCGCGGAGCTGAACCGTCCAGCGCCGTCGACATCGTCCAGGCCGTCGGGTCCGCTCTGCCCGCGCGGAGCTGAACCGCCGTCGACCGCGGCGATGGCCTTCGTCAGCTTGTCCGCTCTGCCCGCGCGGAGCTGAACCGATGACGGCCAGGACGAGGGCGAAGAGCGTGTAGGTCCGCTCTGCCCGCGCGGAGCTGAACCGTCACCGGACCCCGTTTCGTCACGTGGGGAGCGGTCCGCTCTGCCCGCGCGGAGCTGAACCGTTGGTCTGACTGCCTGAAACCTGGCCGCGACTGTCCGCTCTGCCCGCGCGGAGCTGAACCGCCGCCCGCGACCCGCCGGTGCCGCAGCACCCCGTCCGCTCTGCCCGCGCGGAGCTGAACCGCTCTTGGACCAGCGGGCCACGTCCAGCAGGGTGTCCGCTCTGCCCGCGCGGAGCTGAACCGTTGCCGAGGTGCTGGCACCAGCACGAGGACATGTCCGCTCTGCCCGCGCGGAGCTGAACCGGTCTCGTGGAGGTCGTCGCCGCCGAGGATGGTGTCCGCTCTGCCCGCGCGGAGCTGAACCGGATCACGGGCGTCACCTCGGAGGCCCGCCGGCGTCCGCTCTGCCCGCGCGGAGCTGAACCGACCATCACCGAAGCCCCTGAGCGGCAGACCGAGTCCGCTCTGCCCGCGCGGAGCTGAACCGGACATCGAGGACGAATTCGATGTCTCCAGCACGTCCGCTCTGCCCGCGCGGAGCTGAACCGTCGGACCGGTCGCGTCCACCGTCGACAGGGAAGTCCGCTCTGCCCGCGCGGAGCTGAACCGTCTGCCGGGTGTCCGCCGCCCGTCCGGCCAGGGTCCGTTCTGCCTGCGCGGAGCTGAACCACATCCGGATCATGTCCCTGACCGCGCGGACCTGTCCGTTCTGCCCGCGCGGAGCTGAACCGCCCGTCGGTCTCGTGGACGTGGAGACGGCCCGGCCCGCTCTGCCCGCGCGGAGCTGATCTGCCGCCCCCACCAGAGCGGCATATGGACGTCGGTGTCCGCTCCGCCCGCGCGGAGCCAGCGGCCGAGATCAGGCCGCTAGCAGACGTCTGGTCTGCTCTGTCCGTGCGGAGCTGTACGGTAGGTCGCTGGATCGAGTGGTGTTCATTGTCTGCTCCGCCTTTGTGGAGCTGCACCGCGTTGCGCGGTGATGCGGACCGTATCCGCTTCAGTGCTCCGCCCACGCGGAGCTGCACCGAGCCGGACGACCGGGCTCGTGTGCGCGCCTGTTCCATTCCTGTGAAGTTGGATGTGTACCAACGGACGGCGGCTCGCCTTTCGAGGCGTCGTACGGAGGCCGTCGATGAGGAGGATTCCGGTGATGCGGCTCGATCCCCGCCTGTGGGGCAAGGAGAGGGGACTGCTCAGGCCGTATCCGCTGGGCTGCCACGGCATCGATACGGCCGTGATGATGGAGGTGCTGTGGCAGCGGTACCTGACGGGCCGGCAACGGCGGATGCTCGCGGCGGGCTGGGGGCTGACCGAGCAGGAGACACAGCTGCTGCTGGTCTGTCTGGCGTTCCTACACGACCTCGCGAAAGTCACGCCTGTCTTTCAGCGCCAGGTCCCCCTTGCGGACGCGCTGTCCGGAACGGCGAGTTTCCCCGCCACCGAGGAGCTGACGCCTTACCACGATCACGGCGTGCACCTGACGCTTCCCGAACTGCTGCACCGCGTTTACGGCCTACCGCTGGACGGCCGACCCGCCCGGCTCGTCGCCGAGCAGCTCGGGCAGCTCCTCGGCGGTCATCACGGCCGCTACGGAGAGCCGCTCTCTCACCAGAACGGAACACTTACCTGCCCGATCGCCGTGGCACCCGGGCTTGGCGAGGAAGGCTGGGACCAGCAGCGCGAGGCGATGGTCCGGCTGGTGGGGGAGCTGTTCGGGGTTCCGGTGTGGCCAGCGCGCCGGGCGGCGGCGCCGATCGCCGCGGTCACCACGGGGCTGGTGTCGCTGGCGGACTGGCTGGCGTCACAGTCCTGGTGGCTCAAGGCGCGCCAGCGCCAGCACCGCAAGACCCGCTGGACGGCCGGAGACTGGTTCGGGCATCTGGGCATGGCGCGCCGCGCCGGGACCCGCGTCCTCGCCCGTGCGCAGCTCCTCCCGCCGTCGTGGAGGCAGGCGAAGACGTTCGGCGCGATGTTCCCGGATCTGGCCGGAGTCGAGCCGTACCCGCTGCAGGCCAGTATCGAGAGCGAACTCCCGGAACTGGTCGCCGGTCCCGGGATGCTGCTGGTGACGGCCGCCCCAGGGGACGGGAAGACGGAGATCGCCCTGTTCGCGGAGCGGGTCCTGGGCCGGTCGGCGGGCACGAGCGGCCTGGCGATGCTGCTGCCGACGATGGCCACGACCGACTCGATGCACCGCCGTCTCGTCCGGCACGCCGGCCACAACTGCCGGGGCAAGACGCCCGTGGCGCGCCTGCACTCCCTGGCCTGGCTCGACGCCGAGTACACACCCGAGGACCTCACCCCCAGCCTGGACAACCCCGCCCTGGTCGCCGACTGGCTCCGCGGCCCGCACCGCGGCCTGCTCACCGGGATAGCGGTGGGAACCTGGGACCAGGCCGTCCGCGCCGTACTGCCCCACAAGTACGCCGCGATGCGATGGCTGGGCCTGTCCGGAAAGACCGTCATCATCGACGAAGCACACGCCTACGACGCACATGGCCACGCCCTGACCGTGACGCTGCTGGAATGGCTGGGCCACCTCGGCGTCCCCGTCGTCGTCCTCTCCGCGACCCTGACCAGCACCGTCGCGAGCAGCCTCCTCAACGCCTACCGCCGCGGCGCAGGCCACCCCGACCTCGACACGCTCACCCCCACGTACCCCGGCTGGACATACACCGACCACGCCACCGGCACCACCACGACCCGCGGCCCTTTCCCGTCACCCCGCGCACATCACCTGAACATCCACACCCACACCTACACACCCGCCACCTCCGCAACAGACACTACCGAGCGCACCGACCGGATCCTCGACCTCCTCCAACCACTCCACACCCACCCCGAGACCCCCGGCGCGGCCCTCATCGTCTGCAACACCGTCGCCGACGCCCAGGCCACCGAAACCACCCTCGCGAGCGCCTACGCCGACAGCGCGACCCTCGTTCGGATCCTCCACGCCCGCATGCCCGTCCACCAACGCCACGGCGTCACCCACCGCCTCGAACGCTGGACCGGACCCACCCGCCCCGCCCGCCGGCACCCCGACGGACACTGGACCGCCCCCACCGGCAAGCGCCCCGACCGGCCCCTCATCGTCATCACCACCCAAGTCGCTGAGCAGTCCCTCGACGTCGACTTCGACCTCGTCATCAGCGACCTCGCCCCCTTCGCGCTCCTCGCACAGCGCGCCGGACGCGGCCACCGCCACCAAGACCGCCTCCGCCCCCCGTACGCCCAGGAGCCGACCCTGCACGTCCTCACCCCCGTCACCAGGAAGGGCCAGCCGACAACTCCCCTCTACTGGGGCGAGGTCTACGACGCCAGCCTCCTGCGCCGCACCCACGAGCACCTCGCCACCCTGACCGAACCCTTCGCGATCCCCGAAGAACTGCAACACCACGTCGACGCCGTCTACAGCGACACCTACACCGCGGCAGACGACACCCGCCGCCAATCCGACGAGTACGCCCAGCAAGCACTCGCCGACCTCGTCGCCATCGGCCAACACCGCACAGGAACCAACCTCCACCCCCTGACGAACTCGACCCACAGCAGCGAACTCCTCACCACCCGCCTCGGCGACCCCAGCATCCGCGTCCTGCCTGTCTGGACCGACGCCAACGGCCACCACTGGCTCCACCCCACCAAGCACACCCCACGCAACCGACTCCCACGCCGGGTCAAGCCGGACGACCGCAAGACGATCCGCCGGCTCATGCGCCGCACCATCCCCATCCCCAGAAATGGATTTCCACAGGCCAGCCCGGCCGCCTTACCCAAGATCCGGCCACCAACACCCCGGAAGGCTGGGCGAAGACACCCGCACTCCGCAACATCGCCCTCCTGCCCCACCGGCGGACAACCGCCGGATACACCAGTAGAAGTGGGCGAACCGTCGCACTCAATCTGACCGCCGGACTCTCCAGGCACTGACCGGCGCGGAACCGGGCTCGAGCCGTTCTGAACTTGGTAGAGGCCTCAGGCGTAGGTTGACCCCGGGGCCTTGCGGTGTTCTCGAAGGGCTGCCAGATGCTGCCCTGACGGGCCCGAGTTGTGATGATCACCCTTCAGACGGCCGAGGATCGCGAAGATGGTGGTGCCGGCAGTTGCGGTGGTTTCGCGGCGCTGTCCCGTAACGGCTCCGGAGGCCGTCGCTCTTTTTCGCTTTTACCGCAGGTCAGCGGCCTATTTGACAGCCCGTTAGGGGCGCGGTCCCAAGCATGTCCCAGGAGGTCTACATATCCCTTTTGGGTCATACGTCAGTCTCGTTCCGTCCGGAGGGTCGGGGGAGTCTTTCGGGAAATAATTCCGGCTCTCCGCGACGTTCTCGCTCGGCAACCGCTGAGTGGGGGGGGCTGGACCTGAAACTGTTCGACACGACAAACGGCGTGACCGAGGTCACGCCGCATCTGGCTGAGGCCGAAGCTGATGTGCAGGCGCTCGTCGAGAGCGCGATGGAGTCCATGCTCGGGGTCCGCTTCCTGGCCACCGAATACAGCACCGGCCCGGTCCACGGCGGGCGCATCGACTCGCTCGGACTGGACGAGAACGGCTCGCCCGTGATCGTCGAGTACAAACGGGCGACCGACCCCGGAGTGCTGTCGCAGGGCCTGTTCTACGTGGCCTGGCTGATGGACCACCGGGAGGAGTTCGAGGCCCTGGTCCGCGAGCGGCTCGGATCGGCGACAGCCGCCAGCGTCCTGTGGAGCACGCCCCGGCTGATCTGCGTGGCCGGCGGCTTCACGCGGTATGACCTGCACGCGGTACGCGAGCACCGCCGGTCCATCGACCTCGTGCGCTACACGATGCTCGGCGAGCACCACATCGCGCTGGAGACGGTCGCATCGGTCGCCGCCCAGGGCAGCGGGGCGCGACGGCAGAGCCTGCGCGGCGGGCGGGGAGCGTCACCGCGCCGGCGGACCGGCGCCATGGCGGAGCTGTCGGCCTTCGTCGACGAGACGCTGCTCGGGCTGGGCGAGGGCGTGACGAAGGTCGAGCGCAAGCAGTACGACGCCTACCAGAGGCTGCGGAACTTCACCTGCGTCGTGCCGAGGCAGGACAAGCTCCTCGTGTACCTCAAGGTCGCGCCGGCCACGGTGGAACTCGTGCCGGGCTTCACCCGGGACGTGACCGGGCTGGGCCATCACGGCACCGGCGACCTGGAGGTTCAGCTGCGCTCGGAGAAGGACGTGGAGCGGGCACTGGAGCTGTTCCGGTTGTCGTACGCGGCGGCGTAGCACCGTGGTCTTGATGTGAGGGGCGGGCCTTTCGGTGAAGGGACAGGGGGGTGGCGGTGTGCCCTCTATGGTCCGCGCGATCCCCGGTTTCGGAAACCGGGGATCGTCGCCTATATTGCGCCCGGTTTCTCCGAGCGCCGGCTCGGCCGGAGGTTGGCGTACTACCGCGTCCTCGGCCCTGTCCGAGCGGGAGCCGTGTCGCTGCTCGGGGGTGACACGGCTCCCGATGTGGGGCTGCCTGTTCGGTCCTGTCGTCGAATCGGCTGCGCTCTCTTGTCTACGACGGGCCCGGGATCTGTGCGAGCGCTGCCGGGCCAGAGGACGTAGGGTTCCCCCGAATGGATGCTTCCCCGCCCGCGGGTGAACTGGTGGCCGCCCGCGATCGTCGGTCAGGGCATGCGCATTGACGAGCAGCACATCGCGGCGCCCGGCCTCGTCGTCCTGGACATCACGGCCGCCGACGAAGACACCCTCCACGCCGTGATGGATGCCCTCCAGCAGAGGTGGAAGACCTCCGGCATCATGCCGGTACGACGCGTTCCTGGCGAGCCCGGAGTCCGGGCCCGGGTGTATGCCCACTTCGGGTGCGAGCGGTGATTCGCCCGCGGAGGCCGCCCAGCGCCGACGACTTCGGTGGGCACCTTCACGAGACGGCCTGGACCGGTGCGAGGCATACCGACCGGAGGTGGCCGTCATGTCGAGCGGTATGCCGCACCGGGCGGGTCGTCCGCCTTGCCGGTGTGAGGGCGCCGGGGGCGGGCAGGGCCTCATCGAGTGCGGGGCCGAGGGGTGGTTGCGGGAAGCGGGGGGAGGGGAGTCGGGCGGGGAGCGGGGGCAGGCGTCGGGGGGAGGAGGCCGACCGTGGTGCCGGCGAGCCGGGCGAGGACCTTGTCGCTGACGCTGGCGGAGAGGCGGATGGCCCACACCGCCTGGTCGGGGCTGTCTCCGCCGTACAGGGTCCACCGGTCCGTGGTGTCGGGGCTGCGGGCGAGGGTGATGGTGCGGTCGGGGGATGTCCAGGTGGAGTGGTCGAGGTGGTTCTCCGTGTGCCATCCGGCCCTGCGGAGATTCTCGGTCGGGTTGGCGGGGCCGCCGAAGGGCGGGGCGGTCAGTTCTTGAAGGGCCGCGTCGATGAGGGCGACCGGGGTGTGGGGGGTGAGTGTGGCGGCCCAGAGCCGTTCACCGACGTGGCCGTCGTACTGCGCGATGGTCCAGGCGATGTCGGTGCGGTGACGGGCTTCGTGGTCGAATTCGACTCGCGCGGTCGGATCGCCGAGGGCCGCGAGGGTCTTCTTTCCGTCCCAGTTTCGGTATTCCCCCCAACGGGAGCCGGACCTGAGCAGGCCCTGCACGAACTTCCTGTGCTCGCCGGGGCCCGCCGACGCTGCGGCGTGGCCGCAGACGCCGCAGCGTGTTCCTTGCCGTGCTCGTCGTCCGCCAGGGTGGTGAGGAGATGTCGGAGTGTCTGTTCGAAGTCGGTGAGCGGCGCGGGTCCAGTGCGGACGTCGCCCGAGTGCAACCGGCGGAACTCGGCTATGGCGTCGCCCATGTTGCGATGCGTGGAATCGATGTGCCGGAAGTGGTTCTCACCGAGGATGTGGACGCTGTGGCTCTGATCGTCGGTGTAGGTGCCGACGGCTGAGGTCGACATCCCGCTGCCGGCATGCAGGTGGATGACCAGGCGGCCGTCGGTGATGGCGTCGTGGATGCTTTGGGCTTCGGCACCGAGCTGACGGGCCTCGGAGCGTGTGGTCAAGCGCTGAACGTCGTCGTTCCAGGTCCACGCTTTGTCCATCTCCTCCTGGAGCGCGGGGGTGATCTCGGTGGTGAACCCGTAGTTGCCCAGCGTCACTTTGGCATGGGAGGTGTAGTAGGGCTCTTCGCGGTCGATGCGGGCCAGCACCATCGTCGTCGGCCCGGTGGAGCGGAATCCGGCTTCGTAGAGGTGGGAGCGGGCGGCGTCGGCGGTCGGACCGGTGATGGTGGTGACGACGGCGGGGTAGTGGGCGGGGTGGAGCGCGAAGCGGACGTGAGCGTCGGCGGCGGCGTGCGGCATCAGGGCCTTTCGGTCAGAGGGCCCGGCAGGTGATGGACCGGGCTGAAGAGGATGGCGGGGTGATGCGGCCGGGCGGGGACCGGCCGTTGCGACGTGGTGGCGTTCAGGTGGTTCGGCCCGGTAACGGGCATGTGAGACGGCGTGACACCGGCGGAAGGGGCGCCGCGGGCTTGTCCCGTCCCGCGGCGCCGTGGCCCGGGAACCTGCTCGCGGTGCGCGCGGTCACGCACCCTCCAACCCCGCGTGTGCGGGGCTGGAACAGCTCGACCACCCGCCACCGCGTGTGCTCTACGCCGGCGGGCCAGGCTGGCCGTGGGCCCGGAGAGCGGCATTCGACTCGCGCACGGGGACCCCGGCTTGGAGCGAGGCTGGTCCGCGCCGCGGCTCGTCCTGCTTTGGAGCTTGGCCCGTATGGGGATCGAGATTGCCGGCTGCCCGGACGGGGGCCACGTGGTCAGCGGACGCGACCATGGCGCTGGGCGACGCTGGGCGGAAGCCCTGGAACGGGCGCCGTTCTGGGCGCTGCGACGGCCGTGGGAGCGGGAGTGAGGGTTACGGCGGTGGCGGCCAGTTCGGCCAGAAGTCCCTCGCTGACGCCGGAGGAGAGGCGGATGGCCCATGCCGCGCGGTCGAGACCTGTTCCGCCGTACAGCGTCCACCGGTCGTCGGTGGCGTGGGGCGTGTGCTCGAAGACCATGGTCCGGTCCGGTGCGCGCCAGGTCGTTCGTGCCGGGTGGCTTGCCGGATGCCACCCGGCGTCCCGCAGGGGTTCGTACGGCTCAGTACCGCCGGCGGGGGTCGGGGCGTCGAGGTGCTGCAGCAGGGTGTGGACGAGAGCGACCGGGGTGCCGGCGGTGAGGGTGGCGTGCCACACTCGCTCGCCGACGGGGCCGTCATACTCGGCCACGGTCCAGGCGGTGTCGGTGCGGTGGCGTGCTTCGTGGTCGAACTCGGCGCGGACGGTGAGGCTTTCGTGGGAGGCGATGGTCGTCTCGTCGCTCCAGGTGCGGTACTTCTCCCACTGGGGGTTGTCGTTGAGGAAGGAGGCGAGGAACTCTTCGTGCTCGCCGGGCCCGGCCACGGGCGGGGAGTCCGGCGTGATGTCGCATCTGGGAGAGATCTCGGGTGCCGGGTCTGCGTGGAGTACCCGGTGGACGGTGGTTTCCAGTTCGGTGAGGGGGGCGGGGCCGGGACGTGCGGCGACGGAGTAGAGCCGCTGGAACTCGGTGATGGCCTCCGTCTCCGTTTCGAACTGCGTTGTGACCTGACGGAGGTGGTTGTCTCCGTGGAGGTGGACATGGCGACGGACGCCCGTGGGGTAGCTGCCGACCGCGACGGTCGTGTGGCCGTCGTCGGCGTGGAAGTGGATGGTCAGGCGGCCGTCGGCGATGTCGTCGTGGATGCGCTGGGCCTCGGCGCTCACCTCGCGGACCTCCTCCCTGGTGCACCAGGGAAAGGGGTAGTTGCCCCACTCCCACTCGGTGTCGATCTCCTCCTGGAGGTCGGAGGCGATGTTGGTGGTGAAGCCGTAGCGCTGGAGCTGTTCGGCGGCGCGGGCGGTGTAGTGGGGCTCTTCGCGGTCGATGCGGGCCAGCACCATCGTCGTCGGACTGGTGGAGCGGAAGCCTAGATCGTGGAGGTGGGAGCGGGCAGCGTCGGCGGTCGGTCCGGTGGCGGTGGCGATGACGCCGGGATGGTGGTCGGAGTGGAGAGCGAAGTGGATGTGGGCGTCGGCGGGGGCGTACGGCATGGGGGCCTTGTCGGTCAGGGTGTCCGGCCGGCGGCGGGCCGGGGGGACGAGGACGGCGGGAACGGGGAGGGGGAGGTGGTGGTCGGACGCCGGGGTCCGGCCCTCGACGCGGCGGCCTCCGGGCGGGCCGGAACGGGTACGGCCGGGCGGGTTGCGTGCTGCCAGCGGTGGCGGACGGAGGCGAGACCGGCGAGCGCGCGTCGGCTTCCGGCGATCAACTGGTGGACGCCGTTGGACGGGTCGGCCGTGTAGGCGGTGACCTGGTCGGCCGTGTGGCGCGCGCGGGTGAGCAGCGCGTTCTCCACGATCCGGGTTCCCCAGTAGCAGGCAGAGCCGGCGGGGACCGAGAGCAGCGCGACCACTTCGGGCGGGGTGATCCCGGCGGCGAGGACACCGCGGACCTGTGCCTCCCACAGCACGGTGACCGGGTCGATGGCCTCCTCGCGGTGCGCGAGCGCGGCCATGCACTTCCACAGCCCCCGCGGGCGGGGCTGGAGAAGTCCTCGGCCGCGAGCCACCGCATCTCCTTCACCGTGGCGGGCCAGGTCGTGGCGCTCGCCAGCAGCATCAGTTCCAGGTGCTCGGCCTCCTCCAGGTCGACCGGCGGCACCGACGGCGGCGCGGGGGTGCGCGGAAGAGACGCGGAGGCGGCGGGGAAGCGGCTCGCGACCTCGTCCAGGTGCCGGGCGAGCGCGTCGGCCGCGGCCAGAACGTACGCCGGCCGGTCCGGGACCGTCGCGTCGTCGGCGGCTAGGGCAAGGCGCGCGGCATGCAGACGGATCGTACGGCGAGCGTGCTCGGAACGGACGATCGCCGCATACGCGACGGCGTGATCACTGCGAGGGCAGGCGGTGATCAGCGCGTGCGCGAACGACGGAGTCAGCCCCGCGGCCTGCGACTGGGCCTTGGCCAGGACGGCGTTCAGCCACTCCAGTCCCGACCGTGTGCTCGGTCGCGGCGGCCTCGGTACGGTCCGCATCGCGGCGAACACGGCCGCGTGGAACGGGCTGTCGAACGCCGCCGGCTCCAGATCCAGCTTCTCCAGCAGCGCAGGCTCCAGCAGGATCGCGCCCAGCAGCGCCCGTTCCGCATAGTGGCCCGGGGGACGCTCCTGGTGCTCGTACGGTGCCTCGTCGTCGAGGGCGGGAGCGCCGGGCATCAGGCGGCCAGGACGAAGTCGTCGGCGGTCAGGACACGGCCGAGGTGCGGGGCGAGCAGGTGCGCCGCGAGCCGCGGGGGGACGGCGTTGCCGATCTGGCCGAAGACCTGGCCTCTGTTCCCGGCCCACGGGTAGTCGGCGGGGAAGGACTGCAGGACGCCGGCCTCGGCGGCGGTGATCCGTATCGGCTCCGGCGCCGCCCCCGCGACAGTGTGCGGAGCGTCGGAGCGGGCGACCCAGGTGCACTCGTTCGCACGGTGCCCGAAGAACAGTGTCCCCGCCGGCTCGTCGATGCCCCGGACCGTGGCGTTGGTCTGGTTGTTGCTCCTCAACGACCACGACCAGTCCGCCTGCCGGACCAGCGGCGATGCAGAGGTGTGGGGTGCCCAGGTGCCGCGCTCCCGTGCGGCGACCAGCGTTTTGCGGGCACCGGACGGGAACGGCTCGGGACCGCCACCGGGACCGCCGCCGGCGCAGACGGTCGGCACCGGACGGTCGGTCGCACCCCAGCCCAGTGCCTCGGCCATCGACATCCACCGCTGCCGGCCCGGCCCGAACAGACCCTCGGGCTCCTCGTGGCGGGCGTGCGTCGGCGGCGGGGGCTCGGCGGTACGGACCCGCGAGGCGAGGAGGATCGCCCGCCGCCTCGTCTGCGGCACTCCGTAGTCGGCCGCGTTCAGGATCCCGGACCACACGGAAAACCCCCAGCCCCGCAGGATCTGCGCGTACTGCCGCCACAGCGGCAGCACGTCGGGCACCTCCTCCATGGCGATCCACTCCGGCTCCCCGACCGCGTTCAGGGCGTGCAAGTAGCGCATCGGCTCGGCCGCGAGAAGAGAGCGCTCGTCGCGGCAGGCGGCCAGAAGCTTCTCGCGGGTGTCGCGCCCGGTGGCGAGGTCGGCGACCGCCTGGTGGACGAGCGGCTGGTCGACCAGACCGAGACGCTTACCCGCCCGGGACCACGCCTGACAGGGCGGGGAGGCGATGAACCCCCGTGTCCGGCACACGAACGGCCGGACCGGGTACATCGCGACGTCCGTACGAACCGTGAGCAGGCCGGCCGCGGCACGGGTCCGGCACGCCCACTGGTCCCACTCCAGACCTATCTCCCGGACCCCGAGGCGGTGCAGCGGGACACTCCAGCCGCCCGGGCCGGCGAACAAGTCGAGCACCAGCCCGGTCACGCGACGAGCCCGAAGTCGTCCCGCACCGCCTCCGGTTCGGCGTCACCACGGCAGGCCCACGGGGAGCAGCCGTTCGCGACACCGAGCTCCGCCTCGTCGATCTCCCCGGCGGTGAGAGCGGCGCGTTCGGCGGCGGTGACGTGGTCGATCGGGGCCTGGCCGAGCGGGACGCGCGAGCGGTGCAAGAACGCCTCGCCGAGCAGCGCCGTGCCGGTGGCGTTGGCGCGGGCGTTCCCCTTCCGGATCGCCGCGTCGAAGTCGACTACGTCCGCCCACTCGGCGGGAGCGGTGTCCCGGATGTGCCGCCACTGGGCGTTTCCGTGAAAGGGGTACCCCAGGCAACTCGACTTCGGGGTGTCGGCCAGGCCGAGCGAGTTGAGGTACCGGACGCAGTCGGAACGGGACCAGCCCATGTCGATCAGCGGATGCTGGTTGTGCATGTACTGCACGCCCGCGTCCTTGGCGCGGTGGAATTCGTCGGTGGATATGCCGATCCACTGCTCGGCGAATATGTCCTTCGGGACACGTGCGGGGTACGGATAACCGAGAAGGTCCCGGACCTTCTGCTTGATGGGCTTCACCTTGTATTCCCCGGTGCACTGTCGCCGGGTCATCCCGGGGCGGCCGTCCCGATTGAGAATGTAGAGGGGCATGGAAGCGAAGCGGTGATCTGGATTGATTGCGTCGTCCCGGATATTCCCGGAGGAAACACGGAAGACGGGTATGCCGGCCGGGGCGGCTATCTCGCGTTCGAGGCGGTCGAGGTGATCGTAGACAGCCTGGGGTTCCCACCCGGTGTCGGCGAAGATCGCGTAATCGACCTTCGGGAGAACGCCTTCGGCGGACAGGGCGAGGAGGGTGCTGGACTGGATTCCTGCTCCGAGGGAAAGAGCGCGGAAGGCCGGCCGGGTGGAGGTAGGGGAGGCGGTGGGGATGGTGATTTCCTTGAAGATGAGGGCGTGTGATCAGTGCAGCGGTGGGGTGTTGGAGGCGGCCGGGCCGGGGTGCCGGGAAGGGAGGGGAGAGAAGCGGTGAGCCTGGGCGCCGGAGTCTTCACGACACGGTTACTCGCGGAGGTGCCGGCCGGGGCGCCGAACGCGGCGGCGAGGGCGATGCGTCCCTTCGGGGAGAGGGCGACGCGCTGGGCTCGGCCTGACGGCCGGCCGTTGTGGTGGTACTCCGTCAAGTCGCGACTGTGAAGGGTGCGCAGGGTGCTGATGGACAGGCGGGGCATCTTGCCGAGCACCTCGTCGGCGTTCCTGGAGACGGTCACCTGTCCGCGGGCGATGGCGACCAGGGCGGCGTGCTGGGTGCTACTCAGCCGGACCTCACGGGCGTCCTGGCCATCCGGCGTATCCGCGGTGGAGCCTCGGCGTGTGGAGGCGCTGCGGGCGAAATCGGCCGCTGCATCGACGGCGTCGCGGGCAGCGTGGCGGGTCAGCTCCTGGGCGCGCAGGACGGGCACGGCCACTTCCCGGAGAAGGGCTTCCTCCTCGGCACGGTCTCCCGCATGGGCGGATTCGAGCTGATCGAGCGCCGCGACGAGAACGTCGCCCGCGTTCATTGCCAGGAAGGCGAGCTGGTTGACGCGGCTGGCGGCGTCCACGTCGTACACCAGCCCCGCCGCCTGGTGGGCCTCGACGACCTCGCGCATGCGGTGGGCGTGTTTGGCCAGCTCGGTCGCCTGCGCGAGCTGCTGGTACAGGTGCGGACCCAGTCGATCGGGCGACGCGCTGTGGAGAGATACGCGGCCGAAGCCGTCCTGGTGTCGGGTGAACTGCTGGGCCAGGTCGAGGAGATGGACGGCGAGCGATGCGCGGTTGTTGGCGGTGCCGGCAGTGGGCGTCATCGGTGCCAGCCTCCTCCCGTAGTGCCGAGCGGTCCGCTCGCGGAGCGGGTGAGGGAGGTACCGAGTCTGTGGCGGCCGGCGGGAACGGCCGGCCGCTTCGCGGTGGGGACGCGGTCGAGGCGCGAGGCGAGCGCGACCCGGCCGGTGTCGGTCAGGTACAGACGCGCCGCACGGGAACCCGGGTTGCGGACCAGGGCCTCGCGGCTGACCCAGCCGCGTGCTTCCAGGGAGCGGACGGTGCTCATGGACAGCCGCTCGCGCCGAATCGAGGCGACTTCTTCGCCCAGGGCGTTGACCGTGACGTAGCCGCACGCGATGCCGTGCAGCGCCGCGTACTGGGCGGGTGACATCGGCTGCACTGTCCCGCCGCGGCCTTGCGCCCGCAGTTCGCCGGCCAGGTCGGCAGCGGCTCTGACGCTGTCGGCGGCGCCGAGCTGGGTCACTTGGCCCGCGTTGTGTATGTGGTGGCCTGCTCTTCGGAGGACATCCCGGGCGTGATCAGGGTCGCGAGATGCCTCTGCCGTTTCCTCGGGCGGAAGGAACTGGAGTACGGTCTCGGCGGTCCGGAGATATTCGGTGGCCGTGGCGGCCTGGCTGGCGAGCAGCGTCAGACGGCAGCGGACGTCGAGGACGACCGGGCTGCCGAACAACCCGGCGTGCCTGATGCTGTTGTGGACATCCTGGATGTACCAGGTCAGGGCAGCGGCCCTCGTAGCGAACGCGGCTGCGATATCGGGTGCGTACAGCTTCTTGGCGTGCAGGTGGTACAGGTCGTCCTGGAGCGCGGTGAACTCAAGTGCCAGGGCAAGGAGACGTGCGGGCAACGGTGTGTCCGTTTCCTGCGGATTGACGGTGCCGGCGTTGTGGTCGGTGGTCATCGGCGCCGGCCCTCTGCCTGCTCGGCACGCTGTCCGGCGGGTGCGGGCGTCGTGGTGGCGGCGCCCGATCGTGCGGAGACGGCGGCCAGCAGCGCGTGCCGCCCTGCGGAGGTGAGGGCCACGGAAGACCGTTCGGGGTCGTCCGGATGTGCGGTGAGGGCGATCAGCTTCCGCTTCCGCAGAGCGTCGACGGTCGTGAGCCGTACGGCGCCGGCCTCACGTAGTTCCCGGGGCGGCCGTGCTCGGCCGTGTGCAGGACGACGATGCCCCGGGCGATGTGCGCGAGGGCCTGCCGCTGAGGCTCGGTTACCTGCTCGGGCTCGGCTTCCGGATCGAACGGGTAAACCTCGGTGTCGAGTTGGGCGTTGAGGACGCCTTCGTGGCGAGTGAGCGCGGCAGCCGCCGCCCAGGACATCCGGCCGATCGGCTGAAGGCCGGAAAGGGCCGAGTCGACGAGGGCTGCCGCACCCGTCTGGTCACCCTGGGCGAGGGCGGACAGCACGGCGGTGACATGAATCGCGCCTGCCGACGCTGCGGCCGTCATGCGGGTCAGCAAACCGATTGCCTCGCGGCCGTCGACCGTGCATGCGGCACTGCTCATGGCGGTCCGGGTGGCGAGGGTGGACGCCCGGACGGACAGGGTCAGACACTCGCGGGTCAGCTGGGTAAGTCGCTCCTGCGCGTCGGCGTCGGTGGTGGAGGGGATGAGCCGCAGGTCGGTGATGGCCTGCGATACGTGGAGCAGGCGGTCACCGAGCGCATGGACCGCGTCGGGGTCGGTGGACTGATGGAGGAAGCGGGGCAACGACGGGACCTTTCGGCTAGGGGAGGGGCGGGACGACGGAGGTACAGCCGTTGAAGCGTCGGCACATGGCTGGAAGCGCCCGGTCAAGACGGGGCGGCACGGAGGAACTTGCCAACGGCACGGCCAGGGGGGAAGGCCCGGTGGGCCCGTATGACGCCCTGAGAACGGGACGGGGTACGGCTACGCGGCCTGGTCGAAGTCGGCCTGCCGCGGGGTCTGCTTGGCGAGGGCGCGGGTCGTGATGGCCTTCGAGGCGCGGGCGGAGTCGGCGGCGAGTTCGGCGGCGCCGGGTTCGGCGTACCAGGGGCGCAGGTCGAGCATGGCGACGCGCATGCCGGTGGCCAGACACAGGGCGGATCCCTTGCGCAGGGCGCGGATGGCGTCGGCGGGCAGGATCCGCTCCTGGCGCATGCTGACCGAGGTGGACTTGCCGGATTCGGAGTGGGAGGTGGAGACGGTCTCGACATCGTGGTCGCCGATCATCCGGGAGAGCTTGTCGGCGAAGTCGGGGTCGTCGATGCCGGCGCCGATGACCTTGACGGTGGCGGCGCTCCACATGGCGTCCATTCCCGCGTCCCCCCACACTTTCTGGCCCTGGCGGTAGGACTGCAGGATCGTGATCGGGATGATCCCGCGGGATCCCAGGTGCGAGTACAGGTCCGGGAGATCGCTGATCTTGCACACGTTGGCGGCCTCGTCGAGGATCGCGAGCATTGGCGGGTCCAGACGCCCGCCGGCGCGCTCGGCCTGTGCGGTGGCGGCCCGCATCACGGAGTCGGCACACGCCGCGATCAGTGCGGACGCGCCTCCACCGCCGTCCTTCGACAGCAGGAACAACGTGTCGCTGGACGTCACGAAGTCGGCCGGGCGGAACTCCGGAATGTCCTTCTGGGGGGTGACCCAGGCGGCGATCTCGCTGTTCAGCAGGGCGGAGGCGTACTGACGGGCGGTCTCGTAGATACCGTCGCGGGTCTCGGGCGGGCCTTCGACGGTGCCCTTCAACTGGGAGGCGACGGCGGCAAATCCGTGATCGCGCAGGATGTCGAGCGGACGCCGGTCAGAGGGGAAGGCCAGCCACTGCATCACGTCGGTGATCGGCCGCTCGTCGAGCGCCGCCGCCAGGAACAACTGCGAGAGGATGTTGGATCCGGCCTTGGACCAGAAGTCGCCCTGCTGGGAGGCGTCCACCGAGGCGGCGAGGAAGTGGCCGGCGAGCCGGCCGGCGCCGTCGAGAGTCCTGGCGTCGGCGAGCGGGTTCCACCACATGGTCCGCTCGGCGTGGGCGATCTGCTGCGGGTCCATCGTCCAGACCCGCCCCACGCGGGCCCGGGCGTCGAGGCACGTGGTGTAGGCGTCGCCGGCGGCCTTGTTCGAGGTCAGCAGAACCGGGCCGGGCGCTGCGAGGATCGACGGGATCGCGAGGACGGTGGTCTTGCCGGACCGGGGCGCCATGATCGCGACCGCGACGTCTTCGAACCCCATCCGCACCTCCCGCTTCGTGCCCTGGAGGTTGCCGAGGAGGACGCCGGCGTCCCTCGGCTCGATGCGGGCGGCGTTCTTCAGACGCGGCCGAAGCGAGCGGGCCTTGGCCTCGATCGCCTTGGCGAGCAGCGGTTCGATGTCCCGGGCCTTCGCCATCCCGGTGACCTTCTTCTTGCCGCCGCCGAAGCGGTTGCCGTACCGGGCCCACAGGGCCGCGGCACCGGTGACGAGCAGAAGCGTCAGCAGGACCGGCAGGATCCGCACCGCGAAGAGGAGGAACGTTTCATCAAGGCGGGGCCAGAGCTGCCGTGGGTGAAGGAGGGCGTCGATGGGCCGGTACGGAACCCACGAGCCGGCGTCGGACAGGCGGGCGGTGATGTTCCCGGACAGCCAGGCGAAGGAGCCGAGGGGAAGACCGACGGCGAGGGCGGCGCCGCCGATCTTCAGGGCTATGTCGTAGCCGTCGGAAGCGGAGGAGGGGGCAGAGGGCATGGTGGCAGGGGTTTCTCGAACGGGAGTGGGGCAGTGCGGCGGTGGGGTGTCAGCGGGTGGGGCGGGGAGGCGTTGGCGGCGCGGCCGGGGGCAGCGGCGGAGGGGTTGTCCGTCGCGCGGCGAGATGGCCGATCCGCTCGGGCAGGACGAGGGCGACGCTCGTGGCCGGCCACTGCTGCCACCGGAGGCTGACCCGACGCCGGCTCAGACCGGTCGTCTGCTCGGTGGAGCGGCGCAGCGGCTCGGGGTCGGCGAGGGCCTGGGTGAAGGCCGCGACGATGGCGGGAGGGGTGCTGCCGTCGAAGCGGGCCTGCCAGACCACGTCGTCCTGGCCGCGTGCGGCGGTGATGAACCAGGAGGCGGCGCCGGAGAAGTTGAGCCGCTCGCCCTTCACGATGCCGTCCGGCGAGCGAAACTCTCCCGACGGTGCCGTCTGCCACCCCGCCCTGCGCAGCGGCCGGGTGGCATCGCAGAGCGCCCGCTCGTTGAAGGAGGGGTCGGTCAGGGTGTCGGTGACCGCGGCGATCAACTCCACCGGCGTCCGGGCACCGAACGACGCGTACCAGCTGGTGGCGGGCGTACCGCTGTCGTGGGTGATGCGCCACCACTGATCCCCGGGGCGGGGCTCGAGCCGCAGGAGGGTCTTCTGGTCCGGGCTGGAGAGGAAGACCCGGGGCCGCAAAGGCTCGTGACCGTGAGTCCACCCGGATGCCTCGTGCAAGGGGAAGGTGACCCAGGCCGCGTCACCGGGGCCGGCCAGATAGCGGGGCGAGATCAGCGCCTGCTCGACCAGGATGCTCACGACCGCCTGCCCGTCGTACGCGCGGTGCTCGCCGGAAGGGCGGGCGCCGCGACGGCGACGTGGGTGCTGGGCGAGGACTTGACGGCCGCGGACTGGATGTCGAGGAAGACCTGCCCGTGCGTGGCCCAGGTGTTCAGGTAGCTCCACGCTTCTTCGTTGCGCTCGGCCAAGGCGTCGACGGTCTCCTCAAAGCCCGGAGGCGAAGTCCGGTGATCCTCGCGGGCCTTCGCCCACTCGTCCCGGAGAACGTCCAGGTGGTCCAGGGCCGTGGCCAGTTCGGCCAGCTGCCAGGGCCAGCAGGGCTCGATGTCGGCGGCGGCGAGGTACTGGAGCTGGACCTGGGCGGTGGCGAGCAGAACGCGGGCATGACGGTGGAAGGGCTGGAAGGCGCGCCAGGTCTCAGAATCGCGCTGGACCATGCGCCAGCCGTACGACGCCTCGTCGTACGGCAGACCGTCGGCGTCGATGTGGCGCTCGGAATACGTGTCCCAGGCGGCGAGGGCCGTCCCGCTCTGCGCGATGAAGACGATCAGCTCCTGCAGAGCCGCGAGCTGCTCGCCGGAGGGGGAAGTGGGTGCGGTGCTCAGGGTGGGTCCTTGTACGTGTCAGCGGGTGCGGCGGGGAAGGGGGACGCCGGGCCGGTGCGGCGGCGTCGGAGGAAGAGCGCGGTCGGGCCGCTGGGTGGAGAGACGGTCGACCCGCTCCCACAGGGCGTCCTCCGCCTGGCGGGCGGGGATCCGCTCGCGTGCGATGCGCACGCTGTACCGCAGGAAGGGCGCCATCGCCTTCTCGTCGCGAAGGACCGGGTCGGGCGAGACGAGGCCGGTGAAGACGGCGGCGACGACATGGGAAGGGGTCCGGCTCGTCAGAAGCCCCTCCCACACGAGGATTTGCCGGGCTGAGTCGACCCACGGGCTGTGAGAGGTCGTGGCCGTGATGTGCCAGGACCCCCACGCGTTCCGGGTGACGGCGAGGTGCCCGTCAGGCGACACGAAGCCGGTGTTCGGCGACCCCTCCCACCCGGCCTGTCCGAGGACGTCTTGAGGGGTGGTTGCTTTGGATTCGCCTGCGGTGGTGAAGGTGTCGGTGGCCGCAGCGATGATCTCGGCCGGCGTGCGGGCGCCGAAGCTCACCTTCCACGACTCCTCCTCGGTCCGGCCGTGGTGGCGAAGGGTCCACCACGGCTGGTCCGGATCGGGCGACAGGAGGAGTTCGGCCTGCTGGTCGCGGGAGGTCAGCCGGACGCCTGGGCTGAGCGGCTGGTGGGCGGCCTGCCAGCGGAACGCGTTCTGCAGGGGTACGGTTACCCACTGCGGGTCGCCGCCGCCGGCCAGGTAACGCGGGGCGACCTGGGCGAGTACGTGCGGCTTGGCGGACTCCGTCACCGGTGCTCGGCCCCGGGCCGCTGGTGGTGACGGTGATGTGGTTGGCGGTGGCCGTACGGCGGGCGACGGCGAGGTCGAGGGTGTCGGCGTAGGTGGCGAACAGGCCGACCCGGGAGGAGTCGAGGTCGCCGTCCGGCGGGAGGAGGGCCTGGTCGCCTACGTTCATGAGCCAGGCCGGGCCGTGCACCCAGCCCGCCGTCTCGGCGAAGCCGGGCACGATCGACCGCTTCGTGAGCGTGCCGGACTCCGGGGCATACAGGACCTTGATCGCGACCGACTGCCCGCGGGTCGGGGCGAGGTCGGGGGCCGTGCCGGTGGCGATGTCGGCGGCGATACGCGGCAGGGACAGGCCGGTGGCTCGCCACACGGCCCAGCCGATCCAGTCGCCGCCGATGCGCCCGTTGACCTCGATCACGCGCGGCCCGGTCGCGGTGAGCCGCATCTCGACGTGCTGGATTCCGCCGGTCACGCCGGTCGCCTTCACGGCCGCGGCGGCGATGGGCGCGACGGTCTCCAGCAGCGGGTCGCCGGCGGTCAGGGTGTGGCCGACCTCTTCGAACAGCGGCTGGGCGCCGAGTTCCTTGCGGGTGACGGCGACGGCGGTGGTCACGCCCTGGACGGTGACGCACTCGACGCTCACCTCCTCGCCGTCGAGGTACTCCTCGACGAGCACGCTCGCGTTGTCACCGCCGTGCAGCTGGACCCCGCGGGCGGCGAACGCGTACGCGGCGGCGAGGTCCTCGCGTGTCTCGGCCTTGATCACGCCGATGCTGCCGCCCACCGCGGCGGGCTTGACCACGACCGGGAAGCCGATCTCGTCCGCGACCGCGAGGGCCTCGTCGAGGGATGTGGCCGTGACGGAGCGGGCGGAGGGCACGCCGTGGCGGGCGAATGCCGCGCGGCCGGCCGCCTTGCCGCGGCAGGTGAGGACCGATTCCACGCTCGTGACCGCCAGGCCGAGATGTTCGGCCAGGCGCGCGACCGCGGTCAGGTGGGATTCGTTCCACGTCAGCACGCCGGCGATCGGACGTCGTCCGGCGACGGCCGCGGCGGCGGCGATCAGTCCGTCCACGTCGTCGAAGTCGCCCACGGTTTCGTGGTCGACGACGTACGGCGTCTCCCAGGTGAGCGGGCCGGTGGTGATGACGGCGACGTCGTAGGCGTCGGCGACCTGCTCCAGGCAGTAGCCGCGGTACTCCTCGTCACCGGGGGCGATGACCAGAACGAGCGGGCGGACAGACATGAAGATCTCCAAGAAGAAAGAGCGAGGGGTGAACTGGTGGGGAAGGGGGGTGGTTCAGCGGCGGCGGGCCGGGCCGGCCGGGGCCGGTGTTGCGGCGCGCGGGACGCTCGCGGCGAGGCGGATGCCGGGCTGGCCGGCGCGCACGGTGGCGGCGTGGACCTCCAGGACGGAACGGCCGTGGTGAAGCCAGTCGGACAGTGCCTCCGAGGCCCGTGCGTGACGGGCAGCGGCGGCGGCCTGGACGGCCTCCTCGGTCGCATGAGGCTCGTCCGTCAGGAACTGGAGGAATGTGTCCTGGGCGGCGGTGATCCGGTCGAGGGCTTCGCGCAGATGGTCGAGCTGCCAGGTCCAGCGCGACTGACCGGTCTTCCACGCGCGCTCGGCCACGGCGGTGCCGGCCGCGTTCAGCAGGTCGGCTGCCGCGTCGCGTACGGGGGCGAAGGCCCGCCACAGGGCGCGGTCTTTCTCGGCCTCGCGGGCGTCGTAGACATCCTGGTCGAACGGCCAGCCGTCGAGGTCGGTGTGCTCGATGGTGTACCGCTCCCAGGAGGAGACGGCTGTGTCCGCCTGGCGGAGAAACCGCGCGAGCCGGACGAGCGGCTCGGCAGGGTCCGGCGCCGGGACCGTGGTGGGGGAGGGGCGGGGCAAGAGGGCCTTTCAACGGCGGTGAAGGGAGGGCGATGTCGGGGCGGTGTTCGGTGCCGGCGGGGGCGGCGACGCGGTCAGGCGTGGGGTTCGGCTCTGCGCCGGGGCCTGCGCGCGGACGGTGTCGAGCCGGGTGAAGTGGGCCTCGACCACGTGCGTGGGGGACAGGCGGCTCGGCGTTTGCCGGGCGGCGGAGTGAGTGGGTTCCCATCGGCCGCGTATGACGGGGGCGGTGGTGACGAGCTGCTCGGCCAGACCGTCGACGAGGTGCTCCGGGGCCTGGCTGATCCAGATGTCCCAGACCGGCGGGCCGCCGTACGTGGCCGGGACTTCGATCCGCCAGAACGACAGTTCGGGATCCTTTCGGATCCGGGTGCGCTCGGCCCGGATCGGGCGGCGGTCAGGGGAAAAGGCGGTGCGGTTCCGTCGGGGTCGCGGTCGACGCGCCAGCCGGCCTCCACCATCCGCTGCCAGGCCCCGGGGCCGGCGGGCTGCTGCCGGCCGGTGAGACGGTCGGTGAGGCCTGCGATGATCTCGGCGGGCACCGTCTGGCTGAAGCTCGCCTGCCAGGGGCCGTCGTCCGTGTCGATCCGCCAGTACCGGCTGCCGAACGGATCGAGACGGAGCTGGTGTTCACCGGTGGGCGCGGTCAGGGGGATGCGGGGGTCGCCGTCGGCGGAGGTGACACGCCAGCCGGCGGAGAGCAGGGCGTGGGTGACGTGACGGGGGTCGCCGGGGCCGGCGAGGTGCCGGGGTGAGGTGTCGTAGGGGATCGTGTGCTCGTGGTCGGCGGTGTAGGACGCCAGCTGGGCGGGGCTCACGGCCATGTCACCTCTCGGGTGGTACGGGGCGTCATCGGCTGCGGGCGAATCGGGACGGAGCGCCGGCGCGGGCCCGGGCTGCGGTCCAGGCGCTGCCCCAGGTGGCGCGGGCACTCGTGACGCGGGTCTGCTGCCACGCGCGCAGTTCGTCGGGGAGCACGGAGACGGACGTGGTGCGGATCCGGTTGCTCGGCGGCACGTGTCCGCGCGGGCGCATCACCGGCAGAGGGTCGGCCAGCGCTTCGGTGAGTCCTTGCAGCAGGTGCAGGGGGGTGGTCGGGCTCGCCTGGAGGTTCCAGACGGCGCCGTGTTCATTGCGGGCGCCCATCCACCAGTGCTGGTCGGGGCCAGTGGCCACGTACTGGACGAAGGCGTCCCGGCGGGGGCTGACGGCGGTGAACTCCTGGCCGGTCTCGGTGGACCACCGCTGCTGCGTGAGCGGCGCCCACACGTTCGGGGCGTGTGCGGAGCGGGGCTTGGTCAGCGCGTCGGTCAGGCCGGCGACGATCTCCACCGGGGCCTGAGCGGTGAGGCTGACCTGCCAGGCCGGCTGATGGTCCTGGGCCACGCCATGGACCTGCCAGCCGCCCGGTGCCTGGTAGGCGACGCGGACCGTCTGGTCGGGCGAGTCGAACACCAGGGCAGCGCCGGCGTTCTGGGGAGTGTTGTCGCTCCAGCCGGAGGCGCGCAGGTACTCGGTGACGTGCCGCAGGTCGCCGCCGCCGGCCAGGTAGCGGGGCTCGATCAGGTAGTGCTGCTGGGCGGTCTGCTGGCCCCAGCCGGTCCACGTCTGCTGACGCTTGCTCACCGGTGCCTCCGCGTGACGAGAGCGGTGGCCTTCACGCTGCCGGTGTCGTGTACGGCCTGCGCGGTGATCCGGCCGAGAGCCTCACGCTGCTCGTCGAGGTGGTCGATGGCCAGGTTCCCGAGCGTGTTGACCGTGCGGCCGAGAGCGAGCCAGACCTCCGCGGGGTAGACGCCCGTCTCGGCGTAGCGCTGTGCGACGAAGGCGCTGGTGGCGACGAGATGCAGCATTCGGCCCAGGACGCCGTCCTTGGTGTCGAGAACCAGGGTGAGGATCTGCGCGGCCTGCCGCGGGTCGGCCTGTGACAAGTGACCGGCAAGTTCCTCGAGTTGCCGGACGATGCCGTCGGTCAGGGCATCGTGGGGGAGGGGCGGGTGCATGAAGGGTGCTCCGGGGGTGGGTGGTTCGTGGCCCCGCGGCGGTGGTCAGCGGGATTGCCGGCGGGCGGACGTGGGGCCGGACGGCGGCGCCGGTACGCCGGGGAGGCGGCGGGATTCGGCGGTGCGGACGACCGCCGTGTGCAGGTAGTGGCGCAGCAGGAAGACCGCGAGCCGGGGACGCGAAGCGGAGGAGAGGGGTGGGACCGGGAGCCCTTGCCGGGCGGAGGTCACCGGCCGCGGGCGGGGGCGGTGCGGGCGCGGGCCGGTGCTGCCGGCAGGGCGGCGTCGATGGCGGACCGGGGCGCGGTGCGCAGGACGGTGCCGATGCCGAGGCGGGCGAGGCGGGCTCCGGCGGTCTGGACCGCGCGGCCCTGGGCGCGGGTGTCGTCGCCGGCCAGTACGTAGGCGGCCGGCGACTCCTTCCGCGTGAACCCCTCGTCGATCAGGATTTCGGCGGCCGGCTGTGCCGTGGTCGTCGCCGTGAGGGAGCCGTCCTCGTTCCAGGTCATCACGACCTGGGCGTCGGGGGAGGGGGCGGGCTGCGGAGGGTTCATGGCGTTGTGGCGTACCTGGGAGAGCGCGATGTCGTAACGGGGCAGGAGGTCGGCGTCGATGGCGCGGGCGGCGAGCTCGGGATCGGCCGGCACGGCGATCCCGTCGGGCTCGCGCACACCCGCGAACGCCTCAGGGGCGACTTCGGGCGCGATGGCGGCGACGAGGAACTCCTCGTGCAGCGGGCGGAGTGTGACGTAGAGGCGGGTGCCGTCCGCGCGGACGAGATGAGCGTCCTCGCCCAGTTCGTACTCGGCGATGGCGGCGGCGACGTCGTTGAGGTCCCAGACGTCCGCGGCGTGTTCGGCCTGGTCCTCGTAGGTGCGGTGGCGATGGTGCTCGACGGTCCACCTGCCGGGCAGGAGGCCGGCGAGGACGGTGGCGAACGACTCCAGCTCATGGTCGCGGTCGGTGTCGGCAAGGGGGCGGGGCGGGGGCATGGGCTCCTCGATGAGGGGGTGGGAGAAGGGTCATCGGGTCCGTCCGGAGGCGGCAGATGTGGGTGCCGGGGGCGCGGGCGGCGGGGCGTACGGTCCGCGACGGCCGGGTGGAGCACCGCGGTCGGCCAGGTCGGCACGCACCCGCAGCAGGTCTTCTGCGACGGGGCCGAGGCGCCAGTCGGCCAGGTAGTGCATGCGTTCGGCGACGGGCCACTCCGAAGGGCCGTCGAGCCGCTTGTAGACGTCGGCGAGCGCGTGCAGGAGGTTGCCGAGCGAGGCGAGGATCCCGTCGTGGGTAGCGGTCACTTCGTCCAGCAGCTCGGACACCTCTCCGGCCGTCGGGGTCTGCCGGATGCGCTCGGCCAGGTTCTCGATGGACCGGCCCGTGGTCACGTACCGGTCCTCGGTGCACGGGGTGGCGAACTCCTCGTCGGCCAGGACCTGGTAGCCGGCCGCCTGCAGACGCGCGACGGCTCGCTGGGCCACCGCCTGCTCGTCCTCGGCCGCGACCATCGGCGACAGCCGGTGCCAAGTCGCTCCGCGGACCTCCCGAAGGAAGAGGGTGCGCTCCAGAATGCCGTGGGCCAGCCCGTCACCACCGCTCGCGGTGACCACCGCGGTCGCCGGGTGCCGGGCGATGACCACCGCCGGCCCCGTGCTCGCGCTCGTCGTGCTCACCGCGTCACCGCCCCGGGTGTGACCAGGACCGGCCTGGGAACCGGATGCGGCGCGAGCACGGAAGAGGCTGGGGCGAGGTGGGCGGCGATCTGACCGAGCTGCTCCTGCACGACGTGAAGGCGCCGGGCCGCCCAGAACAGATCCCGCCCGGCCGCGGCGGTCTCGTGCGTGGGTAGGGCGGCTGCCTCACGGGCGAGCTGTTCGATCAGGTGCCGCACGGTTGCGAGCGGGCTGTTCTGCTCGGTCGCCAGCTGGTTCAGGATTCCGGCCAGCGCACTGGCCGCCGACGGCGCGAACGGTGAGGCGAGCGGCGGCGACGGGGCGGCGAAACCGGCCTGCTTCTCCCCCGCCGGCGGACGATGGGTGTAGAGAAGGAGATCGCTCTCGATCCGGCGTGCCTCGCCCTCCAGGACCTGCGCGAGCCGGCCCGGCGTGCTCGCCCAGGCGCCGTCCGAGCGGATGAGGTTGCCGATCAGGTCCATACGGGACGGCTGTTCCCGGATGGCGAGCCAACGGCAGGCAGCACGATCGTCGCCCGGCGGAGCGAGACCCGCGCTACGCGCCAGCCGGTGTGCGATCTCGGACCACTCGGCCGGCGAGAGGTTCCGGTCCAGCGGGTGCAGCCGCACGGACAGGTGGAAGATCGCGCGCCGGGATCCGTCCGGGCCCGCGGCGAAGGGGTGATCCAGCAGAGGGTCGGCGAGGTGCTGGGCCCACTCCGGAGTGGTCCAGATGCGCTCCTCGTCCGTGTACCGGTCCAACTGGTTCCAGTACGCCACCACGCTGCCTCCCGGCTCGGTGGTGAGGCCCTCGTCCTTGCTGAGGGGACGGCCGAGGGAATCGGCGAGGGTGGTGACGGCGTCGATGCCGCGTGGGTGCACGTAAATGATCATGGTCTCGTTCAGAGCCGGCGCGACGAGCAGGGGAAGGGATCGGGAGAGGAGGAGGCCGTCGGGACGGCGCCGGTCAGGTCAGCCGGACCGCGCTGTCGGCGGTGCTGCCGCGGGAGTCGGCGACGTGGACCAGCTGGTTGAGCGCAGTGAGGGAGTACCAGCGGCAGTCGACCGGGTCCTCGTCCGTGCCGATCCGCGGGACCAGGTATTCGCGCAGCGCCTTCTGGTGCACCAGGCACTCGGGGCAGCCAGTGGACAGGTGCACCAGGTAGCGCGGGTGGGCGGTGACGTAGGAGCGGTCGCCGCCGGCCGGGTCCAGCACCCGCCACCCGGCCTCGTCGGTCGGCGTGTGCCACGACGGAGCGACGACCGTCACCGCGTTGCCCCACAGCCGCCCGCCGGCCACCCCCTTGAAGATCACGACCGTCTCGCCGGGCCGGAAGTGCGTGTGGGTGATGTCCCGCTGCGGGGTGAGCGGGTCGTGCGGCAGGTACACGGGGCGGTTGGTCGCGGGCACGACGGTGGTCCTTCCACAAGGGCGCGGGGCGGCGGTGGAAGACAAAGGATCCGGACAATCCCCGGTTTCGGAAACCGGGAATCTGCCGCTATATTGCGCGCCGCGCGCCTACCGGAACGGGTTCTCCGTGGGCCGGTCACGATCGCTCGCCGCATCCAGCAGCTCGGGCAGATCGGCTCCGCCGGCGTCGCGCTGGTCGATCCACCACCCCGCCCGGGTCACCAGGCGTATCTGCTCTTCCAGCTGTGCCCAGTCGGCCTCGTCCCAGGTCCCCTCGGTGACGAGCGCGGTGTAGGCGCTGGTGACGAGCTGGTGGCGGGTGCGCTCGCCCCAGTCGAGGATCGTCTCGGGCCCCTCCAGCGGAGGCATGTCGAACTGGTCCGTCCACGCCGCGGCGGCGGCCTGTTCCTCGGCGCGCTTGGCGGCCAGCCACTCCGCCCTGCTCGCGGTGTCGGCCTGCTGTTCGGCGCGCCAGCAGTCGGTGCACGCGCGGGCGGCCAGCCAGCGGGCGTATCCGGCGCGCTGGTCGGCCCAACGGCCAGACAGATCGTGGGTGATGGCATGTCCACAGCTGTGGACGACATCGAACAAGGTGCGTACCCCCGGGGAATTTCGTTTGATGGGCGCTACGTTCGAGGTCGGGCTGCTGGTCTGGGGCTTCAAATTGAGTGCCTTTCGTTGGCGGTTGGGGTGGTGGCCTGCGTCGTTGCGGAGGGTCGTGCATCAGATGCACGATTCATGCGGCGGTCGGAGGCGGCTGGAGTGCTTGGCGGTG
Organism: Streptomyces laurentii; assembly: GCA_002355495.1. GTDB lineage: Bacteria > Actinomycetota > Actinomycetes > Streptomycetales > Streptomycetaceae > Streptomyces > Streptomyces laurentii. The sequence continues at coordinate 7,567,683 of AP017424.1, forward strand.
GTTTCGGGGACGCTTCCGCTGGGTCGTCTCAGCGTGTCCTGCGGATGGCGTCTGTGGCCGCCGTGGCGATGGCGGCGGGAGCGCTGGATGGCTGGGGCAGGTGCAGCAAGGTGGTCCCCGGCAGGTGGCGGGACTTCGCGGTGAGGGTGAGCTGGAGTACGGCGCAGCCGGCGGTCGTGAGCTGCTTGACGCGGGTGACGGCTTGAGTGGTTTCGTCGGGGGTGTAATGGGCGTCGGTGACGATCACGAGGAGGCGGCCGGCGCCGGGGCGGCTGAGTTCGAGGCCGTGGTCGAGTGCGTCGATGGCGTCGCCGAGGTTGTGGCTGCCGCCGTTGGCATTGAACGTCGTCACGCGCTCTGGTGCTCGGTGGGTGGGTCGGGTCAATGCGGTCAGGTGCCTGTCATAGGCGATGGTTGCGGTACGGGAGTCGGGGTCGGTCAGGGCTGCTGCCCGTGCCACGATCCAAGCAGCGGACGCGACGGGCGCGCAGGCGGCACGCATGGAGCCGGAGACGTCGACGGCGATACCCACGCGCAGCGGTGGGGTGGGGGAGTTCCGGCGGCGGGTGTGGGTGAACGGCTCCGCGGTGGGGACCGACCCGGCCGCGCGCTGGGCGTCGCGGGCGAGAGCCGCGCGCATGTTGAGGCGGCCGGGCGGGGTGGGGCTGGTGGTCCGTTCCTCGGTCCGCTCACGGTAGGCGGCGGCACGCAGGGCGCGGCTCAGGCGTGCGGCGGCACTCTGCTCGGCGGCGGTGGGCCTGCGGGTGCCGGTAACTGGGGTGCTGCGGGGCGCCGGTGTGCCGTCGGGGGTGACGGTGCCGCGGGCGTTGAAGACGCTCTTGGCGGTGGCGGCGGCTTTGCGTCGCTGGCCGGCCCGCTGGGCGCGGTCCTGAGCCTGCGCCTTGGACCGCGCGGCCATGGCGTCGGTCGCTGCGGCCTGTGCCGCGAGGTCGGCGGCGTCGGAGGCTGCCGTGCTGTCCATGACGACCCCCACGGCGCCGGACAGCAGATCGGCGAGGTTCTCCGGCACCGGCAGGGCGGGGGCCGCGATGTTCAGAGCGTCGCACCATTCCTGGGCGTGCGCGAGCATGGTCGTGGCGTCGTGATCGGCGCACTGGTGGGCTGCGGTCCAGATGCGGGTGAGGGTGGCCAGCAGGTCTGCGCCCAGCACCTTTTCGCACAGATCGGCGACGGCCCGGGTCTCGCCGGCGTCCAGGATGCCGACGTCACGGCGGCCGAGGATCAGAGCCGCGACGGCGGCGGCGTGCTCGATGCCCTGGAGGGTGGGGTTGGAGATGTCGGGCATGACCAGGGTTCGGGCACTGGTGCGCAGGTAGGTGCGGTCCGTGGGCCGCCTGGTCAGGTGTGCGCCTTCGACACGGCTCTCCTCCAGCAGGAGCGCGGCCTCGACGACACGGGGGTTCGCTCCGGAGGGCGCCGTCCAGATGGAGTGGGCCGCGTGCGCGGCCTCGTGGACGAACACTCCCCAGGCGGCGGGATACCGTTCCTCGTCGCCCACGATCCGCGGATGGATCTCGTGGGGCTTCAGCGGCGCGAACAGACGAGCGTCGACCTCGACCTCGCCCAGAGCGGGGAAGAACGCGGCCGGTGCGCCGCTGCGCGTGCCGGGGCGGCAGGTGACGAGGAGGTCCTGGCGGCCGGAGAGGGCGACCAGCCGATCGCCGAGTTCGGCTCCCACACGCAGCCAGGCGGCCGGGGAGGAACGGGGTTGCGCGGGCGGGGCGCCGTCGTCGTCCCATCGCGCGAGGTCGGCGTCGTCGTCCGGCGTGGTGGCGGGGGACTGGACGTGGTGGTGGGCGCTCATCGCGAGCGGCCCCGGTGGGCGGAGCTGGTGATGCCCGGGGGGCGCCGGACGGCCGAGGCGGAAAGCTGCTTGCCGAGGGTGAGGGGAGCGACCTCCCTGACGCCGACAGCCTTGATGACGGCGTCGGCGACCGCGTCGCGATCCTCCAGGGGAGCGATGCCAACCAGGTTCGCGAGCGCGGCGTTGGTGCCGAGGACGGCCTCGGTCTTCTGGTAGCTGAGCAGCTCTCGCAGCTGGGGGGCCCAGCCCAGCTCGCCGAGTTCGACTTGGCGGGAGAGGTGTCGGGCGACCCGGACCACCCGGGCGTCGATCTTCAGCGCCAGGGCGAGATCGTAGTCCGTGCCGATCTGGATTTGCACGCTGAACCGGCTCGCGAGCGCCTCCGTGAGAACGGCGCCGTGGACGCCGGGGTTGTGGCCCGCCACCACGTAGAAGCCCGGCTCGGCCTTGATGGTCTCGCCCTTGTGGGCCTTGACCTGGATCTGCCGACGTCCGTCCATCGCCGGATACAGCGCTGCCAGGACCTTCGGTGAGATCAAGGTGGCATCGTCGATCAGCAGGGCGCGGCCTTCGGTCATCGCGGTGACCAGCGGACCGTACTGGAAGACGTAGGCTCCCGCGTCGTCCTGTGTGTACTCGCCGATCAAGTCGCCGACCGTGGTGTCGCCGTCACCGGCGACGGTGAGCAGGTCCGGGAACGCAGCCTCCACCAACGACGTCTTGCCGGTGCCCGGAGGGCCGTAGAGCAGCACCGGCACGTCGGCGTCGCGCAGCCGGTTCAGCGCCTCGACGTCGGGCAGGTCAGCCAGCTCCCGGGGATGGTAGAGCTGGCCCCCCGCGCGGCGGATCGGGCCGGTCTGCCTGGGTGCGGTTGTTGCGGGAGCGGTCGTGCGGGCCGTGGCCGCCTGGGCGCGGGGAGAGTGGGTGCCCGGTGGGCTGATCACAGCGGTCTGCGCGGCTGCGGCGGTCTTCGCGTTCGCGCGGAACTCCGGTTGTCCGGTTCCGCTTTGGTCGGCCTCGCCGCGTCGCACCAGGGTGAGGGCGGCGTTGCGGACGGCGCCGTGGGAGTGGCCCAGCCGCCTGGCCATGTCCCCGATGGTGAGCGTGTCCGCCGGCCGGTCGGCCAGCAGTCGGGCCACCTTGGCCCGTAGTTCGCCGCCTTTGGTGCGCGCTGGACTGGTAGGCGTTCCGGGGGTGGTCAAAGCGAGGATCCTTCAACAGGTGCAGGTGCAGGTGCAGGTGCGGGTGCGGGTGCGGGTGCGGGTGCGGGTGCGGGTGCGGGTGCGGGCGGGGTTGGCGATGCGCTGGAGAGGCTGGCCGCTGGCGGAGCGGATCACGGACTGTGCCGACGGCGGCGGCAGGGCTAACCGGGGCCTCCCGTCGGCGCTCACCGGCCGACCGAGGGCTCGGTCCAGGTGCACGGGAGGGTCGGCGACGAGCAGCTCGCCGGCTGCCGAGCAGGCCCGTGTGTCCGCTCCGTACCGGGTTCGGTCGCTCGGCAGGCGCAGCCTGGCGTCTCTTCGAAGCCGGACTGGAGCAGGATCCGTCGGGCAGCGGCGTTGTAGCCGGTGGTGGTGATCTCGCCGGTGATGGCGTGCCGGATAGTCATGAACGGCTCTGCTGGTGCTTCGGGCAAGGCGGATCTCCTGCTTATGAGCGGGTCGAGGGCGAGGCCGTCGTGCGGGCCGTGGACGTCGACTTCGCCGCCGCTGCGGGCGATCTCGACCTGGTCGTCAGCCACGACTTCTCCGGCGGGCGGCGAGGTCCAGGGCGCTCGCTTCGGGCATGCGGACGGTGATTGGCGACGTGATGGTGGAGAAGCGGGTGGACCGGGTGGCCGCCGCCCGGGCGATGCGGGCCCGGCGTACGGCCGGCCCGTCGGCCTGGTGCGGGGCAGCGGACGGGGCGAAGCGATCGGGGTCGAGCTTGTAGTCGGCCTGGACCTCGAAGCCGCGCCGGCGCAGGTCGTGCACGGCCTGCCGGCCGCGGCGCTCAGGATCACGGTCGGGGTAGGTGAGCTGGTACAGATGCGGTGTGCCGGGCACGGGTTCGAACATCTCGCGGATCAGGTACCAGTGGGCCAGGTGCGGGGTGACCGCCGCGGTCGGGCGGGCGACGACACCGAACTCGGGGTGCAGGCCGAAGTGGAAGTGCGGGGGCATGTCGTGTTCCTGGACGAGTGGGGAAGAGGGGCCTACCGGCCACGCGGCGGGCTCGCGGGCGGTGCGGGCAGAGCCCTGAGCGGCGCGACGAGCACCGGGGATGCTCCGGCCGACGGTCCGGGCGGCATGGCGAGCCGGGCGTGGTGCAGGAGCACGGTCGCGTCGGCGCGCCACCGGCGGACGTCGTCGGCTGTCACCGGGGCCGGCGGCGGGGGTACACGGAGCACCGAGGAGCGCGCCGCGTATCCCGGAGGGTTGAGCAGGGAGTGCAGCCGGCCCAGAGCCGCTGTGTCCGGGTGGCCGGGGGCGACGGAGGCGCGGGTCCGGTCCAGTAGCTGCGCGGCGTGGGGACGCAGCCGCCAGAACAGGTTTGCGGGATCCTTGACGTCTTGGCCGTCCAAGCGCACGAGGGCGTCCTGCCGGGCATCACTTCGGGCGGTGCGGACCTGCTCGATCCCGGTATGCCCGGCCTCGACCGCGTCCAGGAGACGCGCGTGAACGGCCCGTTCGTAGGCCGGCAGGAACTGCCCCGCGACGAGGGATGCCGCACGCTCGGGGGAGGCGACCAGCACGACGGAGCGCGGGGCGAAGACGTTCTCGTAGCTGTCGTCGAACGTGCTGGACGCGAAGGCGCCGAGCAGATGGCCCTCGGCATGGTCGGGACGTTCGATCAGGAGCAGTTCGGTGCCGGTCCCGTTGTCGAGGACGGCCATGCACGTGACGCGGCGATGCTCCACCGCCTGGACCAGCTCGCCGCTGTCCCACAGCAGCGGCAACCAGTCCCCCTGCCACACCGGATGGGCGCAGATCTCCACGTTCGCCGTCCACGTCCCGGGCAGACGGGCGGCCAAGGCGGTGGCGTAGTCGCCGATGTACGGGCGGGTGCCCGCGGTGACGACGGCGCGGTGCCGGCGCGCGGTGCGGAGGAGTTTGGGCATCACCGCCTGGAGCGCGGTGATGTCGCGCAGCGTGTGGATGCCGGTCTCGTGCCGCTCGAACCCGGCTGTGAGACGCAGTGCGGTGTCCGCCCACTGGTACTTCTCGCCGACGGGTATGGCGACCAGGCCCTGCGAGGCGCTGGCGGACAGGATGATCTCGGCTGCGGGAGGCGACTGCTGCTCGTGCTCGGTCACGCTGAGACCGCCCGGGCCGCGACGAAGACATCGCGCAGGGCGTGGCCGAAGGCGTGGGCGTCGCGCCGGGCGGCGAGTTCGAGCTCGTCGTACCGCGCGCCCCGCGTCATCTGCCCTTCGTGCTGGCGGTACTTGTACACGGGCAGCGGCAGCAGCACGCCGGGTGCCAGGGCGGTGGTGCCGACGGCCGCCATGTAGTCCTCGCCCTGGACGAGGCCGCCCATGCCGCCGGCCACGCGCACGAGGCGGGTGCGGGCCAGGATCGTGGTCGGCCCGATCGGGGTGGTGTCCTCGGGGCGCGGCCCGTAGGTGACGACGTCGCTGGCGTCGTGGAAGCCGGGCGGCACCGGGCACTCCCATAGGCGGGTGGAGCCGTCGGGCAGCCAGTCCTCGCTGTATCCGGCGACCCATCCGAGACGTTCGGTGAACGCCTCCAGCCGTACGCCCAGGCTCCAGTCGTGGAACGCGTCATCGTCGTCGGCCCAGTTCACGAATTCGGTGGTGACGAGGCTCAGTCCGAAGTTGCGGGCGCAGGCGGCGCCGACCCGCCGGGGCAGCGCGAGGATCCGCACGCGCGGGTCGGCCGCGACCGGGGCGGGGACGCGGTCGGGGTCGGCGCCGTCGAGGACGAGGACCGCCTTCCACGGGACGGTCTGCCGGGTGCGGCTCGCGTGCATCTGCTGTAGGTAGGGCAGGCGTTCGGGGCGGAGCGGGGTGGTGATGACGACGGTGATCTGCGGGGAGGACAGGGAGTGTCTCCTGCGTTGAGGGGGGAGGGTCAGCGGGTGGCGCGCGGCCGGGAAGCGGGCGGGGCGGGCGTAGTTGGCGAGGCGGTCTTCAGCGGGCTGTGCGGCGCCTGGACGGGGGCGAGCTGATCTCGTCCCCACTGCGACCGGCCGCCCTGGATGCGGGCGAGCGGGGAGGTGTCCCAGCCGACGATGGGGCCGTGGGTGTCCCAGGTCAGGGATATGACCTCGATGCCGTGGTCGTGCAGGACGTAGCCTCAGTCGAGACCGTCGCTGTTGCGCTCGGTGATGAGGAACGGTTCGGCGGGCTTGCCATCGGGGGTGATGACGTCGGTGAGAGGCGTGCTGGGCGGGAGTGCTTTGTGAGGGTCGAGCTGGTGGAGCACGTGGTCCGGGGCGCCTTGGAGAAGATCGAGGCCGAGGTTGCTCCAGTCGTGCGGGGCGTCGATCAGGTGGCGGCGCAGGGCGTCAATGTCGCCGTTGAAGCGGTAGCGCAGGGCGCCGAGGAGCAGCGGGAGCTGGTAGTCGGGATAGCCGTCGAAGTGGCAGTAGATGCCGGCGTACCGGCTGCCGGTCGCGGGGCCGGTGGGGCGGGCGATGAAGCTGCGGGTGCCCATCAGGCTCCTTGGCGGCGTGTCGTGGAAGGGGGGTGTGGCGGGGGCGCGGGCAGCGGTTGAGACGAGGAAGGCGTCGTGTGGCCGGGGGCAGGAAGCAGGTCCGCCATGCGTTCGGGGGCGACGTGGAGGACTTCGCCGAGGCGGCGCAGCCGGACGGCGGTGTCGGCGAGGTCGCCGGCGAGGTAGAAGGCGTCGTCGTCCCCGTCGTTCTTGTCGTAGGCGCGGGCCCGGGCAGCGGTGGCGTCGAAGAACTCGGCGGTCCGGGCGAGCAGTCCGTCGTTCGCGTCCAGGACCTGGTGCAGCAGGGCGGCCACTTCGCGGGGGCCGGAGGAACGTACGGATTCGGTCAGGGCGGCCACGAGGGCTCCGTACGGGAATCGGGGGTCGGGCCCGACCTCGCTGCCGGGCGGATGGGGCTGGCCGACGGTGGTCACCGCGGGCCCGGGGAGGACGCCGGGGCGGGGATGGGCGAGGGCGGCTGGGCGTGGGTGTTGCGGGCGGAGGTGGCGCGGGCGTGGGACGACGTGGTCCGGGAGAGCTGTGTGGCGGTGCCGCGCAGCTGTTGGGCGGCGGTACGCAGGGCGGTGCCGACGTGGTCGAGATGCTCCTGCAGGACAAGCCTGACGTCGCCGGGCGTGGGGGTGCGCGCGGTGGAGGAGTGCCGGACGTTCTCGTGGAGGAAGCCGAGACGGTCGACGATGCGGCCGAGGTGGGCGAGGGCGGTGCCGAGCGGGGGCGCGCACTGGGTGAGGGCCGCGGTGCCGAAGCGTTCGGCGGGGCCGTGGCCCCAGCCTTCGTAGTCGTGGCGGTTGCTGGTGGTCAGCTCTTCGCTGATCTCGGTCAGGATGTAGCCGATGTCGCTGACCACCGAGTGGATGGCGGGGCTGATGTCGTCGCCCCGGCGCAGGTGCTCGGCTTGCGGGAGGTCGTCGAAGACCCTGTCGAGAGTCCGCGCGAGCTGGAGGAAGTGGTCAGGTCGGGTGATGTCAGGCATGGGGACCCATGGGCCTTTCAGTGCATGCGGGCGTCGGTGTCGAACAGGGAAAGCTCGGCGGGGTGGAGGCGGTGCTGGACGACGAAGGAGCGGCCAGCGACTCGCCACAGGCCGCGGCCCCGGGTGAGGTGGGAGAGCGCTCCGGCCTCGACGGACGTCAGGCCGAGGAGCCCGGAGGCGGCGGAGAGCTGGTCGGCTTCCTGGCGGTAGATCACGCGGGTGGAGCAGTCGGCGAGCAGGCCCTCGGCGAGCGCGCGGCTCTGGCTGCCGGCGTCACCGGCGGACAGCAGGTCGGACAGCCGGTGGATCACCAGCAGGTTCGCGATGCCCAGGCCGCGCGAGAGTTTCCACTGGGCCTGCATGCGCATGAGCAGGGCGGGATGGCGCATCAGACGCCACGCTTCGTCGTAGATGACCCAGCGTCTGCCGCCGTGGGGGTCGGTGAGGGCGGCTTCCATCCAGGCGGAGGCGCAGGTCATGGCGAGGACGAGGGCGGTGTCGTCGCTGCCGCCGAGGCGGGAGAGGTCGACGGTCAGCATCGGCCGGTACGGGTCGAAGGCGGTGGTGGACGGCGCGTCGAACATGCCGGCCAGGTCGCCGTGCACGAGGCGGCGCATGGCGTGGGCGAGGTCGCGGGCGGCGTCTCCGAGGCGTCCGGCGAGCATGCCGCCGGCGAGTTCGAGGCCGGGCCCGTCGGCCAGGGTGTGCGCGACGTCGCCGAGCAGGGGTTCGCGGCCACAGGCGCCGGCGCGGGTGACGGCGGTGTCGAGGGCGACGTCGAGGACGGTGTGCTCCATGGGCAGCAGGTCGCGGCCGAGGACGGTGCGGGCCAGGGAGGCCAGGAGGAGAAGCCGTCGGGTGCGGACCTCGCCTGCCCACTCCGCCTCCGGTACGGACGGCGGACGGGGCGAGGTGTCGAGGGGGTTGAGCCGCCCGGGCAGGCCGGGGCCGAGCGCGATGGCCTCGCCGCCGAGAGCCTGGGCGACGGCCGTCCACTCGCCCTTGGGGTCGCACGGCACGTAGACGCGGTAGCCGAAGGCCACCGACCGCAGGGCCAGGCTCTTGGCCAGAGCGGACTTGCCCTGCCCGATCACCCCGGCGAGCAGCATGTTCGGGTTGGTGAAGCCCTCGATCTTCCCGTACAGGGAGAACGGGTCGAAGGTGAAACTGCCCTCGGCGTGCAGGTCTTTGCCGATGTAGATGCCGTCGGAGCCGAGTCCGCCTTCGGCGAGGAAGGGGTAGGCGGCGGAGGCGACGGCGGTGGTCATGCGGTGCGCGGGGAGTGTGAGCCGGCTGCCGCGGGTGAAGGCGGCGGCCTGCTGGTAGGTCAGGCGGCGCAGGTCGACCTGGGCGTCGGCGGCGGCGGTCTCGATCTGGGTGCAGGCGGCGTCGAGGGCCTGGTCGCTGGTCGCGGAGACGGTGAGCAGTCCGGTCAGGGCGACGTCGGCGTGGCCGGAGATGAGCTGCTTCTCGCGGGTCTTCACGTCCGCGTACTCGACGTTGTCGGACTCGGAGTCGACCTGCCCGCGGCGCCGGCGTTCGGAGGCGTCCGAGATGATCGCGGCCTTGCGGCGCTGGACGTCCCGAAGGGCGGACTCGATGCCCTGTGGCGCGTAGAGGAGGGAGAAGGTGCGCCGCACGCCGGCGCTGAACATCAGGCTGTGCAGGAACCCGGGGTGGACCTCGGTCCGCGGCCAGTTCTCGACCCAGAAGGTGGCGTGCCGGGCGCTGTCGGTGATCAGCCGGTCGGGCGTCTCGACCTGGGCGACGGGGCCGGCGGCGGCCGGATCGGCCTCGGCCTGCCCGGTGGCCGACCACTGCTGCAGCCGGGCGGTGGAGGCCGGGTCGTAGGCGGTGCGCAGCACGGCGGCGATCTCGCGGGCCCCGAGCCAGCCAGAGACGGTCAGCCCCGCGGTGCGCGCGGCCTGAGCGACCGAGGAGGTGGTCTGTTCCATGACGGTCGCGGCGCCGTCGAGGCCGCCGCCGGCCTGGCTGATCAGGCGCTTGGCGGCCTTCAGGTCCAGGGCGACGGCCAGGTACGCCTCGTGCGGGGCGGCGGCCGGTCCGGCGGAGGAGAGGAGGTCGGTGTAGATCTGCCCGGCGAGAGGGGCCTGGGGGTTGCCGTGCTCGGCCCAGTGGCGGGCGAGGCTGTCGCCGGAGTCCGGCACCGTACGCTCCAGGACCTGCACGGTGGCGATCCGGCCGGTGCGGGCGATGCCGGCGAGCGCCCGCCCCCACGCGCTCACGTTGGCGTTCTGAGTAGCCGGGTCGAGCAGCGCGAACGCCCGGCTGGAGACGCGCGCGACGGCGGTCAGCGTCTGGCCGTGCGGGTCGTGGATGGTGGCCGTACCGCAGGCCGAGGTGGTCACGCGCAGGGACGCGGCGGCGCCGGGCAGGTGCAGCAGTCCTTCGACCCGCGGCCGGGAGACCGGACGGGCCCGCCAGAGGGTCTGCCCGGTGCGGCGGCGGTACGCGTAGCGGGTGACGAGCGGTGCCCAGTCGATCAGCGAGCGGCCCTCGCGCCGTACGCCGATCAGGACGGCGGCGGCGATCCACAGCGGCGCGAGGACGACGGCACCGGCCAGACCCGCGGTCGTCACGGTGACGAGCAGCAGGGCGAGGGCCGCGGACAGGAGTACGAGCTGCGGAAGGCTCAGGCCGAGAAGGATGCCTCGCCGGGAGCGAGCGGGGAATTTGACGGTGAGAACAGAGGACACGGTTCTTTCCGGGTCGGGGCCGGGGGCAGGCCGGGTGCGCGTGGCACCCGGGTCCTGCCCCCGGCGGGCGGGCGCGGGAAGGAGAAGAAGGCGGGTTACAGGCCGGCCTGTGTGCCGGGCCGGCCGGCGCCGTCACCGGCGGACGATGCGCCCTCGGCGGGCGGCATCGGGGCGGAGGGGACGCCGTGTTCCCAGTCCTGCCGATCGCCTTCGGAGCCTGTGCCGGCGCTCCCGCCCGGCGCACCGGAGTCCTGCCCGTCGGCCGAGCGGCTGCCGCTGTGGGCCTGCGGAGGTGCTGCGTAGTGCAGGAGGTCACGCAGATCGACGCCGTCGCTGCTGGAGCCGCTGCTCTTGTCCATGCCAGCCGAGCCGGTGGGGCTGGCCGCGATGTCACCGGGGAACCCCCTCCACCCGCGGCCCGCGCACCGCCGGCTTCCGCTCCGGCGCCGGCTGCCGCCGCGCCGCCGGTCCCGGCGGTCGCCACCGCGGCGGCGGCCTTTCGGCCGGCGTTCTCGGCGTGCTGGCGGGCCACCGATGCGCCGGCCCCGCCAGCGCGGTGGATCGACTCGCCGTCGGTGCCCTCGGACGCCCAGTGGACGAACTTGAAGACCATGTAGGGGCAGAGCAGGACGAGGAGCATGATCACCATGCCGGCCGCGACGTCCGCGAGTGCGCCGATCCCGTCGGTGCTCTCGGTCTTGGCGAGCGCGGACAGGCCCAGGATGAACACGATCGTCATCAGCAGCTTGGAGACGACCAGGGTGGCGGTGGCCTCGATCCAGCCGCGCCGCCACCGGCGGGCGACCTCCCAGCCGCCGCCCGCTCCCGCGAAGATCGCCAGGGTGACGAGGATGAGGATGCCGACCTTGCGGACCATCATCACGCACCAGAACAGGAACGCTCCGACGGAGGCGGCGAGCGCGGCGACCACGGCGACCAGCCAGCCCAGCCCCGAGATCGCGCCGATCTGCGAGACCTTCACGATCCGGCGCACGGCGGAGGAGATGTCCGTCTCGGCCGCGGCGAAAAGCCCGTCGGACAAGGCGTCGACGGCCTCGATGGCCACGGTCGTGACAGCGATGGCACCGAACGCGAACAGCACGCCCGACGCGGTGCCTGTCAGGGCTTGGGCGAGGGCTTGCCCGTCCCGCTTGAAGGCTGCCTTCACCAGCTGGGCGCAGAACGTGGCGACGAGCACGAGCAGCCCGATGGGCAGCAGCGTCTCGTAGTTGTCGCGGAACCATCCCGCGCCGAGGTCGATGGTGGTGGTCCGGTCGATCGCCTTGGCCGCGAGCTCGGCAGAGGCGGCGGCAAGGTCGCCGGCGCTCTCGGCCAGCCAGTTCCCGATCGACCCGACCGGGTCGGACGCGAAACTGATCACATCGCTGACGTCGCAGATGGAACCGGCGACGGGCAGGTCACAAAAGCCCACGCGGGCGTTCCTTTCGTACGGGAGGGACTACGGGGCGACGCGCGGGGCGACGGCGACCAGGCGGCAGTCCGTGCCGGGACGGCACTGCACGGCGAGGGTGACCTGCCGGTCCTCCGCGCCGGAACCGCCGCCGTTCCAGGCGAGCTTGGTCTTGCCGCGGACGGTGACGGCGTAGATGTACGCCTTCGTGATCGCGGCCGGATCGTCGGCGAGGGCCTGCTTGAACGCGGACGGGAAATGAGCCTCGCCGGCCACCGCGGTGGCGTGCTGCCCGTTGTCCGCCAGCCGCGACCACAGCACCGGATCGGGGACCTGGGCCTGCACGGAGTCCCAGTCCGCGTACGCGGACTCGGTGGTCATCCAGGCGCGCATACCGGCCAGTTGCTGGGCGTGGGTGGTGGTGCGGGCGTCGAAAGCCCAGAGCATGACCGCGCCGGCCTTGGCGAACGCCAGCGGGTCGCCGATCGAGGGCGGCCCGGGGACGGGCGTGGTCGGGAGAGCGCCGTCCGCGGACGGGGCGGTGTCCGTGTTCGTCGAAGCGGACGCGCTCGGCCGCGGCGTCGCGGGGCCGGCGCGCTTGTCGTGGCCGGTCCACCAGGCGACCGCCGCGGTGAGGACCAGCAGGACGGCCAGGACGCCGGCCGCGATGAGCACGCGCCGCGAGGGCCGCCGGCGGATACCACGTGGGAGGGAACGTTTCCCCATCAGTGGACCTGGGATCCGAGCGCGGAGAAGAAGGCCACGATGCCGTTGGCCGCGCCGAGCCCGAGGGCGGCGCCGGCGGAGACGACGGCGCCCTTCTTGCCGGTCGCCTCGGCCTGGTGGCCGCCGGAGTGGTGGCCCCAGGCCCACACTCCCAGGCTCACGGCGAGCGCGCCGACCACGGCGATGATGCCGAACAAATTGATGGAGTTGACGACGCTGCGCAGGACATCGAGACCGGGCAGGCCGCCGCCCTTCGGTGAGACGCCGGGGTCGTAGGCGAGATGGACGAACCGGTCGTGCAGAGAGGGAGTAAGGGTGGCGGAGGAGATGGTGCGCTCCTTGTGCGGGCAGGGCGAGGCGACCCTGCCGGGGAACGGGAAGAAAGAAGGGGGGAGGTGGTCCGGTCCGTCCGGCGCCCAAGGAGAGGCAGGCCGGGCGGACCGGTGTCACAGGACGCGGCGGGCGCTGTGAGCGGCGAAGTCGTCGAGGGACGCGAGGCGGACGTTCCGGCCGGTGCGGGGCGCTTCGAGTACGAGGCCGTGGCCGGCGTAGAGGCCGACATGATCGGGGCTTGCCGGGGTGCCGCGGCTGAACAGCAGGTCACCCACGGCGAGTTTGTTCAGCGGGACGGGGCGTCCCTCGCGGACCTGGGTGTATGTGGTGCGGGTCAGCGTGATGCCCCCGGCCTTGTACGCCTGCTGAACGAGCGAACTGCAGTCGCAGCGGCCCATCGGGTCCGGCCCATGGGCGGCGGTGCAGGAGCCGCCCCACTGGTAGGGCGTGCCGAGCTGCCGCATCGCCCAGTTCAGGGCCTTCCTCGCACGGGGGTCGGCGTCAGCCGGGACCGTGTAGCCGTCCGGGACGGAGCCCTCGGGGATCGGGCCGGAGGCGCCGATGCCGTCGAGGGCGCCGCAGGGGCCGGACGCCGGCCTGGACGTGCTGCCCTGGGGACTGGGGGAGTTCAAGGTCGGGGCGATGGCGGTGCGCAGGGCCCGGGCGAGGGGTTCCCACTGCGCGTACGCGTCGGGGTACGCGGAGCGCTGCACCTTCTGCGCGGCCTGGGCGACCGTCATCTGCTGCCACCCCGGCACCCTCAGCAGCGCCTCGTAGAAGCGGGTGCTCGCGTGGACAGGGTCGCGGATCTGGGCGGCGCTGCCCCAGCCCTGGCTCGGCCGCTGCTGGAAAAGCCCCAAGCTGTCGCGGTCTCCGTAGGAGAGGTTGCGCAGGCGGGATTCCTGGATGGCGGTGGCCAGCGCGACGACCTGGCCGCGCTCGGGAACTCCGAGAGCGACGCCGGTGGCGACGATGGTGCGGGCGTGAGGGATCTGCTCGTCGGGCAGCTCCAGCCCGGGGACACGCAGGTTGGTGACGACGGAGCCGCTGAGCACGGCGGCGACCTGATGCTGCACGGCGCCCGAGTCGACGCCGCACAGTGCCGCGGCACTGGCTGTGGAGCTGCCGGCGGCGGCCAGGACGGCCGTGCCGGCGATAAGGAGAGGGGACAGGCAGAGCACGCCGATCGCGGCGGCGGCGCCCTTCACTCGCGGGCGGCCTCCGGCCGACGGGCAGCGGAGCGGTCACCTGGGTACGGGGTGGGACGGGTCACGGTGAAGTCCTCGTGGAGGGGCTCCGGCCGCACGGTGTGCGAGGGAAGGGCCGTGCGGCCGGAGCGGTGGAGCAGGGCGGGCGGGCCCGGGGTGGGTGCGTGTTGCCTCACGCACCCACCCGGGCGAGAAGGGTTACGGGCGGAACATCAGCTGGCCTCCTCAGTCAAGGAGCGGACGGGGCGCGGTGCGGGGGCGGGTTACGGGCGGAACATCGGCGGGCCTCCCAAGGTGACGAAGGAGCGAGCGGAACGGGGCGGGATCAAGGGCGGTACACGGTGGCCTCCTGGACGGGGTTGCTGTGGTGATCACGAATCGGGGGCGGAGCGGGGCGCGTGCGGGGTCACGGACGGAACACGAGGGCCTCCAGGGCAGGAGAGGGCATGAGGGGAGGGGCGCCATCGGCGGTGTCCGCCGGGCAGTGACAAGACAGTAAGCCCGAATCCCCGGTCACCGAAATCGCGAGACGAAATCCCCGCGATTTTGGGCCCTTTCGGCGGCGATGCTTCTCAACCGGGGATCGTGCCCTACAGTTTTGGCCTCCCCGCGCGCCCACCGCCTTCTGCCTTGCCGTGGGCCTTCGGCGCGGTCTGGAGCTCTTCTCCCGTATCCCTTCACCGAATTGGGGCCCGCTCTTGTCTTTTTCCCTGCACCAGGGGGACGCGCTCAGCGTCCTTTCGACCCTTCCGGACGCCTGTGCCGACTCCGTCATCACCGACCCGCCGTACAACAGCGGCGGCCGGACCGCGCAGGAACGCACCAGCCGCTCGGCCCGGCAGAAGTACGTCTCCGCCGACGCCAAGCACGCCCTGCCGGACTTCGTGGGCGAGAACATGGACCAGAGGAGCTTCACACTCTGGCTGACGCAGATCATGACCGAGGCGCACCGGGCCACGAAGACCGGCGGAACCGCGCTCCTGTTCACCGACTGGCGCCAGCTGCCGGCGACCACCGACGCCCTGCAGGCCGCCGGATGGCTGTGGCTGGGCGTCCTGACCTGGCACAAGCCGCAGGCCAGGCCCCAGAAGGGCAAGTTCCGGCAGGACTCAGAGTTCATCGTCTGGGGCGCGAAGGGCAAGATCGACGCCGCGGCGAATCCGGTCTACCTGCCCGGCCTCTACTCCGCCTCGCAGCCCTCGGGCAAGGAGCGACGGCACATCACGCAGAAGCCGGTCTCGGTGATGCGTGAGCTGGTGAAGATCTGCCCTCCGGGTGGCACCGTCCTGGACTTCTGCGCCGGATCGGGCTCCCCGGGGTCGCCGCTCTGCTCGAAGGACGGCAGTTCATCGGCGTCGAGAAGACCGAGGAATACGCCGCCGTCGCCACCGAGCGGCTGGCCGAGACCCTCCAGCAGACCGCGTCCCAGAGCGATTTCACGCTGGCAGCCTGATCCGCACCGGCCTGATTTCTCGTTTAGGCGGGCGCAATATAGCGGCGGATCCCCGGTTTCCGAAACCGGGGATTCTCTGGATCATCGGGGTCGCTGAGTAACCGGCTCCGGCTGCAAGGAGATCCATTTCGTGTCCGAATCCACCGAGCCCCGATCCGGCGGGGCAATGGACCCGGTCCGCCTACCCCGCCCTGGCCTCGATTCCGTCGAGGAGTCCATGCGCCGGCTGCTGGACCGGTCGGCCGAGCAGGCCCGCATGATCGACGACCTGGCCGCCGCGCCCGCCGGTCCGAGAGCCGCGGGTATGCCGTTCGCCGGGTACCCCGGCATGCCCGCGTTCACCCCGCCGGCCCGCCGCCCGACCCCAAGCCGATCCTCGAACTCGACGGCGAAGAGTTCGAAGACGAGCTGGACACGCTGACGGACTGGGTCGACAACGTCCTGATGGACGTATACGGCGCCGAGATCACCACCGCGGCGCCCTGGTGCCCGCAGTGGCAGGAACACCTCGACGTCGTGGCCTGGCTGCACGCCCTGTGGATGGCCTACCAGCAGCACAAGGACGCCGAAGCGGGCCCCTCGGGCATGTTCGTCTGGCACCGCGACTTCCTCACCCACGCCATGGCCCATGTCCGCTCGGCAGGCGGTCCGTTGAGTGCCTGCCAGACGGACCCGGACCGCCTTGAACACCGGCTCCTTCGCGGCCCCGGCCCTCCGCCCGGTCCGCCGCCCGCGACGACGGAGCAGCCGACGGTACGCTCCCGCAGGACAGGCCCGCATCGTGACCCCACCGGGGCCGTACGGGCTGTCATTCCACCTGGCGGCCGTGGCCGAACTCCAGGCCCTCCCCCGCGACATCCGCGACCGCGCCTTCCTCATGTTCGAGAGCGTCGTCAACGCCCGGATCGCGGGCACCGCACTTGCCGGCGACCTGAGCGAGTACCACAAGCTCCAGCTGGGCGCCGAGCGCGAGTGGCGGATCGTCTACCGCATCCAGCAGGCCCCGCCCGACTTCGGCAGCGGCCCGGAGGTACACGTCGTCGCCGTGCGCCACCGGCACGACGTCTACGACACCGTCCGCGCCCGCGCGGGCCTTACGCGCCCCGCCACCGGCCCCCGCGCCCACGCCGCGCGCACCCTCCCGCCGCAGATGCGCCGCCGCGAAGCCCAGCCAGCCGCCCCCGCCAAACCGGCACCCGCGTGGCGGCCGGCCGATCTGTTCACCACCCCCGACACCGACTTGAAGAGGACCCGACGGTGACCACGCCCCTGCACCTTGACGCCCTGCCCGACCTCATCACCCGACTGCTGACCGACGCCCTCCACCCCGCCCGGCGCCGCACCCGCACCACCAGGCTCTGCTGCAGGCCAAGGAAGCACAGACGGAGATCAACCGCGCCCTACGCTCCATCCTCGACGGCCCGACGCCGACGACCCGGGCCGACATCGAAGCCGAGCTGAACGACGTCATGGAACTGCTCGTCGACAAGCTCGACATCGACCGCGACCTGCGTCTCCTGCTCGGCGACGACACCTGCTGCGCCGACGCGGAATCGGACCACGAAGAGCAGACGGCCGTCGCCCAGACCGCCCCAGCCACCGAGGACCGCGCCGGCGTCGCACCGGGTGTCCTCGACCGGTGCATCGTCTCGGCGTGCCTGTCCGCCTTCGACGACCACGGCTCACCCGAAGCCCTGGCCTCCGCCGACCTGGTCGCCGCCCTGCGCACCATGCCCGGAGTCACCGAAGAGCACTGGCCGCTCGCGGACCTCACCCAGCCCCGGCTCGCAGCCCTGCTCCGTCCCTACAAGGTCTCCACCCGCGACCTCACCCTTCCCGACGGCCGCCGCCGCAAGTCCTACCAGCGCGCCGCCCTCCAGGCCGCACTGCCGGACGACTGCGGCTGCTGACCGGACGCGTCCGTGACCGCGTCCACCCGCACGACGGTGCCGACGGTGCTGGACCAGCAGATCGAGCAGATCGTCGGAGACCTCACCGCCTTCCACCGCGATCATCAAGCCGGCCTGCTCACCGCTGAGCGCGCCGCTCTGGCGAGCGCTCATCGCGAACTCGGCATCGCGGAAAGCGCGGTCGCCTACCACCGCACCGTGCTGGCGAGCCTGGCCTCCGGCGCCCGTCCCGTCGACGACGCCCTGCTCGACCGGATCCGCCGGACCGTGAACGAGCTGACCGAGGCCACCACCGCCCGCGACGCCCGGCACACCCACGCCGCCACCGCCTTGGAGACGGTCCGCGCGAGCACCCCGCCGCCGGCCCCGGCCGACAGCGAGCTGACCGCGCACGACCTTGCCGTGCTGCTCTCGCTCGTCCCCGGCGGGACCCTGCGCCAGCACCTGCACACCCACCGCGTCTCGGTCCGTACCAAGCAGGCCCAAGTGGTGGACTACGCCGCCTTCCAGCGCCTGGAACACCATGGCCTGGTCGTCCGGGACACCTCCCGCGGCCTCATCGTCGGCCAGCCCGTCACCCTCACCCCCGCCGGACGCGAAGCGCTCCTCGCCTCCCGCCGTCCCGCACCCGCCCGGCCGCCTGCCGCGCCGGCCCGGCTCGTGGGTTCCTGGCCGGCTTCGGCCCGCCGCCGCTGAACATCCCGCCCGCCGGCATCCACCGCAGACGGGCCCCTCCGGCCACCGGCCCCGCTCTTATCGCTGCCGCGCCCGGCAGCGCACCCCTTGTCCCTCCCGAATTCAGGAGACCCCCTTTGCGTATCAACCGTGCCGCCCTGGCCGCTCTCGCCCTGGTCACGCTCGCCATCCCGGCCGCCGCATCGGCAGCCACCGCGGCGACCACCTCCGCCGCCACCGTGGCGGCTACCGCACCTGCCGCCCTGCCGCTCGCCGGCTGCAACGAGCCCGGCCCGTGGGTGATCGGCACCAGCGCCGTCAACATCCGCTCCCGCGCCACCACCAGCTCGACCATTGTCGGCGTCCTCTACAAGAGCCACCGCTTCACCGTGCACTCCTCCTCCGGCGGCTGGCACTACATCACCGACCTGACCACCGGCGTGAAGGGCTGGGTCTCGGGCACCTACGTCTACCGCGACGTGCGCATGTGTCTCAACTGACCGCCGACGCTGTAGCGGCCGGTTGCCCGGCCGCGCCTGGTGTGGCGTCCCTGGCTCCTGGACCTGTTCGAGGGCGCGGGGTTCAAGGTGCTGGGCGAGTACCGCACCTGGACCGACGCCTACGTCGTCCTGCACGACGAGTCCGCCACCTGGGGCATCCCGGGCAGCCCACAGCTGCGGGCCGTGCACGTCTCCCGGGACCTGAGAAGGCTTCCGCATACCGCTCGGCAAGCTTGATCAGTCGAACAGGGGCCCGTCTCGGGTGATTGTTCCGCCGTCTGGCACGGCCACAGACCGACGACCCTCACTGAACATCCCCAACAGGAGGAGCCTCGGCGGACCTGGGTGTCACAGAGCGTACAACCCGTCCGGCTGGGGGCATGTCTCAGCGTGGTAGACATTGTTCTCCCCGGCTGACTGCCAGGGGTTTGACAAGGAGTCATGTGAGAAAGTTTAAGTCAGGTTTGGCGTTTCTGGGGAGCATTGCTTTCTTCCTCGTCGCCAGCTTTACCGGCGTGCCGACCGCGCTGGCGAAGGATGTCGTGAGCGCGAGTACGTCGCCGCCGCTCAGGTTTTCCACCTACAACATATGCGGCAACTACTGCGTCAAGGCCGATGATTCCGGTATCCGAGTCAGCGCGGTCGTGGCGGAAACTGATGCGGCAGGCTGGAAGGCCGACGTCGTATTCGTGCAGGAAATCTGCAAGTACCAGTATGAACAGATCAGAACGCAGCTGACCCCAAGGGGGTTCAGTGGGCATTACGTCCCCACTATCGCGGCAAATAGTTCGATCTGTTTGAATAAGAACTCCAGCTATGGAATGGCGGTGTTCGCCAAGGGGGCGATTCACGCCGATGCCACTTGGCAGCCGGCAGCAGAGAGCGATGGCCTTGCCGAAGTCAATCTGCTGAGTGGTACAGGCGTCGAGACCGAAGGCATCACGAGCCCCTGCATGAGGGTCTTCGTTCAGCATCGTTCCACCTGGGTCTGCTCGGTCCACTTGTGGTGGCCGAAGGACAGTACTGACACTGCAGGGGTTGCCGCACGTGATGCGAACGCAAGAATTCTCTATCAGAAGGTAAAGGAGTGGCAGGACAAGGGTGTTCCTGTCATAGTCGGCGGCGACTTCAACGGTCAGCCCTGGACGGATGCCACGAAGCCGTTCTATTCGTCCGAGGCAGTCAGCGCCGTCCGGGGGACTGGTGCGATGACCGAAGTCGACGAGACGGACGCGGGGGAATTCCAGGGCTCGGGCGTATGCGATGGTGCGACTCGGTGTCGTTCTGGTGAGGTGACTCACGATGGTAGGCCGACGGGAAGCCTTAGGAAGATCGATTACATCTTCGCCACCTCAAGCTTCTTCAAGGAGGTCCGCGGTGACGTTCAGGCCAGGAACGTGAGCATCTCGGATCACTCTCTCCTGCGAGGAACGGCACGCTGGGCAGACTGCGGTCCCGCCGAACCGACGGCCTCGGCCCTCTTCCGTGTTGATGCTTCAGGCGCACTGTTCCGCTATGCGAGCCACGGCAATGGCACCCTCGCGCCGGCGTGCAAGGTCGGCTTCGGCTGGGGCAACATGAGCCAGATCGCCCGCCAGGGCAGCGACCTCATCGCTCTGGACCAAGCCGGCGCCCTGTGGAGGTATCCTGCCGACCCCACGACAGGCGAGTACTCCGGCAGTACTCGCGTGAATCTGGGCAGCGGCCTCAGCGGCATCACTGCCATGCTCACGCCCGGCGACACCGACGGCGACAACACCCGCGACCTGCTCGTGCGCAACTCCCTCGGTCAGCTCCTGCGCTACCCGGGCACAGGCGCAGGCGGCTACAACCTCACCGCTCCGGTCACCCTCAACGCGCCTGCCTCAGGGCAGACCTGGAATCGGTACAAGCTTCTAGTCGCTGCGGGAGACTTCGCTCGCAGCGCGGCGGACAAGCCCAGCCGTCCCGACCTCATCGGCATAGACAACGACGGCAAGCTCTGGCTACACAGGGGCAACAGCGACACCGACAACTACGACACCGCGGCCGACATTGGACAGGGCTGGCAGGTCTACACCGCCCTGGCGGCCCCAGGGGACCTCAACAGCGACGGCAACCCCGACTTGGTCGCCCGGGACGAGACGTCAGGTACCCACGGCAAGCTCTGGTACTACAAGGGCGACGGTGCCGACGGATACGACCCCAAGGTCGAGATCGGTAACGGTTACCCGAAGGGCGAGCCTCTCTTCTAGCCACGCCGTTTCGGTTGGGGCTAGTCCGGATGCTGGCCGACACGCGAAAGTGCCTTCCTGAGCTGGGATGATGAACCTTGTCTGGAAGTTTCCGCTTTTCCGTTCAGCAGTCTTGATGAGTCGAACAGGGTTCCTGTTCGGGTGATCATCGCGCGGTCGGCGTATGAAGGAAGGGCCTCTTGGTAGCTCGGGGTTGCGATCCCAACCGAGTAGCACCAGGAGGCCCTGTTGTCACAGTCTTTCGCGCTCGGGCATGCCGAGTCCAACGTGGTGTCCCGGTCGTGTGACTGCCTCGTGCACAGGTTCGGGAATGCCGCGGACCGGCCTGACCGCGTCCCGTGCTATGCGTCGGACATGACCGAGGCCGAGTGGCAGGTGGTGCGGGCATCGATGCCGGTGCCGGCGTGGCTGGAGGGCTGGGCCGCCGTCCGGAGGGCTATTGCCACCGCGTGATGTTGGACGCGGTCCGCTACGTGGTCGACAACGGGGTGAAGTGGGCGAACCTGCCGAAGGACTTCACCCCGTACCGGCGGGTGCATGCCTTCGTCCGCCGCTGGCAGGCCACTGGGCTGCTGGCTGAGCTCCACGACCGGCTGCGGGACCGCGTGCGTGTGAAGGAGGGCCGGTCACCGAACCCGACGGCGGCGATCGTGGACTCGCAGTCGGTGCGGGCAGCGGCGAACGTCCCGCGCTTGATATCGGGGTGGGACGGCGGGAAGAAGGTGGGCGGGCGCAAACGGCACCTGGCGGTCGGCTGCCTCGGCCTGGTCCTGGTAGTGCTCGTGACCGCGGCAAGCGTGCAGGACCGCGACGCCGCCGTCCCGCTGCTGGAGCGGCTACGCAAGCTGTACTTCTCGATCCGGCTGGTGCGGGCGGACGGAGGCTACGCGGGCCGGCTCGTCGACTGGGCCGCCGGTAAACTCGGCCTCGCCGTCGAGGTCGTCAGACGCTGCGACGACACCAGCGGGTTCGTGGTGCTGCCGCGCAGGTGGATGGTGGAGAGGACGTTGAGCTGGCTGATGCGCTCACGCCGCCTGGTGCGCGACCACGAGACCCTGCCCGTCATGCACGAGGCGATGGTGCTGTGGTCGATGACCATGCTCATGAGCGGACGTCTGGCCGGGCGCCGCCGGCACGCTTTCATCCCACGTCAGCCGGCCCCGCCGGGCTGACCGCGCCGAACACGTTCGGCCGGAGCTCTGCGGCCCAGCCGCGGTCCGTCAGCCGTTTCACCCGCGAGCGCACTCCTTCCACCCTCGCCGGAGTCGTCTGCCACCCCAACTGCACCGCGATCTGCTTCGCCCGCAGCCCGCCCGCGGCTTCCGACCCGGCAAGCACTGCAAGGATCTGCTGATACTCCGGCGCGAGCACCTCCACCTCGACGCCCTCGACGTGATGCGGCACGACCGAGCCCGCCACCGCTGCCCGCACCGACCCGTCCGCCCCCGCGACGGCTCGTCGGCCAGCACTTCCGCGACCGTCACCCGCGCCAGCGCCAACCGCTCCAGGGCCCGTTCTGCCGCACCGAGCGCGGCCTGCACCCGCTCGGCCTCCCCGCGCAACCGTGCGACTTCTTCCCGGACCTTCTTCTCCCGGGCCTCCAGCAGCCCCATCACCGACGGCGCCCCGGAACCTCCACCAGACAGACGACACGATGCGCCGTCTCTCCCACCATACGACCGAAACCATGCCTGACCAGCGAAAACTCAACGGCGACGTTCGGAAAGCGGAAGCCTTCTGAGCGAACGTACCTACCAGGCGAGGCTGCAGAACTGCCGTTGTACGCGATAGCGGAGGCGTGGCTGATCAGCCGCAGCTGCCCGTCCGGCGCCATCCCCACCCCCGCGGTTCACAGGGCCGCGGACGATGCCACTCGCGCCCTGGAGGCCCGAGTACGGGAAGCGGGAAGCCGGTTCGCGCTGCTCACCAGCTACACCGACGACCAGCGCACGGAGCCCGAGACCGCCGTGGTGCTGCGCGCCCGGGACCCCCAGGAACGCCCCGAGTTCCGTGTGCTGCTGGAGAGTTACGACCGCTGGACGGGCACCCACACCCTGCGCGAGGGCGGCTTCGCCACCCGCGAGGCCGCCGCCGAGTGGTGGGGAGCCTGCCGGTCGCCCCCGCCGGCGCCGGCCGTGACGTGGTCGCCCAGGCGCAGAAACCCCGTGCACCGGCCGTGCGTATCGGGCCTGATACACGGCGGTGAGCTGCGCAAACGGGCGCAATATACGTGACAATCCCCGGTTTCCGAAACCGGGGATTGTCCGGACCCTTGCCCATGTCGCCTTCCCGTTCCGGGGCGGTCGATTCCCGTGTTCTTCCAGGTCTGGAGCTCCTTGCCGTGTGCTACTCACCCACTTCGATCACGGCCACCGTCCTGAACGGTGGCACGCCCGCGTCCGCGCCTCGCCCGGTACAGCGTCCGGCGGCGTGGAGCGTGGTGGCCCTCGCCGTCGCCATCCGCGCTCGCGCGCAGTCCGACGCGACGGTGGTGGGAGTGCTGCGCCGCGGCGACGAGTTCACCGTGCTGACCACGGCCGCCGGCTGGCGGCACGTCACCACCGTCGACGGTGTCACCGGATGGGCCGAAGCCGCGCAGATCCGCCGCGACGAGCACATGCGCCCATGACGCGTCTGCCCCAGTCCGGCCCGTTTCTCCTGGAGTTCTTCTTCGTGTCCGACATCCCCGACTTCCTCGACGGCGAGATCGTCACCGTGCTCACGCAGCAGATCGAAGACCGTTTCGCGATGCCGCTGGCCGACCTGGCCCGCGCGGTGAAAGCCGCACCCCGCGCACACGCCGGCGCCACCAACCTCGTCCACGCTCACGGACTGCTCACCCAGGCGCAATACGCCCTGGAGAACGCCGAGGACAGGCTCGTCGCCGCCCTGGAAACCGTCGTCGGCGACATCCTCGACGATCCGGTGATGGGCCTCGCGCAGCAGGTGAACGGCGCCGTCGAACAGCGCGACGCCCACGCCGAGCGGCTGCGCTCGCTCCTGGAGGCCATAACGGAGCAGCCCGCCACCCGAGCACGGCCGGCATCCCGGCTGACCACCACGCTGCCCACGGCGGTGCCGGCCCGCCCCGTCCGGATCGCCCGGGCGGCACGGTGAGCACCGCCCGCAAGCCGAGCAGCCGCGACACCGCCCTGGAAGGACGGTTCGGTGCCCCGATGGCCGAGCTGTACGACCAGGTCGTACGCCCAGGCGCCCCGCCTGCGCTCCACCGGGCCCTGGAACTGCGCTCGTTCCTGACCCTGGCCGAGGAGCAGGTCGTCCGCGTCCGAGACCGGGTCCGCGAGAGCATGGCCCCCGACGGCGATCTGGACCGGCTGTCAGCCGACGTCCTGCAGACGGACGTGCACTGGATGAAGGCCGCGCTCGACGCCCGAGGCGGATACCAGCGGGCGCTGGACTCCCTGCTGGCCTCGATGCCGCCGCCGGCCGCCCGCCCGGCTCCCGCTGTGACCAGCGTCCTTCCCCCGGCCCTGCCGGCCGCGAAGGCGGCGG
This sequence comes from Streptomyces laurentii, assembly GCA_002355495.1. GTDB lineage: Bacteria > Actinomycetota > Actinomycetes > Streptomycetales > Streptomycetaceae > Streptomyces > Streptomyces laurentii. The sequence goes on from AP017424.1 coordinate 7,591,840, forward strand.
CTGCTCAGGGGCGTTGAGTGTTCGATCCGTACGTCGCCTCGCGGAGCGCGGGGGAGCGGATCGAGGCCCTCTACGGCCGCCCGGTCGGGGAACTCGCAGCCGAAGCCGAGACCGACCCCTTGCTCTACACCCTGCTCGACTCCTTCGACACCCTGCAGAAGGCCGATTCCGCCATCCCGTTCTACGCCGAGCAGCTGCACAGCCGGACCGGCCCCGAGTGCGCGGTGACAGACACGGACGCGGGACACGTCGTCGACGCCGCCCGACGGCTGGCCCAGGCCGTCACTGTCCGCGACGCGAACGCCCGGCTCCTCGGCAACCTTCTGCGGAGTCTTTGCCGCGTCCCCGCTGCCGAGCCCGATCCCCCGCAGGTGCTTTCGCCCGCCGTGCCGCCGCCGGTCCCTGCTGCCGCCGCAGCCCGATCACGCTAACCCCTCCATCCTCTCCGCCTCTTGCCCCCTGGAGTTCTTCCCGTGGCCGCTGCCCGAGTCCCATCCGCCGAACTGGCCCGTGTCGTCGAGACGCTGGAGATGATCGCGCCGCGCTGGAGCGTCTGGGTGCTCATGACGCTCGCCGCCGATGAGCAGCCCCTGCGCTACAGCGATGTCCGCTCCCGTCTGCCGTGGCTCGGCGATGCCCAGCTCACGTCCCGGCTGCGCGGCCTGAGCGAAGCGGGGCTGGTCGAGCGCACCGCCGTGACCTACCGGCACGTCTCCTACGGCCTCACCGACCGCGGCCGGGCGCTGCTGCCCACCCTCCACGCTCTGGCCGCCTACGGCGACGAGCACCTGGACAAGAGGCTCGTCGACACGACGGTGACGAAGGACGGTAAGACGACGGTGGTCCGGCTGCCGGAGCGGATCCCGGCCGCGCAGAACGCCGAGGACACCCTCGCCCTGATCGCCTACAAGCACGCCACGACCCTGCTGTGGACGCTTCGGGAACGCGGGCCGTCGACCCTGAGCGCGCTGCGCAAGGTGGCGATGCCCGACCTGACGGCCGGCGCGGTGCACTTTCCGGCGAACAGGCTGCTGGAGGACCGTCTCATCGCCCGCCTGGCCTCGGGTGGTTTCGAGAAAGCGGGTCGTGAACAGGTGTGCCTGACCGATGCCGCCTGGGCGCTGGCTCCCGTCTACCGGGCGGTGGCCGCGTGGGCGTCCGGCCAGCCGCAGTCGGATGCCGACGACCACCCGCTGTGGGGGACCGTCCAGCTCCCGGCCGCCGTGCGGTCCGGGCAGTGGGCCGCCCACCAGGCCCGCAATTCGACCCGCTCCACCACGGCGGTCGCCCAGCCGGCCGGGCCTATGCCGGTGAAGGCGTGGCGGCCGGCCGAGCTGTTCTCCTCGGCCGTGAGCGGACCGTGCCGGTGACCGGCCGCACCCCGTCGCGGCAGGATTCGCTGCTCGGGCAGGCCACGGTCCGCTCCCTGCTCGGCGGCATCCCGTCCGCCCGCGAATCGGGCGGCGACGCCTTGGCCGAACTCGCTGGGCTGGTCCGGAAGGAAGCTGACGAGCTCGACGGCATCGCCGAGCAGCTGCAGTCGCTCGCCGAGTACGCCATCGACCAGCTCAAGGTCATCACCGAAGGCCGCGACCAGTACCGCCATCGCTCCACCGACGGTGTTCTGCAGCTCACGGGCCTGCGCATCGACATGCTCCTGGCCCGCCGCGGTGCCGCCGTCCAGCACCTGACCGCCCTGTGCGCCGCCTACAAGCAGGCATCCCCGCCCGCAGCCGTACCGGCCCCCGGTCTCGCACCGAGCCCGGCTCCGGCTCGCCGTGCCGCCCGCCGCTGACCCAGTCCCGTACTACTTTCACCGGAAAACCGATGCCCCGTACGCCTGTTCAGCCCCGGCCGCCGGCCGGACGCCACGCCCGCATCCCCGACTTCGGACCCGTGCGCGGCCTGTACGTACCGCGGGCCGCGGACGCCGCCGCGTTCGCGATGAGTACGTACGGCATCCCACTGCTCGTGCTCGCCGTCACCGGCTCGGCCGCCCTGACCGGACTGGCCTTCGTCTGCGAATGGGTGCCCCGGCTCTCGGCGTTCGCGCTCGCGGGCGCGGCGGTGGACCGGATCGGCAGCACCCGGGTCATGCGCATCGCCTCGCTCGCGCGCGCCGCGGTCGCCCTGGGCGCCGCCGCCGTCCTGCCCGCGGCCGGCACCGGCACGGTCGCGGTGGTCACCGTCATGGCGCTCGCCGCCGCGACCGGCGTGTTGTGCGAGTTCTGCTACATCGCGGGCGAGAGCGCCGGCGGGGCCGCCAGCCGGGACGCCGGAGACGCCGGCCACCGGGTCCAGGCCGCTCTGCTCGGCATCGACCACTGTTCCACCCTCGCCGGCCCGGCCCTGGCCGGCTTCCTGCTGGAATACGTGGGCGCGACCGGCATGCTCACCACCATCGCCGCCTGCTCCCTGCTGTGCGCCGCGCTCGCCCCGCGCCAACGCCCGCGGTGGCCGCGCGAGGCGCCCGTCCCTGTCGTCCAGGGGATGAGGACCGGATGGTCGACGCTGCGCTCGCTGCCCGCCCTGGGCTGGCTGTGCGTCGGACTGCTGCTGTCGAACATGGCGATCGGCCTCGTTCAGGCCGCCGGCCCCGTGCTCGTCGTCCAGCACTTCGGCGGCACGAGCAGCCAGGTCGGACTTCTCTGGTCGGCCGCCGCCCTCGCCTCCTTGGCCATGGTCAGCCTCGCCCGCTTCGCCATCGACCGCGCGGGCCTGTGGCCCGTCGGCGCCGCAGCCGCCGCCCTCGCCTCCGCCACGTGCCTCGCCGTATCCGCCGCCCCCACGTACCTGGTCTTCCTTGTCCTGGTGGCGCTGCTGATGGCCGGCGAGGCCGGGATGACCGTGGTCCTGCGGACCCTGCGCGCCCGGCTGATACCCGCCGAGGTGTTCGGCAGCACGCTCTCCTTGATCATCCTGCTGCTGCTCGCCCCTTTCCCGTTCGCTGGGGCCCTCGTCGCGCTCACGCCGCCCGAACTGCTCGGTCACGTCATCACGGCCTGCGCCGTCCTGCAGACCCTCGGACTCGCCCTGTCCTTCGCCAAGCTCCGTACCCACCCCGCCGTACGGCGCCCGGCCACCCCCTGAGCCCTTTACCGCCCACGTTCGCACCGCACCAAGGACCCTTGTCATGACCGAGCCGTCCGACGGCACAACGCACGGATCGCGCCTACGTTTGCGCGAGGTCGCCGACCTCGACGACCAGACCTTCACCCTCTACATCGAGGAGCGGTTCGACCAGCTGGTCACGGCCGCGATAGCCGACGCCGACGGCTTCCTGAGCCCCGACCAGCACCATCTCCTTCACGAACCCCAGCGCCTGGAATTTCTCCGCGATGCCCTGACCTACGCCGAAGGCGGCCTCCAGGTCTCCGTCGAGCGGATGGCGTACCACCGCGACGCCCGCACCGCGCGGACCGGCCGCCTCCTGCGCCGCGTACGCACCGCCCTGCACGAGACCGACCGCACCCTTGCCACCGAGCGCCGGGCAGACGCCCGCCGACGCGCCGCGGACGGCGGGCCGCAGACCGACGTGGTTCTCGTCGCGCGAGGCTGGCTGGCTTCGGCCCTGCCCGACCACTTCGAGCGTCTGCTCGCCCAGACGCTCACCGAGGCCGGGCTCCCCGATCGTCCCGCGGCGGCCGACGTGTTCGACGCCGTCGAGAACGGCTGGAGCGACGGCTACCTCAACGCCCCGCGTACACCGGAAGTGGACCATCTGCTGGCCAAAGGCCCCATCGCCTTCCAGGGAGCGGTCGCCGCAGACGCCCGCGACCAGGCCGACCGCATCACCGAACTACGCCACCCGCTCCTCCAGCGACGCTGGGCGAGCGGCTTGGCCGAACTCACAGACCTCACCGTCCCAGTGGCCCGCGCCTCCAGCACCTCCGCTCTCGGACGGCTGCCCGACGACGTCTACGACCTGCCGGAAGCCGACGCGAAGGCGGTCTTCGCCGCGCGCCGGTTCCTCGTCGCGATCTGGCAGCGCCGGGCCGAACACACGCACCTGCTCCACAACTACGCCGCCACCGTCACCGACCTGGGCCGCTCCAGCCCACGGGAGGCACTGCGCCGCCGCGCCGTCGACCAGGCCATCGACCGTCTTGCCACCGAGCAGCCGGACGCCGCCGCCCGCATGCTGACCGGGCTGCAACAGCACACCGCCAGTGACGGACTGGCCGGACTTACGCCCACCGAGCGGACCGGCCTCAAGCATCGGCTGGTCGCCGAAGCCCGCGCCGCCGCGCGCACGCCGCGCTCGCTGACCACCGCGCTGCCGCCCGGCCCCGCTCCACTCACGCGCACCGCCGCCATGGCCCGCTGATCACCACCGCACCAGAGAGTTCCCCCTTGCCCGCTCCGCAGCCCGCCGACGGCGATGTCTACGTCACCCCCCGGTACCTTGCCGGATCCTCCGGCACCGGCGACGCCGGCTTCGCGCCCGTCACCCACTGGCCCCACCACCACCTCGACGAAGGCCCCCACCAACTCGTCGTCACCAGCCCGGACCACCGCATCCGGATCGGCTGGGCCGGAGACGATTACGACCGGTGGATGATCAGTGCCGCGCCGGACGCCGTGTCCGCAGCCCGCTGGACCGCCATCGCCAACCAGAGCACCCCGGCCGAGCTCGTCGGCGCTCTCACCGCCCAGCTCGCCCAGGACTGGGCCGAAGGCGAAGACCGCTTCCTCGCGGCACCCTCCATCTACTGGACAGCGGGCGTGAAGCCGTTGCTTGATGCCGGGTGGGCACAGCACAGGAGCCGCGGCTTCATTCATCTCGCCTCTCCCGACGGCCAGGCCGGCGTTGACATCGACCTCCTCCAGCGCCGCGAGGAATTCGTGACTCTGTGGGCGGGACCCGACGGATGGGGAACCCGGGCGGAGATCACCTTCACCACCCAGGCTCCGGCCCACCTCATCGCCGCCACCGCGCAAGCGTTCACCGACCCCGCTCCCGTCGCCCGCTGGCACCAACACCTGTCCGCGGAACTCGCCGCCCAGGCCCAGCTGACCCCCGTCACCCCGCCGGCCCCCACGCCCCGGGACATCCGGCCCCGCATCACCAACCGGCGACCCTCCACCGCCGCCAGCGTCCCGCGCTGGAGCACCACCACCCCCTCCGCGCCCCCGCCCGCGCGCCCCGCCGCCCGCCGCTGACCCACAGGACCCCCCGTGCCCCTGTTCGCCGAGCAGTTCTTCACCGACCACCTCGCCCTCCCCTACCCGGAGGCGACCGTCGTCGCAGACACCTACTACGCCCAGCCCTCACCCGACCAGCCACTCCGCCTGCGCATCGACTTCGCCGACACCCGCATGCACCAGCGCTACGACGGACTCCGCCTTGAAACCGTCCATCTCGACCGAGGCCGGCTCGACGGCCAGTGTCTGAACTTCGCCGACCATGGCGCCTTCGCGGCCCGCGACCAGCGCATGGGCACCAGGCCCGGGGACGGGGCCTACGGCACGTTCACCGACTGGCACGACACGGAGACGCCGCCGTGGATTGGCATCGACGTCACCCGCCTCCGGACGGCGATCGACCGGTACGTCCGGATGTGGTTCCCCGGCGCCCTATCGACGCACACCCGGCCGCGCCTCGCTACCCAAGCCACGGCCGCGCCGTCAACTGCCGCTGCGGCCCGCCACCGATAGCTCGGCGGATCGCCGCCGCCCGCGCGCCCGACTTACCACCCACCTCCGCTTCTTCACCGACAGGACCCCTTTCTCTTCATGCGCCTTTCCGCCGCTCGTCCCGCCCACCTTGCCGCCGCCGTCGCCGCATGCGTGGCGGGGGCACGTTCCTCGCCGCCCCGGCCCTTGCGGCTCCGCCGACCGACGGGATCCTCGGCCCCGGATACACCATCCCGGACTCCGAAGGGAACGCCGACGCCAGCCACATCGGCGCCTACGGCCCGCCCGGCCCGGCTGTTCACGGCGACATCGAGACGTACTGCGCCGACCCCGAGCGCCGCGGCCCGGCCGACGCCGGCGGCTACAGCGCCCCACAGCCGCTCACCTCCTGGACCTCGTCGGTCACCGGCAAGGCCGTCCCGAAGGAATCCGTGTCCCGGGCCGCGTACGTGATCGGCAAGTACGGACAGACCCGCGACAACGCGCAGGCAGCGGCGGTCGACGCGGTCGTCTACGAGTACCTGGCCGGCGGCACCTACGCCCTGGACGGCGCGCGCGGCAAGCAGCGCCTGGCCTATCCGGTCGTCTCCCCGACGGCCCGCACCCTCGCCCAGCAGTATGTCGACGAGGCCGAGCGGCTCGCCGGCCCCTACACCCTCACCCTCACCCCGTCGGTGAAGACCACCACCGCCGGTACGACGGTGACCGTCACCGTGGCGGTCGCCACCAGCGCGGGCAAGCCTGTGCCGAAGGTGACCGTCGACCTGGCCGAGACCGGATCGGGCACCACCACGGGCAAGGTCACCACCGACGAGGCCGGCCACGCGACCTGGTCCTTCACCGCGAAGACACCCGGCACCGCCGACATCGCGGCGAAGGCCGGCGGCCTGCCCGCCACCGACCTCGCGGTCCTCACCCCGAAGAACACCGCGGCCCAGCGCATGCTGCTCGCGGGTGGCACCACGAGCGTGCAGGACTCGGCGGCCGTCACCGTCGACGAAGCGACCGGCGGCGTCACGATCCGCAAGAAGGACCCCGAGGGCACCCGCCTGGCCGGCGCCGCCTTCCAGCTCCTGGACAAGGACGGCAAGAAGGCCGCCGAGGGCAACACCGACGAGCAGGGCGTCCTCGTCTTCGACCAGCTGAAGGCCGGCACCTACCGCCTGCGCGAAACCTCCTCCGGCAGCCCCCTGCACGCCCTTGTGTCCGATCAGACGATCACGATCACCGCCGGACACACCGCCCAGGCCAACCCCCTCGACATCGTCGACCCGTTCAAAAAGGCCACCTTGACGGTGAAGAAGACCGACAAGAACACCGGCGAGACACTCGCGGGCGCCGCCATCGCCATCCGGGCAGACGAGACGGACAAGACCGGCAAGCACATCCCCGGCAAGACCCTCACCACCCTGACCACCGGCACGAACGGCACCGCACAGATGGACCTCGATATCACCCTGAAGGCCGGCACCCGCTACTGGGCCGCCGAGACACAGGCCCCCGACGGCTACCAGCTCGACACCACACCCGTCACGTTCACCGCCCACCCCGCCGAAGATGTGACCGTAACCCTCACCGACCAGCGCACCCCGACCCCGCCGCCGAGCCCGACCGCCCCGCCCACGACGCCGCCGGCCCGGCCCAGCACCCCGCCGTCCGGCTCCCTGGCCCACACCGGGGCCGACACCACCCCGTGGCTGATCGCCGGGGCCACTGGCCTACTCGCCGCCGGCGGCGGCCTGTACTACCTCACCCGCCGCCGGCGCGCCGAATCGACCACAAGCTGATACTCCCTGGGGGCCCGCAACCGCGGGCCCCCAGGCCGCTTTCCAGCTCTTCCCGTACGACGCCCGGAGAACCCACCCACCATGCACACCCGCTTCCCACCTTCATGCCATTTCCCCAGCGGCTGGCTGACACGGGACAAATCGGCACACGCCAGCGCGAGCCGCTGCGGTCTGCACCGCTGTAGTAGGCCGCAGCGCCCTGAGGATGTCGAGGTCCTGTACAGCGGCGGAGGTGTGTGCCGGCTGACGACGGACGGCGAGCGCTCGCCGGTACGGGCGGGGGCCGGTGATGGGGCGGGGTCGTCGTGGCTGCTGCCGCCGGTCTGGCTCCGGTAACCGGGGCCTGATTTTCCGGCGCCGGTGATACCGGACTCCGGTGAACCGGGTCCCGGCAGGCCAGGCCCCTTTAGTAACAACATCAAGCACCACCATTAAGTACTCACGGTGCCTTCGCTTCGCTCAGGCACCGTCGGCATCCCGGCTTGTCGCCCAAGTCCTCATCGAGGACCGGTGCCGAACGGCGCCCGGGCGCGGCCCCTACCAGTCGGTGAGGTCCACCAGGTACCGGCAGTGGGGGTCACCGACGGCGTCCACAATCCGCGACTCCTCGTCGAGGAACGAGGGGAGCACTGCCAGGACGGCGGTCAGCGCTCCGCCGGGCCGTACGTCGACGGCGACCACCCCGTCCACCTTGTCGCTGTCCATGTAGAGGCGCAGCAGGCCGTCCTCGGCGAAGCGGAACCCACGCAGCCCCGTGTCCGGCCGCTGCTCCGGCTCCGGGTGAGCCAGGCACCGCAGAAGGGTGTCGGCCCAGTCGCTCGTGGTGAACGGGGCTTCCTGCACCCGCGCAGGGTCGACCAGGTAGAGGTCCATGCCCATGACGGCCGTGACGGCGTTCGAGGGGTAGATGTGCGTCCCGGTGTGCACGGCGCGCAGCAGGGCGACGACGTCGTGCGAGGTGCGGAGGTCGTCGCCCGAGCGGAGGGGGATCTCGTACGCCGTCAGCCGGGCGGGCTCGCGTTCGTCCCGGTCGCCGAGGGCGACACGGACCGCCGGCGCGCCGGAGGGGGCGGGCAGGACGGCTCGGACGTGCTGGTCGTCCAGGAGGGGCGCGTGGACGTACTCCAGAAGGTGGCTCGCCACCTCCCGCTGGAGATCCGCGATCTCGTACGCGTCGTCGCTCATGGGGCTACTCATTGACCCAGTTCGGGCACTTGTTCATGCCGCCGCAGTACGCGGTGATCACGCCGACCGTCTCGCCGCGTCCTGCGTCGTACCGGCCGTCCGCCGTCTTTCGGGCGTCGCGCGCCTTGACGATGATTTTCACCCGCCCGTGCGCCCGGTTCGAAGCCCATCCCCAGTACTGGATGTCGGCACCGTTCCTCTTGTCGATCTCGCCTTGGATCGGGACGTTGAGCAGGGCGCACTTCTTGATGTTGTGCTTGCCGGAGAAGTGATTCCAGCCCAGTTCGCCGTTGCCGACGCGCGTGGGGATCTGCCGACCATCGGGGTCCGTCGAGCTGCACTTGATCTGCTTGCTCCAATACGGACCTGCGTGGGCTGGGGCGGTCAAGCCGACGAGGAGCATCGTTGCCGCAGCGACCGGGAGCACGAGTCGAGTGATCTGCTTCACCACTCGATGGTCGCAGCGGGAGAGGGCGCGGCCAGCGGCAGCTCCCCTTACTCACCCGATCGGGCTACCGGCGTTCGAGCAGGCCCCGACACCCTGCGGGCGGGAGCGCCCCGAGGTCTGGGCCGATTGCCGTCGAAGGTGGACTTCGGGCAACTCGTGGCGTGAGAAGGGGATTACAGATTCTCGTTCGTGTCGTCCAACCGGTGACGGGCAGGATGCTGACCATGACGACGAACGAGGGCCGGGTTCTGCCGGTGTGGATACAGACTGCTCCCGCGACGAGCCGCTCCTGCCGCTGATCACCCTCGGCGAGGCACACGGCATCGTCGCCCGGACATCGCGCCGTTCGTCGGACTCCGAGGCGCGGCCGTGCAGAAGTAATGCCGCGAGGGGACCCTTCACCGGGTCCCCTCGCCGTATCCGGACTTGAGATAGGGCCCCGGCCAGTCGAACCGGTAGCGGAGGTCCCGTCAGGCAAGGCGCCCACCATGGTGCGGGCGACGCAGCTGCAGGCGCACCGGTGCACGAAGAACGTGCGGACCAGTCACTGGCGTGCACGCCACGACCCCAGTTCGCCCCCGGCAGACAGGAAAAACCGCACAAGGACTGGTGCACCGGCCGGACGCATGTCAACCTGAACGACCCGTTCCGGAAGAACCGGAAAACTGCAGGTCAAAGAGGTGATGCCTGTGACGGTCGAGCTACCGTCTGCTGGATTCCGCACCACGATCACGGACTTGAGACTCCGCGAATGGCTGATCGGTCCGGGCCAGCCGACCGACGTCACCGACACCTTCTCCGCCGCGAACGGCGACTTCCACTTCATCGTCGACGACCGAGCCGACACCCACATCGCCTCCTCCGACGGACGCTTCTACCTCGGGCACTTCCCGGCCGGCCGGGCGCCGAACACGAGGGCTGGGTCCTTGCCGTCACCGGCACCGCCCGCGTCCCCGGCTACAAAGCGGTCTTCCACCCGGACACCCCGGCCCGGCTGGTCGCAGCCGTCGTCGCCGAAGTCCTGGCTACCGCCGCGCGCCTTTGAACCCGGCCCGCCACACCGAGCCACCAGGACCCGCAGCATTCGTGTGACCGCATGCAAGGAGTGCACTTGCCCACGCCCGGCCCCGACCTGACCGTCCGCGACCTGATCAGCCGCCTCTCCGCCCTCGACCCGGACACCCCGGTCCGCCTCGCGATCAACCCCTTCTTCCCGATGGCGCACCGGCTCGCCGACGTCGTCCTCGGTGAGGACCTGGACGGCCGGTCGACGGCGTACCTCGCCGAAGACCCAAAGGCCGTGCAGTACGGATATCTGCCCCGGTCGGCCGCCGAGGCCCTGACCTGGATGCCGCCCGCCGACCCGCCGACGACCACTCGCCGACGGCTGCGCGCCGTCACACCGCTCACCCCCGATGAGAAGGAGCGCTACTGACCCCGATCCCGCCCTCGGACCCCGTACTTCCTGCTCTTCCCGCATGGTGGGTCACCCCCCGACACCTGGCCGGCGACGACGGCGCGCTCGCGGACCATGTCGCCTCCCGTCTTACCGAGGCCGGCTGGACCCAGCTCACGCTCGTCCGCGGCCGACGCGAACCCGACGAGCCTGACCGGTCCCGCCAGGTGATACGCAGCACCAGCCTCTACATCGCACCGGACGCCCTGCGGTGGGCCCAGTGGGTCCTGCCCGACGAGCCGATCCTCCTGGGCGACCGCCCGGTGGCCTGGACGGTATCCGCCCGTGCGGACGAGACCGGGCTTGCGCAGTGGACCGCCTACTTCTCCACTGGCGTCCCGCCCGAGACGGTCGCCGACTTCCTGCTCGCCCTAGAGGCCCGCCCGGACCCGGCACACGGGTACGCCGGCCCGCACCTGGTCTTCGAGACCCTGGCCGAACGCGGCTGGACCCGGGACATCGACGATCCCACCGTCGTCTGCGATCCGCAGCTCGCCGCGGGCATGGCCCTGGGCGCCCTTCCTGAAGACGGTATCCAGGACGGCGACGTCCTCGCCACCGAACCGTCCGGCTGGCAGGCGTGGTGCGAACCGCGAATCGGGGCCGGCTACCTGTGGACGGCCGTTTTCTCCGCCTCCACCCCGCACGACCTCGTCGCCGCCTTCGCCGCCTCGCTCGCATCCCCCGAACCGGTACTGCGCCACACCCTGCCCGACAGCAGCCGAGGCCAGCTCTGCCTACGACCGACGGTCTGACCACCGGCGTCCGGCCTCCAGGAGGCCGGCCCGCGCAGCACCTCGGCGATCTCTCGTTATGCCAACGGCCCGGGGCCAGGTTCATCAACCTGGCCCCGGGCCGTTGTTTGTACCTTTTGCCTCGGGTGAGGGCCCATCCGTCGCGGTGTGGCGCTCTGCCTACTCCTCGGCGAGTGCGCCCCTGCGGTGTGCGACCACGGCGCGGATGCCCGCCTCTCGTGCGGCCTGGACGTTGCGATCGCCCATGAGGGCCGCCAGCTCGGTCAGCGCCCGCGTGGTACCGCTCTCCGGCGCGCACACCCGGCCCGGACCGATCAGCCGGGCGCCGAAGAGCTGTTCGTTGCCGAACCTGTACGCGGCCAGCCGCAGGAACAACCTGCCGGGGGAGTCGACTTGCGCGGCGAGTCGTCCGAGCTGTCCGGGGCAAGTAGTTCGGACAACGGGCCCCCGGAAACGATGGGCAGGAATCAGCGGGCAGCGGCTTTGTCCAGGGCCCTCTCAACGTGAAGCTTGACCTCGGCGGGAGAGCCGGAGAGCACCATGAGCAAGGAACCGTCGCGGACAACGACCTGCTGCGTCACCTGCGACCGACCGTTCGCGCGAACGGTGACGATCTGCGCCCATTGTTCCTCACCCAGAGGCGGGGCGGGCGTGATTCGGGTGCTCACCTCGACGACGGTGGCCGCAATGGCGAGCCGGTACGTCGGACACGCTGTCATCGCGCTCATGATCCGCCGTATGCCGGCCGACAGTTCGGCGGGCGCGGCGGAGAACAGCTCCTCGGTCACCTTGGTGGGGCCGGGGCCGGTGATGCCCGCCCTTGCCCGTGCGGGGAATCGGGCGTACGGATCACCGGTCCCGGCCGCGAGCCGCTCCAGGGGCTCGCAGCCCAGCACTTCTCCCCCCGACGAAGCCGGCGTGTCCGTGAAACGGACGGTGTAGCCGGGGCCGAGGTCGGCCGCCGTCAGCAGACGCGCCCGCAGCCGATCCGACGGCAACGGAGCCGCCGACGCCGAGGCGGCGGACGGGGACGGAGCTGAAGGGCCGCCGACCCCTGACTCGGACGAGAAGGTGGAGCACGCCGTCACTGCGGACAGCAGGAGGGCAGGGAGGAAGAGGACGGTGGTGCGTACGCGCATGCAGCTCCTGGCGAGGGTGTGAACGGGATGAGGGCCGCCTCCAGGCGGCCGGCGGGTGACCGGGGGGCGGCGGTCAGGCCAGGCCGTAGCCGCGCAGCCCCTCTTCCAGAGAGCCGAAGGTCGCGTCGGCGGGGCCGCTGTGGCGGTTGTACCAGGCGATGTCGAGGGCCGGATCCAGCGTGGTGTGGCCGGCGGGGCACCGCAGCCAGATGCGTCCCTGGGTCGCCAGGATCGCGAAGTCGCGGTACGAGCCGCACTTCGTGCAGGTACGGACCTCGCCCTCGACGATCAGAGGGCTGGCCCACACCATGAACCGGTTGCGGTCGAGATCGAGACGCAGGTCCTCCGGCAGGAAGTCGTCGACCACCAGCTGCTGCTCGTCCGGCCCGGGCTCGGGCTGCTGCTCCCGAGGCCACTGCGGGTAGTCCAGCCACGGCACACCTGCCGGCCCCAGCCCCTCCACGTTGTTCTTCGCCTTCCTGCGCCCGAGCATACGGCCTCCCCTCGCTCGCCTGCCGCACCCCTGCGGCGGATGACGAGGATGCACCGCCGGGCTGACCTGCGGCAACTTGCGAATCCCTGAACGCCTGGACCGGGAAGCCCGAACTCTCGCAGCGGCCGGTCAAGTGCCGCGGCGTCGGGAGAAGCCGCCCGGATCAACACGGCCCGCAGAGCGCACTCCAGCGGCAGTCCCTGCGTCCGGGCTGGACACGCGGCCTCCGAGCCGCTCGTTCAACGCCTGGCCGGGGAGCGGGCGGCCTTCTGGCGGAAGGGGCACGAGTCGGACGGGCCGCCCCGTGCCCCGTCGGGCCGGGGCCCTGTCGGCCGGGTGCTTACCGAGTCGGGCTGCGCCGGGGCTTCCGCTGGGCAACGGGGTCAGTGCCCGAACGGGAGTGGTGAGCACGGTCGTCAGTCGGGTCGGCGGGCAGTCCGGCCGCGCGGCGCAGCCGCCACACGAGTACGTTGCTGATCGAGTCCGCGGTGTCGAGCTCCCGGCGCCGGACGGTGCCGGAGAGCAGAGCGACGGGGTCGTGGCCGGCTGCCTCGGCGTCGGCCAGGGTGGCGGCGAGCGCGGCCCATCCATGCTCGGCGAGTATCTGGTCGGCGAGTTCGGGGACCGCCTCCCATACGCAGGTTTCCTGCCGCTGCAGTTGCGGGTGGGAGAGGCGCTGGCCGCGTCGGCGGAGCGCGGCGAGCGGGTGTTCGGCGGCGTCCTGGTAGGCGGCGCGCAGGTGCTGCGCTGCCTGCTCGGCGGCGTGGGCCTGCTGGGCGTGGCCCTTGCGCGCGTGCCAGTGAGCGGCGACGACGACGAGGAAGAACAGCATGTCGATGGCCATGGCGGTGGTCGCGCCGTCCTCACCGCGGCCGAGCGCCGGCCCGCCGCGGACCAGGTCGCGGGCGGCCTGCCGAAGCGCCCGGTCGTGCCCGCGTGCGGCACGGACGTGGGAGCGGGAGGCCCGCTCGAACACCCAGGCCGCGGCTCGCAGTTCCTGGCGGGTGTCGGCGGCGGAGGTCTGGGCGAGCGCGTCGAGGACCTCGCCCGTGGCGGCGATGTGCGCGGCGGCGACCGCGTCCTCGCCGTCCTCGACCACGACGATCGCCTCCCACGCCGCCGTCGCCGTGCGCCGACGCGCGACAGCCGGCGGTACCGGATCAGCTGGCGACGCGGACCAGGGTCCGGCATCGTCCTGGCCGTGACCCGTTCCGGACCAGCGTTCGCGGATACGGGGCAGGGACAGATCGGGTGCCAGGCGGACGCCGGGGTAGTAGACGGGCTCGCCGTCCTTGTTGAGGTCGCCGGGCACGGCGACCTTGTAGCCGAGGAGGTCCCCGGAGGGCGCCACACGCGTCCGGACGAGGAGGCCGGCGGCGCTCAGGCGGGCGAAGAACTCCGCCTCGCCCAGGGCGCCGGCCACGGCCTGGCGTACGGTCTCGCGCAGTTCCTCGCGGGCGGTGCGCTCGCGGCCCTGGCGCGCGGCCTTGTGCCGCTCCGCGCTGGTGGGGCGCTGGGCCGCCGTTCCGTCGCCGGCCTTGAGCCGGCGCAGCCCGAGTTCCTGTTCCAGGAGGCGGGCCGCGGCCTGGACGCGGGCGGCGTCGTGGTCGAGATCGGGACGGTAACCGTCCTCGCGGGCAAGGGTGGCGAGGATGTGGATGTGGTCGTCGGCGTGCCGTACGGCGACCCAGCGGCAGCCCGCGCCCTGATCGGGGCCGTCGATGCCGGCGGCGGCGACCATGCGGCGGGCGATGTCCCCCCATTCGTCGTCGGACAGGATCCGGTCGGCGGGACCGTTGCGGACGGACAGGTGCCACACGTGCTTCTTCGCCCGCTGCTTGTCGTCGAGGAGCGCGAGGGGCTGGTCGAGGAGCTGCTGCAGCTGCTTGTACGTGGCGTCGGGGTCGCGGCCGGGGTCGGGTGCGGCATGGTCCCAGGAGGCGACCAGGTGCGGGTCGATGTGTTCCTCGGCCTTGCCGGGCCCGTAGAGGTAGTACAGCAGACCGATGGTGCGCGTCCCGCGCTTGTGGATCTTGGGGACCATGTTCCTAGCGGTGTTCGAGGAGCTTGTCGGTGGCGGCCTGGACGCGCTCGGTCGCGCGCCGTACGGCGTCGAGGACGGCGTTGAGCTGGGCGTCCGGCGGCCGGTCGCCCATGTGGATGGCCCTGACCATCTGGTTGAGGTTGTTGCCGACGTGCCCGAGGTGCCGGCGGGCGGCGAACATCTCGGAGATCAGCTCGCGTTCGCCGGCGATGGCACCGGCGGCGCGTTCGGGGTCGCGGGCGGCGGCGAGCCCGCTGCGCGCGAGGAACGCTGGCAGGCTCGTACGGGCGGCGGCAGCCGCCTCGGCCAGGCGGTGCTTCTCGTCGTCGTTGAGACGGACACTGCACACGTGAACGCGCTTGTCGGCGTCGGTCTTCGGCGAGCGCTTACGCGAAGCGGACTTCGGGGCGCGGCGCTTGCGACGTGGCACGGGCTTCTCCGGCTGCGATCCGCCCTCGGTCGCCGCCTCACGGTCCAGCACCCCCAGGTGCTGGACCGCTCCCGCCACCCCAGGGGCGGGTTTGGCCAAGACGCGCTTCCCCGACGGGGAAGAGTGTCTTGGCCGATAACTTGCTCCTTCTGGGTCCGAGTTGACCTCATCAATCCGGACGTCTGTGGCGTCGGACGAGGCCGGACCGTCGGTCCGGGACCGGTCCGGGACCGGTCCGTTCATCACGGGGGTCATACGGGGATCGGCTCCTCAGGAAGGACAGGGAAAGGGGCGAGCGGGGCGGTGGCCCGGCACGAGGGCCGGGCCACCGTCGGACGTGCGGCCTAGCAGCACAGCTTGCAGCGGGAGTAGTGGCGGGACAGAGCTCTCGCCATGTTCAGCCGCACGCCCTTGGCGATGCGGCTGCTCGCCATCGCGGGGTTCGTACCCGCGTGCCGTGCGGCGTGGTTGGTCAAGGCGGTGATGTCGAACTGGAATTCCGACTTGATCTTCTCGAAGCGGTCGCAGGTCTTCATCGGACTCCTTCGGGGGATGTAGTGGTGGTGGCGGCGCGGACGCGGGTTAGCACCGACCCCATGTGCTCGTTGCCGAGCTGGATCTTGCGGCTGCGCATGATCGCCCGGAGCTGGGCTCGGGTGACCTGGGCGTTGCCCTCCCGGGCCAGGACCGCCGGCACGTACGGGAGGACCATCTCGACGACCTGGTCCTCCGACAGACGTCCCGGTCCGGTCCGCGAAGGCCGACCCGCCTGGACCCGCGCCCGTACGGTCCGCGGACGAGCCGGGGCCGGACGGGCCCGCCGTGCCCCCCGGCGGGCCGACGCCGCTTCGGCCTGACCCCGGTTCGGTCCGGGTTCGGTGTCCGGTCCGGGTTCGGGTTCGGGGTTCGGTCCGGGTTCGGTGTCCGGTCCGGGTTCGGGTTCGGGGTTCGGTCCGGGTTCGGGGTTCGGTCCGGGTTCGGTGTCCGGTCCGGGTTCGGGTTCGGGGTCCGGTCCGGGTTCGGGTTCCGGGTTCGGTCCGGGTCCGGCGTCCGGTCCGGGTCCGGGTTCGGGGTTCGGTCCGAGTTCCAGTCCAGGCCCGGGCTCCGCGTCCGGTTCGGGTTCGGGTTCGGGGTTCGTCTTCGGTCCGGGTTCGGGGCCCGGGGCCGGACCGGTCTGGTCCGGCTTTGGTGCACTGGTGACGCCCTGGTGGATCTGTCGCATCAGGACACCGAAGGCCAACATGCTGGCCGTGGGCGGGACAGCGGCGACGACGTAGTCGAGAAGCGGGACCGACCCGGGTGCCGAGCCGCCGACGCCGAAGACGTTCAGGACGACCGAGCCGAGGGAGCCGGTGACTGTCACGCCGATGGCCGACCAGTCCGTGACCCGGCGCAGGCTGGCCCGGAACATCATCAGCTCGCCCGCGATGATGAAGGCGTCCAGCGTCGCGGGCCAGGCCCACCTTCGTTCCGGTGAGTGGTCCAGACCGTGCTGGCCGGCGACCTCAGCGAGGTGGGCGTAGGACAGCCAGAACCCGGCCGCGGTGAGGATGGCGATCACGATCACGGCCGCCGTCAGAGCGAAACGGTCGGCGGTCTCCTCGGTCAACAGCTGCCTTTCGTGTGGTGAGGGTGAGGGCGGTGCAGGGGCAGCGATCGGTCATGCCGCCTGCCGCAGTGCGTGGATGAGTCCTTCGGTCTGGACCTGGCGTGGTACTGGGCAGAACGTTTCTTCAGGGGTGGTCGCTTCGCTTTCATCGGCGTCTTCCGCCGCCCAGTAGCGGTCGCGGTCTTCGACCGCGTGGCCGGCGTCTCGCAGGAGGTCTCGGGCGTGGTCGAGGTCGACGGCGAGGGTGTAGGCGAGGTGTTCGGGTGACCATCCGCGGACGTAGGCGTGGCGGGTGACGGCGTCTCGCTCGGCGGCGGTGAGGAAGACGTCGCGGCCCATGATCGCGGCGCGTACCCGGGTGTAGTCGAGGCGCTTGGCGACCTTGGCGTGCCAGGGCCGGCGTTCGGCTTCGGTCAGGCCACCCCATGTGCCCCAGCGGATGTCGTTGTCGAGGGCGTGGGTGAAGCAGTCCTGGCGGACGGGGCACCGGCCGCACAGGGTCTTGGCTTCGGCGATGGCGGCGTGGCCGCGCGGGGGCGCAAAGAACAGCCGGTCGGCTTCAGCGGCCGGAAGGCCGCGGCAGGCTCCGCGGTCGTGCCAGGAGATGTCGGCGATGCTTCGCAGGGTGGGGGTGGGCGTGGTGTTGGTGGTGATGTGACGCATGGGGGTGTTCTCCAGGGGGTGCCGCCGGGCAGGCGGGAGCGGCGCGGCGCGCGGCGAGGGTGCGTCGGCAGGCCGGGGCGGCGGCGTGATGCTGGCGGTGGTGGGGCGTGGCGCTTGGTCAGGCGGCGTGGAAGCGGCGGTCCGGGCCTTCGAGGTGGACCGGGGTGCACATGCCGGACAGGCGGGAGAGGACCCGGTCGCCGACCTTGTCGCGCAGGACCGGCTGACGGGGGTCCATCTGCGGGGTGCGGACCGGTGCGAGGTTGGTCGTGACGATGGTCGGGAGGCGGTGTTCGCAGCGCCAGTTGAGGAGGCGGAAGGTGATCTCCTCCGTCCACTCGCTGCTCTTCGCGGCGCCGAGGTCGTCCAGGAGCAGCAGCGGCATCCGCACGATCCGGCGCAGGAGGTACTCCGGATCGTGCCCACCGCGGGCACGCATCGAGCCGTACAGGTCGGCGGCGGTCGTCTTGTGCCAGCGCACCCCGCACCCCGCGGCGGTCAGGGCCCGGATCGCGCCGTACGCCTCGTGGGTCTTGCCGGCACCGGTCGGCCCCCACAGCAGCAGGCTGCGGCCGTGGGTGATCTCGCGCTGGCCGGCGGAGCCGAAGTGCGGGACGAGCGGGCTCGCCGCGTGCCCGACGGCGCTGTCGGCCACCGAGCGCACCCACCGGGCGACATCCGGATGCTCGACCTGGGCCTCGCGGTAGTCGCACGGGATCCGCTCCTGGGCCGCCACCAGGGCGGGGCTCGGCTCCGGGACCTCGGCGAGGGGCGCGTCGGTGTCGAGGGTGATGCCGCGTTCGGCGAGCTTGCGCTGCATCCAGACCATCGCCGGGTTGCCGGCCGTGGTCTGCGGGTCTTCGAGTCGGGTGCGGATCACAGGGCGACTCCGAAGGTGCCGGTGGGCGCGGCCGGGTTCATGTAGGGCGTGTAGGCGGGGGAGGCGGCCGACCAGGGCCCCGCGCCGGAGGCGGACGACGGACCGCAGGCGGGGACCGGCGGGTTGATGGCCTCGTTGACCAGGCTCGGCAGGACGCTCGGGTGCAGGCTCTTGGCCCGCAGCCGTTCCAGAGCCGGCCGCAGGACATCGGGCTCGAAGCCCTCGTCCAGCAGCTCGCGGATCATCCTGCCCAGGTGACCGAGGAAGGCCCTCGGCGGTCGGCTCTCGCAGCCGCGCACATACTCGGCGATGAGCATCTTCGCCGACAAGGTGCTCGCCTCGACCGCCTCGACCGTCTCCAGGACGCTGTCCGGTGAGGTGCCGGGCGCGGGCGCCTCGCGCCCCCTACGGGAAGATCCTAGGTCCAAGATCCTAGATCCAGAGCGTGAGCCCTCAGTGAATGTGTCCGCCGTCACGCCGTCAGATGTGGAAGAAACGCTCTGACCTGCGGTTTCGTCAGCCGAGAGGGTCGCGTGCGGATCTTCGGAAGATGTGGCGGCGATCACGCCGCCCGCGGCGGGAGTGGTGCGGGTCACTTCCTCGGATGCCAGGGTCGGAACCGCCGTCTCGGGCCGCGTGAGTCCTCCGTGAATATTCACGGAATCGGCCCCTTGTGCGCGGCGGGCGGGTACTTCGTCCGTGAAGCCCGGCGCCGACTGCCCGCCGTCCCGGGAGTGACCCCGGCCCGGACAGCGGGCGAGGCCGCACTCGCCGCACGCCCGTGCCGCATCGTGCTGCGGGCAGCGCGGAAGCCGGCTCGCGGAGGGGCGGTTGATCTTCTGGTGCCGGTCCCAGGTCACGATGTGCAGCCACGTCTTCCCGTCGCAGCCCGTGTACCGGCAGATCAGCCCGCGCTCGGCCAGCTGCTCCAGGTCCTGGGCGACGTGGGTCGGCGTGTGTCCGGGGCGCAGCGCCCACAGCCGCCCGGCGACGATGGCCGCGTTGTCGCGGTGCCGGCCTGCGTCGTCGGCGTGGGTGAGCAGGCCGAAGAAGGTGACGACGGCCGTCACGTCCACGGAGGCGAGGTCCTCGGACTCGAACGCCTCGGGTTTGATGGTGCGGATGCGGGCCATCAGACCTCACCCCCGTACCGGCGGGCCGGAAGGGGTGTGCCGGTGGTGTCTGTTGCGCGGTCCGCGGAACCGGTCCTTGGTGTCCGGCTTTCGCGCAGGGCCGGGCTCATGTAATGCTTCTCCCTTGAAGTGCTGCCGCCCGGTGTTGCCCCGTGGGAAGGGCCGGTGCGGCGATGATGGGTCGGTCTCTCCGCCGTTTGCCTCGGCGAGGAGATAGGACTCTTCGCGGTGTCGGCGCCTGGGAGTTGCCTCTCCCGGGCGCCGCAGCGCTTTTCAGGGTCTGCTGGCGTGCACTCGCGTACTCCTTTCGTCGTTCACCGGGTTGGCCTCCCGGTGGGGGACGACGAACATACGTAGACGGTCCGCGCAAGTCCAGCGTTGGCTCTATATTCCGTGACAAGTCGCATCGCTCGGAGGGTGAGGGATCGATGCGAACTCTCCTGTGGGGCGTCACCACTGCGATCGCTGACGCACTGACAGGCGATGCCCCCCCAATCCCGTGCGATGGATGATCGCGCCGCTGACCTGCTGTTGATCAGGATTTAAGCCCGCTCCGCGATCAGCGTCAACGGTCCCGCACTCCAGGAATTACGCGCGTAGACCCAGGTGGCGGCGGAATTTCCGACTTGCCGAGGCGGATCAACTACCCATTTTTCTAAGCGGGATGGTGATCTCTCCCGTTCCTACGTCATCTTTCGGGCAAGGGGTTGCCCAGGGAGAAAGAAAAAAGCGGCAATAATTTGCCGCTTTCGAAACCGGCAATAGATTTCCGGTTTCGATGTCCGATTCGTGGTTGATCGACTCCATATCGCTCCATCGTCACTCCCTACGCAAGCGTAGGAACGTGTGTGATGGGTCACCGAGGCTGAGGGGGTGCGAGATTTCATGATCGAAAAAAAAGATCTCGTACTCTGGAACAGAGGCAGGGGTGGGCCGGTGCGTTGGCACGGGTCCACCCTCTTTTGTTGCCTCGACTCGGGGATAGCCCCCCTCCATGTGGAGAGGCGTCGTGAACGGAAAGAACAAGGAGAAGCGGATGGGCGTCACAGAGCCCCTCCCGGACATCAGGGGGACCGGGTGCGAGGCAGGGGAGGACGAACACGTGCGAGGAGGCCGGAAAGCGGAGTCCTCTGGGCACCTGCCCAGGGAGGCCGGGCAGCCCTGGGCGGGCCAGGTAATGGGATTCGCCGGCCAGCTGAAGGCGTGGCGGAAGATCGCCGGCCACCGCCGGGGCCGCCGCGTGACCCAGGACGAGTGCGCGACGGCGGTCGGAAGGTCAGCACGCTGGTGGAGGAACCTGGAGCGGGGTGACGGCCGGACTCGGCTCGACCGCGAACAGTGCCGGCGGCTCGCTGATCTCCTGCGGCTCGACCGCGATGAACGCGCCGCGCTCCTGCTCTACAACAACCTCGCCACGACTGCGGAGAGCGGGCCGGTGGACCCGCGAGTCCACAGCAGCCTGCGCCTGCTGGTCGACCAGCAGATGCCCAGGCCGGCTTATCTGTGCGACCCCTACTGGAACATCCTCGCGTCCAACGCATCGATGGCGGAGTGGTGGCCCTGGGTGCTCGAACCCCGTGCCAACCTCATGAGATGGGCCCTGCTGGATCCAGAGGCGCGCACCCAGTACCACGCCTGGGAACAGCATGCTGCGGAGTACGTGAAGATGCTGAAGTTCGCCCTCGCCCGGAGTGACGCGGCCGAACTCCTGGCCCTCATCGGCGACGTGTGCGAGGACCCGGACGTCCGACACATCTGGGAGACCACCACCGAACTCACCAAAACGCGCGACGGTCACCTCTTCCGCATGAGCGTCCCCATCATGGGACAGGAGCCCATCGAAGTCGTCAGCCACGTACTCCACCCTGCTGCTCTCCCGAATTGCCGCATGGTCGTCATTACATGGTCGGCGAACGAAGAGGCCGAAGACGAAGCCCGTGAGCTGGACACGGTGCCCACAGGGCCTCGTGCGCAGGCCCAGTTCCAGCAGGCACGATCGACCGGGACGGCTCCAAACTGCGCATGCTCCAAGGTGGAGTTGACCGCCTGAAGCGGTCGGAGACGCGGTGCGCAGGGCGGTCGAGGTGCTGGCTGCGTGCGGAGAAGCTGCTGGGGAGCCGAGCGGGTTCTTCTTCCACACGACCGCCCGGCGCTCACTCGGCTATGGCGGCCAGGGCAGCCCGGAGGTTTCTCGCTGAGCCGGTCTGGGTGGCGACGGCCACGGCACGGGCGGAAAGGTCGGCGGCCGTCTCTCGGTCTCCGCGGGCCGCGTAGATGCGGGCGCTCGCGGTCAGGACCTCGGCCGAGCCGCGGACGTGGGTGGTCGCCCAGCCGGCACGGGCGTCGTCGAGGGCGTTCTGGCCCGTGCCGAGGAGGGCCGGGGTGCTGCGGCCGAGACGGAGGATGGTGCGGCCCGTCCATTTGTTCAATTCGGCGGGGCTCAGGTAGCCGATGTAGGGGGGCGTCTCGCCGTCGTCGGTCCGGCCGAGCAGTTTCCAGGCTGCCTGGAGGTCCTTCTGGGCGCTGCGTGCGTCGCCGAGGCACGCGTGGTGGTGGGCGCGGATGGCATGCCCCCAGGACCGTACGGTCGGGTGGGCCCGGGTGCCGCCGAGCCGGAGGGTGGACGGTGAGGCCGGCGACGGTCAGAGGTGCGGTCGTGCCGGCGAGCTGCTGGCGGACGTACGCGGCGCGGTCCGGGCCGAAAGAGAGCAGGACAGTGCGGGGCTCGGTGACGTGGAAGGCGGCGAGGAGGGCGCCGGCGGCCTCGTACGCGTGCTGTTCCTCGTGTCGGGTGAGGGCGAGGGACTGCAGGGGGCGGCCGGGGACCGAGGTCATAAGGAGTGGCCGCTCGTCCTCGTCGACGTCGATGAGCTGGGGCACGACGGGGCCGAGCGGCGGCGTCCAGCGGGAGAGCGCGGCATGTTCACGCTGGAAACTGCCGATGCTGGTGTTGGACTTGAGGATCGTCTCGCGGCCGTCGGGGTTCTGCAGACGCAGCACGGTGGTGGACGTGCCGGGCCAGCTGTGGTCGGCGACGACCTCGGCCGGCCCGGTCATCCGGGCTATCGCGCTGCTCACGGGCCCAGCAGGGTGAGTGCGCGGGCGAGGACCTGCTCGGGGGTGAGGCCGGTGGTGTCGATCACCTCGGCCTGCTCGCCCAGCCAGGTCGCGTACGCGGTCTCGTAGTCGGCGAGGCGGCGGCGCCGGAAGGCGCGGACCTTCTCGCTGCACTCCTCGTCGTCGGGGAATTCCATGCTGCCTTCGATCCGGCTGCGCAGGATATCGGAGTCGGAGTGCAGCAGGAGGTGGTGGACCTCGACGCCGTCCTTGGCCAGGGCCTCGAAGATCTCGTCGGCGTACTCGCGGCGCAGCAGCGTCATCGGAGCGATGACCGGACCGCCCTGGGTGTAGCGGTCCAGCTCGGCGCAGACACGGGCGACGAGGCTGCGCCACATCGGGTAGTCCTGGAAGTCCTTCTGCCGCCGAGGGTGGTCGCCGAGGCTCTTTGCGTCGTCGAGCGGCTACTCCCGGAGCAGCGCCAGACCCAAGCCGACAAGTGAGCGCTGGGCGTTGCCTGCTACAGGGAGAGCGCCTCGTCGTAGACGTTCCGCAGGCGCTGCTGGAGTCCGGGGTGGGGGACTAGGGCGAGCGCTTTCGTGTGATCGGCCGTGGTGGTCGTGAGCAGCCGGCGCTGCTGGTCGAGGTAGCCGGCTAGGAAGTGGTGGATGTCGCCAGTGGTTTCGGTGAGGACGCGGGCGGTGTAGATCATGGTCAGGGGGAAGGCCCAGCAGGCGTGGAGGAAGCCGAACGCGGGCCTGCGCGCGTTTCGCCAGGGGGAGTGGAACGTGGCCGCCTCGTCGAGTTTGCAGCCGATCGAGGCCAGGGCGTCGTTGAGCCAGTTGTGGCCACCTTCGTGGATCAGGTCGCGGCCGAGTACGACAGGGACGTCGACGTGGTCGGTGTAGACGGTTCCCGGAAGCCGGGTGATGGCCCAGCTGATGAGGGTGTCGCCGAGCGCTTTGCGTCGGAGCAGGCAGGTGACCACCGCGTGGTCCGCCAGCAGATCGCCGAACCCGTGCCGAGCTGCCGTGTCGAAGGCGGTTGCGGTGAGGGCGAGTTCGTGTGCCGAGGCGGCGGTGGTGTCGGGGCCGAGGACGTAGTACGCGGTGTCGGAGATCGAGGACCGCAGCATGAGGCCCGGGTCGGGCGAGACGATGACACGGGGGCCGACGGCTGTCGGCGTGGCGAGGGCGATCCCGTTCGCGTCGGGGTGGGCCTGGTACCAGTCGAAGGTGGCGGTGTCCCCGGTGCGGGCGGCGGCTTCGGCGCCTTCGAGGGCGTGATGGGCCAGGCAGTAGGCGTCGGCCGGCCGCTCGGTCCGGCCCATGTCGGCCCGGAAGAGGCTGTGGATCCGCTGCGTGCGGTCCCGGCGCAGGCCCTGGACGGGGGAGAACGCGAAGTCGAGAGGTGCGGGCACGAGGGTTCCTTCCCGGAGCTGGGCTGGGGCCGGCCCCGTCGGGCCGGCCCCAGGGTGACTACCGGCGGGTCGCCGCCGGCATCAGAGGGTGGGTCAGGCGTCGATGCTCTCGGGGGCGGAGGCCGGCTCGGTGGCCGTCCAGCCGTCGGCGGAGACGCTGGAGGTGTGGGCGGTGGCGCGGACGGTGCCCTCGTTGGCGCGGAGGGTGTCCACGGCGGCGAGGAAGGACTCGGGGGTCGTCTGGTTCTCGGTCATGGTCGGTCTTGCCCTCTCATGGGTCGGGATGTGGGTGTCGTGTGCTCGGGCAGAGCGGGGGTGCTCGGGCGGAGCGCACCGCAGGCCCTCCTTCCGGAGGTGTGCTTAGTGCCCGCGGCGCGGCTGCGGCGCGGAAGTCGGTTCGGCCGCCTGCCGGAGGCCGTCGTGCAGGTCCGCCATCGTGGGGCGTTCCCTGGGGTCCGGTGCGAGTGCTCCGGTGAGCAGCGGGCGCAGCGGGGCCGGCGCGGAGTCCAGGCGGTGGGTGCCGTGGCGGGGGATGTCGCCGCATGCGAAGCGGTGGACCAGGACCGCGAGGCTGAACACATCGGCGGCCGGGGTGGCGGTGCTGTACGAGGAGGCGTATTCCGGGGGCCAGTGGACTTCCGGGCCGCGCCCGGCGGGGCCTCGGGCGGCGGTGGTGAGTCGGGCGGCGCCGAGGTCGGTGATCAGGCCGTGGCCGTCGTGGACGAGGACGTTCTCCTGGTAGACGTCGCGGTGCACCATGCCGCGCTTGTGCAGGTGGGTGAGGCCGGCTGCGACGTCGGCCAGGATGCCCAGCCCGGCGGCCGTGGTCTTCTCGTCGCGTGGGGCCGTGAGCCAGGAGCGGAAAGAGCCGCCGGGGCAGTAGGGCATCGTGTACCAGTCGAACCGGTCGGTGGCGCCTTCCTCCAGGAGCGGGACGACGTGTCCGGCGCCGGTGGCGGCGCGGGCGACGGCGATCTCGTGGCGGAAGTCCTCGCGGGCGAGGGCACGTTCGGCCGGGGTCATCTCGGCGTACCAGTAGAAGCCGTACGCGGCCGGGCGGTCCTTCTCGTCGAGTTCGGCGAGGACGTGGTTGCTGCCGAACCCGGCCTTGAGGACCACGGGCGCCGCCTCGTCCCGGCTGACGAGGGCCAGGGTGCTGGCGCGGGTGAAGGAGAGCAGGGTGTGGACCTGCC
This sequence comes from Streptomyces laurentii, assembly GCA_002355495.1. Lineage (GTDB taxonomy): Bacteria > Actinomycetota > Actinomycetes > Streptomycetales > Streptomycetaceae > Streptomyces > Streptomyces laurentii. The sequence goes on from AP017424.1 coordinate 7,617,169, forward strand.
ATCCGTCGGTGCCAAGCTGGTCGAGGACCCAGGCGGCCGGGTGCATCGGATGCAGACGCATGTCGGGGGCACTCCTCCTATACGCGCGCGGTGGGCGCGGGGGCTTGGCGTAAGGCGCACAGGCACATGGCGGTCAGGGTGTCGAGGTCGGCGCCGGTGCTGCAGGGGTGGCGCAGGACGGGCAGCCCGGTCGCCTCGGTCCAGGCCGTGGTCGCCTGGTCGTACAGGTTGGTGAGGCGTGCCGCGGTGTCGGGGTCCTCACCGAACCGGCGTGGCGTGGCCCGGTGTGAGAGCCGCTCAAGGCACAGGCTGGCCGGGGTGGTCAGCAGGATGGTCAGCTTCGCGCGTGCGGCGGGCGCGTGGGCGAGCTGCCGGACGCAGTCGGTCACGGGCAGACCGTGGACCAGGGCGAGCTGGCACGCGGTCGACAGGGTGAGCCGGTCGGCGACGACGTGCCCGCGGGCGAGGGCAGGGGCCAGGTTATGGCGGCCGTGCAGGTCCAGGTCGAGGCGTACGGCGGAGATCGCTTCCGTGCTGTCGGCGGCGCGGAGACCGCGCAGGCGGACGATCGTCCGGGTGGCGGGGAGCGACAGCCAGGAGAACTGGCCGATGTGCCCCAGCGGCAGGCCCTCGGCGCGGGCGGCGGCGAGGAGCCGGTCGCGCAGGGTGCTCTTGCCCGCCCCGGAGATGCCCTCGATGGCCAGCAGCATCCCCTTCACCGCTCGCCGGCCTCGGCGGTCAGCCAGCTGATGAACTTCGCGCACCGCCCGCGGACCACCGGCTCGGTGCCGTGGGCGAGCTGGGAGCCGTAGAGCAGGGCGGTGCCCTGGGCGGGGCTCACGGTCCAGCGGGTACGGGGCATCTGCGTGAACCAGCCGGCGGAGTGGTCGGCGCCGTCGTGCGCCAGCCAAATGCCGGGCGCGTAGCCGCTGCCGGGGGAGTGGTCGAGGCGGGTGTCCCACAGGCGGCTGTCGGAGGAGGTCTCGACGTAGAACCCGCCGCCGGCCGCCGCCTCGCTGATCACCACGCTGATGCCGGCGATCTGCCGGGGCCAGGCGAGCGGGTCGGGGGCGATGCCGTCGAGGTGGGAGGTGATGTGCTGGCCGGGCCCGTACTCGACGTATGTCCACGGACGGCACGTCGTGATTGACGGCATGACGCGGGACAAGGCGGGGCGGGCCCGGTCGAAGGCGTCCTGGAGCAGGTGCTCGGCCTGCTCGGGGATTTTCGGGATCTCCACTCGCCCGGCCGGCTCGTACACGGCCATCGCCTGCTCCGGGGTGTGGCCGGGGATCTCGTGGATGGAGCTGCTGCGCTGCTCGCCGAAGTCGCTTCGGCGCTCGGAGGTGAGGAAGGCGCGCATCAGGGCGGCGAGCTGGTCCCGCTCGCCGGCGGTGAGGAAGCCTTCGACGCTTCCGATGGCGACGGTCTCGGCGATGTGGATCACGACGGGTTCCTCCTTGATTCGAGCACGCGGCGGACGTCGCCCAGGCCGCCGGTGCAGTGGTTGAGCCAACTGACCACAGGCGCCTGGGTGGTGGCGGCCGGGTCCGCCCACAGGGCCAGCAGCTCGCCGGTCAGCGGCAGCTCGTCCACACCGGGCAGGGTTTCGGGAGCTGGCGGATCGGCGGTGAGCCGGTCCAGGGACGCGCACGCGGTGGCGTGCCGGGCGGCGAAGACCCGCCCCACCCGGCTGGCCGCTGCACGTCCGCAAGCATCCAGGAGCCCCGGCGCCGGAGAATGCTGGTGGTAGGCCCGGTGCTCGGCCGCAGCCCAGCCGCTCCCTGCCGCCGCCGCTGCCGAGGTGACACGACAGGCCGCGCAGCACGCGTTGGACGTGCGCGGGCAGGGCCGGTGGTGGCCGGGCAGCTCGGCCGCGACCTCCAGGAGCGCTCCCCACGCGGAGCCCGCCAGCACCGTCTCCGGCGACCGGGAGGCGGGAGCCCGATGGCGGCAGCAGGCCGGTCCGGATGCCGGCGCCCGATCGGCGGCCGGCAGATCGGGGGCGATGAGCAGGACGTGGAAGTACACGATGCGCCCGAGCAGCTGGTGGACGGTCAGTTCGTCAAGGACCCGTTCCGCGCTCACACCGGCACCCCCTCACGACGGGACACGTCGGGCGCGGGGACGGGACAGGCGCACCGGTAGCCGGTCGGCCGCTCGCCGCCGAGGGCGGCGGCGACGGCCCGGGTTGCCTCGTCCACGGCCGCGAAGTACTCCGCCCAGCCGTGTCCGGGCGCGGGCAGCAGAACCAGGTCGACCACAGGGACACTGCGCGCACTGCTCTCGCACTCCAGTTCGGCGCGGCCCACCGTTACCTGGACGGAAGCGGGCAGGGCGGGGGCCGCGGCGGTGGCCGCACGGCACAGGGCGGCGGCCACGCGGGCGTACTCCGCGCGGTTGCGCGGCAGGACCCCGATCCGGCGCTCGGTGGGGAGCATGCCGAGGCCGTCGTACAAGTGGCCCTCGCAGCTGTCGTACGTGACGCAGCCCCACGGGCCGGTGACGGCGTCGACCAGCGGTCGGACACCGGCCTCGATCGCCTCGTGCCACTGCGGGTGACCCGGGTCGAGGTCATCGGCCTCGTGCACGCCGGGTTCGCCGACGGTGTTGATGTTGCCGTACGCGCTGGTGTGCAGCCGCACGGGCGGACGGTCCGCGTCCGGGCGGTCCCACCGGGAGAGGAAGACATCGATGTCCCGCATGCTGTTCGGGGTCTGCGGACGCCACCGGGTGGTGCGGCACCAGGCGCCGTCCGGGTGGGCGGGCTGGGCGAGGAGGGCCGCGATCCCGTCGATCATCCGCATCCGGTAGTCGCAGTAGGCGTCCTGGTCGCCGGTCTTCTCGTAGCGCCAGCGGGTGGCGATACACCCTCCGCCGCACGCCGAGCGGTACGAGCAGTCGGTGCACCGTCCCATCAGGTCCTTGCCCTGGTTCAGCAGCGGGAGCCTGCGCTGGGCGGCGACGATGTCGGGTTCACCCGCACTCTGGTCGAGGCGGGTGAGCTGGGCCTGGGGCCAGGGGAGTTCGTCGCAGCTGCCCAGGCGGCCGTCGGGGTAGAGCGTGAAGACGTGATCGCACTTCAGGTCGGAGAAGTGGCAGAAGGCGGTCCCCAGTCCCCGCAGCCGGCGGATCGCCGACACCGCCGGTTCCAGCTTCAGTCGGGTGAAGTGTCCGCCCGCGATCCACCGGGCCGTGGCGGCGAGGACGAACTCGGCGTACTGAGACGGGCTGATCGCCCAGGCCGGCCCGCTTTCGGCGCCGACGGCGGCCTGCTGGAGCCGACGGCTCGCCGGAACCCACCGAACGGAGGAGGCGGTGGGCCGCTGCACGGGAGCGTCGAAGCAGGGAACGAAGCTGACGGCGTTGACCGCCTCGAACTCGGCCAGGTGATCCACGACCTCCTCGGCGCGGCCGACGACGGCCGGGGTGACCGCCGCGATCACCCCGGCCTTCCACCCGCGGGCAGCCAGGAGCCGAAGGGCGGCAGCCGCCTTCGGGTACACCGGCGCTCCGTCGTACCCGACCCTCCAGGCGTTGCCCTTCGCGTCCCCGTCCAGAGACACCCCGATCCGCAGCCTCGGGTACGCGGTCTCGAAGAGGTCCAGCCACGCGTCGTCCAGCCGGGCCCCGTTGGTCTGCATCGAGACACGGACCACGGCCGGCTGTACGGCGAGCTCGCGGAGCACCTCGGCGATGTGCTCGCGGCCCGCGGTCAGCGGTTCACCGCCGTGCAGCTCGACTGCGAGCCGGCGGCCCGGGAAGATCTCGGCGAGCCGGCGCACCTGCCCGGCGTCGATCCGCGCGCCTCCCGGGGCCTCCTTGCGCTTCTCGTAGCAGTACAGGCAGTCGATGTCGCAGGTCTCCCCGCGCACCTTCAGGATCACCGAGACGGCGGCCTCGCCATCGTCGTCCATCAGGCCGCGGTACAGCTCGTCGATCGGACTGTGCCGGGCGGGGATGCTGTGCATCGGCTGCCTCCCTGTACGGGTCGGGGCGGATGGGTGGGGTCAGATGTCCAGGAGCCCGAGGAGCGCGCCTTGCCCGGACTGGAGCACGTGCGCGGTCTCCAGCGGGATCCAGAAGCACTCGAACCTCGTCGGCTCACCGTGCCCGTCGTGGTCCTCCTGGCTCGGCCACCGCTCGGGCGTCGGCTCGGTCAGCTCCATCAGGAAGGTGTGCCGCTCCTGGATCTCGGGGCGGTACGGGCCCATGTCGTACGAGGTGACGCCGAGCTTGCGCACGATCTTGAAGTCGTTCAGTCCGGTCTCCTCGCGGGCCTCGCGCAGCGCCGCCGCCTCGGGCGTCTCGCCGTCGCGGATGCTGCCTGCCGGGACCTGGACGCCGACTTCCTCCCAGGGGAAGTCGGTGTGGCGGTGGACCAGCAGTCGGCCGTCGCGCACGATGTAGCACAGCGCTTTGGCCTTGATGGTCTTCTCGGGCACGGGGTCCTCCTCAGGAGTCGTCGGATCGCGCCCGCCGGCCACAACCCGAAGTCGGGCAACGAGGACCGGTCGGGACGGAAGCGCTGAGTCTAGGTCTCGCGAGGAAGCTCCCCGTGGAGTCCGCAGAGGCCGAAGAGACCTGCCACATCGGGCTGTAGTCGCCACTCGTGCAGGACTTCGAGGATGCGACAACTGTCCCTTCCAGCAAAGGGGTTGCCGGTAGTCCCCCGGTAGTCCCCTTCGGTCGAAAGAAGGGACGGAGGGCGCGGCCCGGTGCTTGTATATCGGTGTGGACCAGTTCACCCACCCGCTCGCCTACCGTCGGTGGCAACGCGGACTGACCGGGCCCGACCTCGCGGCCGGGGTCCGTACCGCCGCAGCCCGTCGCGGGCTGCGCTCCGGCGCGGACAAGCAACGCGTGCGCAAGTGGGAGCGGGGAGCCCTCCCTGAGGCCGACACTCAGTACGACATCGCCGAGGCACTGGGAATGCCGGCCGACGCCGTCGACCCGACCAACTGGCCGAACTGGCTCCTCGCCGGCGACACCGGCGTCGTCCCGCTCGGCCCGTCCAGCACCGTGCCCGCCCTGCGAGAGGCCCTCACCAGCACCATGGACCGACGTGCATTTCTTTCCGCTTCGGGCGTAGCCCTCACGGGCCTCGCCGCCACCTGGGCAGGCTCGGGTGCCGTCGTCCTCCCCTCTGCGAAGGGCCCTACGAACGTAGGGGGCGAACTGGTCACCCTCCTCGAAGACAGCACCCGGCGCCTCAGCTCGATCGCCACCGAGGAGCGCCAGCACCTCACCGCGCTCCTCGACGGACACCTCACCACCGTCACCGACATGATCCAGCACGGCCGCTACGACAAACCGACAGGTCGGCGCCTCCACCACCTCGCGGCCTCCCTCGCCCAGACAACCGCCTGGCACCGCTTCGACCGCGGACAGCACACGACCGCCCAGAAGCACTGGGTCGCCGCTCTCCACAGCGCCCACGCCACCGGAGACCGCGACATGGGCGCCGCCATGCTTGGAGACCTCGCCTATCAGGCCGCCTGGTGCAAGGACCACCCCACCGCTGTCGGCATCCTCACCCACGCCATCACCCGCACCGAGCACCCCGCTGCCCGCAGCCTTCTCCACCTCCGCCTCGCCCGGGCCCTGGCGGCCCAAGGAGACGAGCGGGAGACCCGACGAGCCCTCACCACAGCCGAACGACTTCTCGCGGGCTCGACCGCGAAACCCCTGCCGGCCTGGTGCTCCTGGTACGGAGAAGCCGACCTCGCCGTCGACACCGGCCAGGCTCTCCTCGACCTGGGCGACACGACCCGCGCCCACCAGCTGATCACCGAAGGTCGCGCCCTTCTGCCTCCCGAGCGCGACAAGACCCGCGGCGTCTTCCTCGCCTACCAGGCCGCCAGCCACCTCGAACTCAAGGAACCCGAGATCGCCGCCCGCACAGCCGGAGAAGCCCTCCAGCTCGCCCGCCGCATCGGAGCCCCACGCTGCGAAGTCCTCGTACAGGACCTCGTCCCGACCTTCAGGCACGTGCGGGCCGCCGAAGGCGTCGAGGAGTTCCTGACCCTGGCCGCAAGCTGACGAGGGTCGTACGACCCGTCCTTTGCCCGTGACCGGCCGAGTGGCCTGTTGGCGTACTTACTGCGCTGCGCACACCCCCTTGAGTGGTGGCGCACCGGCCTCAGGCCCACAGGGCGGCCGAGGCGCGTAAGGCCCCGTACTTCTCGTCGGTCATCGTCGTACTGGGCGGCGCGTCAGGGGAGGGTGTGGCGGTCATCTCGTCTCCGATCGTGAGGATGGGACCGGGCGGGTGTGGGCCGGTCAGGCCACGAGCCGGTGCGGCCCGCCCGGCGCCGATCCGGGGCCGGCGTGCCGGGGCGGACACGGCTGTGCACGTGGGTGCGAAGCTGGCAAGGCCGGGACCATCCGGCCGGCTGGTGTCGGCCTGGCGGGGATGACGGCGTGGGGATGAAGCGGGCCCTGCCGGATCATGCGCAACTCCCTTTTGCTGCGGTGGGCGGGGTGGTGAACAGGGGCGGGTCAGAGGTAGCCGTTTTCGTAGGCGAAGGCGACCAAGTGCGTGCGGTTCGTCAGCTGTAGCCGGGTTTGCAGGTTTTTGATGATGTGCTTGACGGTGCGTTCGGAGTAGCCGATCTTCTGGCCGGTCTGCGCGGTGTCGAGGCCGGCGGCCAGGCAGCGCAGGACGTCGATCTCGCGGTCGCTCAGCTCTGTCAGGCGCTGTTCGACAGGACTGGGCAGGCGCTCCCGTAAGTGGCTGAACGCATTCAGCACGCCGTTGACGAGGTCGTCGGGGAGGTGACCGTCACCACGGGCGGCCTTCGTGATGGCCTGGACGAGCCGGTCGGCTGTCGCCTCGGCGCGGCGCAGGAGACCGGTGATGCCGCATTCGGCCGCGTCGATCAGCTTCGTCTCGTCGATGTCCGCGACGACGAGCAGGGACCGCGCTGTGCTGGTGCGTTTGATCTCCCGCAGCAGGCGCAGCGTCGGTTCCTCCACGGTGTCCGTGACGATCAGCGCGACCTGGATGTCCGCAGTGGGGTCAGAGGCATCGATGAGGGTGAGCTCGGGGCGGTATCTGAGCAGGCCGTCTACCCCGGCCCGGTATATGGGGTCCGAGGTGTGGAGCGTGACGGCGATCCGGGAATGCGCGCTCACGGTGCCTGCCGGGGGACGAGGGCGAGCGGAGGCAGCGTCCAGGTCAGGGCCTTAGGGCCCGTGCCGGAGGTGACGTGCTGGGTTCCGGAGCCGTCGCGGAGTTCGACGTGGTACCGCTTGGGCCGTCCGGCCGCCTCCCAGCGGGCGTGCACGTCTTCCAGCTCGGCCCACACGTCACGCGGTCCGTGGACCCGGACGGTGCCGTTGCCTGGTCCGGCCACGGCCCAGGAGTCGTCCTCGGGCGCGACGACGGTCATCGTCGTGGGCTGGAAGTCCCGCACCAGGCCCGGCGCGAGGTACGCGGCGGCGAGCCAGAACCCGTATGCGTCGTCCGGCGGCGGCGCGAGCCGGGTCGGTCGTGCCGTGCCGGGGTCCGCCGTGACACGGGCGCGGTAGTCCACGGCGTTGAGCCACCGGTAGCCGAGCAGGGGCCGGTACCCGCGGCGCCGGCCCCGCAGGACTGCCTCGACCGTGCCGGCCGGAGTGCGGGTGGCCAGGAGGTGGCCGGGCCAGCTCGGCGTGCGGGTCGCGAGCGTCGTGAGCAGCCGTCCTCCCCGCGCGAGCTGGTCCACCCAGGCGTGCGGGACGCGGGGCACGCCGATGCCGGAGTGGATCCGGTCGTACGGGGCCCGCGGCTCGTGCCCTTCGAGCGCGTCGCCTTCGACCACGGCCGCCCCGAGGCCGAGGCGGTCCAGGTTCCGCTGGGCGAAGGCAGCCATGTGTGTGTCCCGCTCCACGCCGGTGGCCAGGCCGGGGCCGGTGATGGTCGCGGCGAGCGCCAGGGAGACGCCGGGGCCCGGCCCGAGCTCCAGATACCGCTGCCCGGGACCGAGCGCCATGGCCTGGAGGGCTTCGACGGTGAGAGGGGTGTAGGTGGACATGGACGTCATGTGGCCGCCGGTCACCGGCCCGCGGCCGAGAGCGTCGAGGGCTTCGCCGTCGCGCTGGATCAGGATCGACTCGTCGCTGTGGATCAACTCGAGCCACTCCTGCCGGTCCTCGGGGTGGGTGCCGTCCAGGAGGCGCCAGACGATCGGGTCCGCACCGGGGCCGCTGACCCGGACGTACGCGTGCGGGAGCAGGACCTCGCGCCGCACGTGCAGCAGCGCGTCGCGCAGCAGCACGTCGGTCAGGCCCCCTCGGCAATGAGCCGCTCCACCATGCCGGCGCGCTGACCGCAGGTCGCTCGGTTGAGGTCAAGAGCCATGAGTGGAGTCCTTCGCGTGAGTCGGCGCAGAGGTGGGCAGGGTGGTGACGCGGCGGGCATGTACGGAGAAGGCGGCGGCAAGGGCACCAGCCGTCAGGGCGGCGGCCGGCCGCAGGCCGGTGACCAGCCAGACAGAGGTCTGCTGCGCGCGGGACTGCAGCTCGGGAGGACACAGGTGATGGCGGAGGGAACGCTGGGTCGTGCCCGCCGCGACCACCGCCAGCGACACCGGGCCCGGCCCGGCGACGAGCAGCGGCACCCCGAACACCCCGTAGGTGAAAGACCCGGCCAGCACCATGCGCGCCGGTCCGACCCGGTCCACGAGACAGGTGGCGACCGCCGCCCCCGCGAGGCCACCGGCGGCGGTTACCCCCATGACCCGGCTGGAGGTCGGTACTGCCGGCCTCCAGCCGGGTCAGCAACGCGTACGCGAAGTACGTCGCCACGATCCTGGCGAGCGCGCGCTGGTCCGTTTCCCAGCTGGTGCGCGGCAGCGTGCCCACCATGCGGGGGCAGTGCCGCCGCCATGTGCCCGAAGCCGAGCCGGGCCAGCGGCCCTTCGCGCCGGACGAAGGACTGGTCGTAGCGCAGCCGGCCCCCGTATAGAGTTCCCGCTCGGCGTCCGAGATGCTGTCCGTGGCCTCGTCGCTGTCTGGTGTGGTCTGCGTCAATGTGTTTCCTCTCCGAGGTGTGGAGGCGGCATCGGCGTGTTCAACGACGTCAGCGGCTTGTTGATCAGCACGCTGGCGCCGAGTGAGGCGGCGAGCCCGGCCCGGCTTGGGGGGCTTCGACAAGGCGGCACCAGGCGGCGAGGTCGGCGGGAGTGTGCAACACGAGGTCCGGGCCGGCGGCGGTGAGGTCGTCGGCGTTGGCGTATCCGTACGCGACGGCGATGGCTCGCAGGCCGGCGGCTTTGGCGTGGCGGATGTCGCTGCCGGTGTCGCCGATGTAGGTGGTCACGCCGTGCCGCCCGGCCAAGTAGCGGAGCTTGTCCGTCTTGCTGCCGGTGTCGTCCCGTGTGAGGAGAACTCGCGGCATCGCGTCCACAGCGAGATCCCGGCTCAGAAGGTGCTCGACCGTGGTGCGGTGGCTGCCGGTGACGACGCTGTACCCGGGGCCGTGTGCGAGCGCACCGAGGATGTCCACGATCTCGGGGATGATGCCGCGTTCCTCCTCGCGGGCGGTCGCGTCGGTCAGCCGCGCGTGGCGCCGCCAGAACCGCTCGGCCTCCTCGTACGGGATCCAGCGGGTGAGCGACTGGCTGAGCACGCCCTGGTAGACCAGCGGGAGCTGCTCGGGACTGGAGAGGTCGGGCAGTTCGGCGAGGCCCATCTCGCTCCGCACGGTCTGGTAGGCGTGCCAGGCCCGTTTCCGGGAGTCGTGCAGGACGCCGTCGAAGTCGAAGGTCAGCAAGTTCGCTCCATCTGCAGGAGAGGGACGCCGCACCAGGCGAGCAGGTTGGGATGGGGAAGACGGCTGGCGAGATCGGCGAGGGTGGCTGCGGTGTCCGGCCAGGTGGCGGAGGGGCCGAGAGGAGCCAGCAGCAGTGCGTCACCGGTCCGTACGACCTCGAACCGGCCTTGGGCCCACTGGACGATCGCGTCCTCGCTGATGTCGTTCCCGCCGCGCGGGGCCCGCGGGGCGGGATAGCCGCCGAACGGCAGGACCGGCTGGAGCAGCGCGCCGGGCGCACCGGCCCAGCGGCGCAGCACGGTCCTTGTGCCGTTCGGGGTGAGCGTCAGGGTCTCCTGGAGGATGAGAGCGGCCTCGCTCATGGCCGACTGCAGGCGATACGCCTCCCGTGCGGTGTCCGCGGCGCGCTCCAGGTTGTAGGTGCGCGGGAGCTGGTCGCCTCGTGCGGGGCCGTAGCAGAGCAGGGCCGTCGCGAGCGCCGGCAGACACGAGGCTTCGCCGGGCCGGCGCCGGTCGACGGCGGCGGCTACCGACTTGAGTTCGCATCCGAAGGCGATGGTGAGCGCCGCGAGGTCGATCAAGGGGGTGAACAGCTCGTTGTCGCGACGGTAGGCGTGGGTGAGATGCCCGGTCTTGCGCAGACGTCCGGCGGCGTCGATGATCCACTTCTCCGCCTCGCACCGGCCGTCGGGCACCGAGGAGCCCATCGACGCCATCCACTGCTGCAACCGGGGCAGGACCGTTACCGGGTGGTCGCCGGTGAATACGGTGGCGAGCCTCTTCAGGGCCGCCGGGGCGGGGACCGGAACGCGCAGGGACTTGGTCATCGGGAGCCGGACGGAGCGTTCCAGGACGTAGTCGACGGCCTCGTCGAGCCAGAGCTCCATGCCCTCGGCCGGGCGGGCGGCGGCGTCCAGCTCTTTGGTGATCACCATGGCCGGCGCGACACCCACGGTGGCCGGCGGGACGCGGCCGCTGGCCAGTTCGGTGGCCGCCGTGCGGGCCGCGTCGCCGAAGATGCCGGGCGGCACCCAGGACGCCACTACCTGCTGCCGGCTGCCGGACGGCGTCACCAGGGCGAAGGCGGCCCGCGCGGGCGAGCGATGCCGTAGCCCCGGCCATCCGGTCAGCGCGGAGTTCTCCCGCCCCGCCCGGAATCCGGCCACACCCGCAGGACGCTGCTCGCCCTGCCAGGTGACGTCCTCGTCCAGGTACGTGCTCAGAGCGCCGGGGGCCAGGCGGCGCGTGGAGGCCCAGAGGGAACGGGGCAGGGTGGTGACGGGGATGCCGGCTTCGCGCAGCGGCTGGACATCGTCCTGCTTGACCACCGGCACGAGGACGTCCACCGTCCCGGGCTTGCCCAGGCGTTGGGCGAGAGACACGAGGGTCCGGCCGGTCAGCGGCGGGTCGTCGACCAGCAGGATCCGGCGCTGGCCGAGGGTGACGTGGTCACTCGGGCGGACGCAGATGCAGGTGACGTCGAGTCCTTCGCGGGAAAGACGGGCCGCGACCAGCGGGGCCAGGTATGCCCCGCCCGTCCGCACCCCGACCACGGTCACCGGCCCTCGGGCCGACGTGGCGGACAGCCAGTTCTCGGCGAGCTGGACGAGGTCGGGCCACTCCACGCCCTGGACGGCCAGGGACGCCGGGAGGCGTACGACCGATTCGTCGCTGCGCAGCGAGAGGGGAACCAGGCCGGCGTCCGGGCCGACGACCTGCCTCTCGCCGCTGATGAGCCGCCGGGCCGCGCGCAGGACGAAGGTCCGCAGCTGGCCGGCCTCGGGCAGGACGCGGTCTTCGGCCCGGACCCACAGCGCGGTGAGTATCTCGTAGCAGCGCAGGGCGCTGACCGCCAGGCCCTCGCTCGCGACGAGGTCGCGAGCGAGGGAACCGACGGTCAGCGGCCTGACGGGAAGCCTGGTCATGCGGTGGTCTCGCGGCGCGCGACGGCGTGCACGAGCCGTCCGAGGTTCCGGTAGGGGCTGCGGGTGGAGGCGGCCCACTCTGTGGCCAGCGCCTCGCCGAACGTGGCCTCGTCGGGCCGCCATTCGCCCTTGATGTGGTCGTGGAAGATCCGGACGCCCTGCCATTCCAGCGGGGTCAGGCCGTTGTCGCGGGCGAGCTGGGCCAGGTGGTCGGGTGTGTCGCCGCGGGTGACGAGGCCGAGGTTGCCCAGGCTCGCGCTCTGGCCGCTCTCGATCTGCTCGCGGGCCGATTCGTACTCGCCGCGCAGGGCCTCGCGCATCCCGACCGCGAGGGCGTTCTTCGTCAGGACGCTCAGGATCCCGCCGGGGGCGACGAGCCGGGCGAGATGGGCGATCGGCTCGGCGGAGTCCGGCAGATACATCACGACGCCGTGGCAGCACACCGCGTCGAACTCCTGGCCGGCGAAGGGCAGGTTGTAGATGTCGGCCTCGACGAGGGTGACGCGGTCGGCGACGCCCGCCGCGCCGAGCTTGTCCTTCGCGCGCTTGAGCATGTCGGAGGAGACTTCGGCGCCGGTGACGTGGTGACCGGCCGCGGCCAGGCGCAGCACCATCTCGCCGTCGCCGCAGCCGACGTCCAGGACACGGGCTGGCTTGTCGCCGAGCTCCGCCAGGACGCGGCGCGCCACGATCTCGTGGCGCAGTCGTCCGCGCCCGCTGCCGTTGTAGGAGGCGTAGCCGTTGCCGACGGTGCCGAAGTCGGTGGGTTGGGTGGTCATGAGGAGAACTCCTTGTTGATCTGGGGCCAGTGCTCGACGAAGAAACGGAACGAGGGGTAACGGCCGGAGTCCAGCGCGGCGGCGACTTCGCCCGTGGGGGTGAACGTGCCGGCGCGCAGGGCCTGGCGGATGGCGACCAGCCGCGGTATTCGCCTGGCCAGCTGAGGGACCCGCGCGCGGGCCTCGGCGTAGGGGAGCCACGCGGCGAGCTGACCGTGGGTCATCTCCTCCCACACCACGGCGTCGATGCGCTCCTTTCCCAGGCGCAGGGCGACCAGGTGCGGTACGGCGGTCCGCTCGGGGCCGGCGCCGCGGTGGCCCAGGGCTGTGACCTGTCCGGGAAATCCGGTGCGCAGGTCGGTCAGGTGCTGCGCGAACGCGGCTCCCAGCCGGCACGACAGGCAGACGCACACGGAGTCGGTCTCGGCCAGGTCGTCGATGGTGAAGACGCGCTCACCCACGGCCGTCTCCCGCCGGCGGCGTGCTGGTGGGGCCGTAGAGCTGGTAGTAGGCGTCGATGATCCCGGACTCGGACAGAATCCGGTTGGTGGCGGCCACGTTGTGGCCGGGCTTCAGCCGCTCGTCGCCCTGGGCCAGTGCGACGGCGCCCACGGCGAGACCGGCGAGCACAAGGTCGACGTACCGGTTGGACAGCGACTCGGCGTAGTGGAAGTTGATCGGCATGCCGTGTCCGACCGCGAGCACGTCCGGCCCGTCGGCGAGCGTGTAGCCGGTGCCCAGGACACCGCGCTCCGCCACGGTGCTGCTGCCCGCGCGCAGCTCGGCGAGCGCGAACTCGTAGTCGCGCGACGTCGTGCTGACGAGGAAGGACCGCGGCGGCAGGAGCCGGGCCTGCTCCAGACCGAAGCTCGTGGCGCCGACGCAGCCGATCACCAGCTTCGGCTGGTGAGACGCGACCAGGCGGTTGAGCGACCGGCCGGTGACGTAGCCCTGCTCGTGCGCGCCGACCAGGCGGGTGATGTCGGCGTCGTACACGGCGACCCGCATCCGCCGGTCGCGCAGCACCCCGGCCACCTCGCTGCCGATCCGGCCGAAGCCGAGGACGAGAGCGGCCTGCCCCTCGAACTTCTCGTCCGGCAGCAGCCGCAACGTGTTGCGGACCGCCGCGTCGGCGATGCCGTAGGACTCGATCATGCTCTTCATGTCGCTCTCGGCGACGCTGAAGAGCGGGATGGGCAGGTCGAGGCCGTCGAGCTTGCGGATACCGGAGGTGGTTTGCTCCACCAGCCCGGTGAAGTGCCCCGCTAAGGACGGCATGTGCGTGAGGACGGCCGGCATCACGTATCCGCCGTCGTCCATCACGATGCTGCTCAGCCCTGCCGCCTCCGCCTTCACGACGTGGCTCTTGATGCCGGCCAGCAGGTCCCGGTAGCGCCACACCTCGATCCCGTACCTGTGGACCAGGTGCGCGTCGACGCGGCGGGAGTGCGCGTAGGGGTACTCCTTGTCGATCACCGTCATGTTCGCCGGGTCCACGCCGAGGGCGAGGAGGCTGTCGACCAGGGCCAGGAAGTCCCGCATGTGGTGGATCGTGAGGATGACGCCGACGCCGGACAGCGGCCGGCCGATCCACCGGTCGCTCAGCGTGCTGGTCAGCGGCAGCTCGTCGACGACGGCCGCCATCTCCGTTTCGGTGAGCGGCAGATGCCGGACATCCTCGAAGAACCGCTCCGCGCCCGCGCTCGTCCCGTTCACATGCGACGCCGTGATCCGGTGGGTGCCCGGGGCCACCGCGCCCGGCTCCGCGGGCGCGCCCACCGTCAGGTGCCCCCGTCCGCCGTCGGCGAGCGAACACACCCAGGACTGCTGCGCGTCGTCGTGCCAGATGTCCTCGACCTGAGGAGTGCGGCGCATACGGGCGAGAAGGGAGTCGAGGAGCTGCCGGACCTCGGACCGGGTGCCGGCCACGTCGACCGTGTGGATCGTCGGGTACGGATGGCTGGTCAGGGACATGCGGGTCCTCCTTGGGTCGGATCGGGTGTGCCGCCGTGGCCCGGCTGCTGTTCGTCGGGCGAAGCGAAGAGGTGACAGGTGCCGAGAACGCTCATGCCGCCGGCCACGAACGGTGCCGGGTTGTCCCGGGTCACCGCCCGTACGGCGGCCAGGGCGTTCCGGTCGGCGAGAGCGAGCGCATCCTCGATCAGCCGGGGCCGGACGGCCTGTGGGGCCCAAACCTCGGCCAGAAGCAGCTCGCTGGTGGCGGCGTTGCGCTGGGCCAGGGCGAGCAGCAGGGAGCCGGTCGCGGGGTCGAGCAGCAGATTCTCGGGCCGGAACCGGGCGTCGTCCCGCCACCGGTCCAAGGTCGCCTGCGCGGACGCCGGTGCGTGGCCGCCGAACCGCTGTGCAGCCCGAGCGACATATCCGGCGAGGTCATCGACTCCCTCCGCGGTGACCAATCGGTCGACTCGGGCAGCGGGACCACACGGCGCAGGCCGGTGCAGGACGGTCACCGTGTACAGCACCCACCACCCGGCGCCCGCGAAGAATGCGGCAGCACCGGGACGGTCCAGCGGCACGTCCGTGGTCACCAACGGCCACTCGACCGCGCCAACCACCCTCTCCAGCAGCCTCTGTCCCAGACCCGTTCGGCGGGCCGACGGAGCGACGACCGGACCCCACAGCCGCGCCCTCAACTCACCGGGCTCAGGCCGGCGCACGGCACACCAGCCGGCAAGAGCGCCACTGCCGTCACGGGCCAGCGCGAGCACGGGCGGTTCTCCAGACAGTGCGTTCGTCAGCCTGGAGCGGACCAGGGAGGCACTGACCGGGCGGTCGTCGCTGCACCCGGTGATGCACTGCTGGGCAAGGCCGGCGGCTTCCTCGCACAGGCCGGCCGACAGGTCATCGGCGAAGCCGATCCGGTAGCCCGCAGTGCTCACCCGGGTGTCAGGAACGGCGACACGATCTCCGCCACCGGGATCGACGCGCTTGATGTCGCTCATGCTCCGGCTCCTTCGGCAGGCGCGGTGCTCACCGTGCGCCCTCCAGCCAGCGGCAGGCGGCTGGTGGCCACGACGAGATGCCCGGACCCGCCGGACGTCAGGGCGCGGATCTGATCGGCGTGGGTGACGCCGTCCAGCAGCAGGCACACCGGTGGCCGGGCGGCGGTCGCCGATCTCCACCAGCAGGCCAGCTTGTCGATCGCGCCCGCCTGAATGCTGGGGTGCGGACTGTTCCCGCTGATGGTGTTGTGCACCACCGCGGGCAGACGCGGCACCTCGCGTGCCGGCTCGGTCATGATCTCGCCTCCGTGATTGTCAGAGTCTGGTCTCGTCGCGAACGCGGGCCGCTATCCGGAACGAGCCGGACGCGGGCTCTGCTCCGGGTACGGGCGCCCGCCCCGCCGCGCGGAGCGCTGCCCGCGTGGAAGGGGCGGACAGAGCCGGCGGTGGCCGTCACGTAGCGGTCCCGGACGGGCCAGCGGGTGCCGCCGCGAGCCGTTCGGCGACCGCGAGGATCATCGCCAGCTGGTATCCGGCCGTACGGGACAACGGGAGCGGCCGGGGCCGCAGCGCCTGCTCCGCCCGACGGCACCAGGCCCTCAAGAAGGCGTCGACGCCATCACGCACCGCGTGGAGTCGGGGGGACTTCGGGTCGGTGGCGAGGCACTGGTCGATGTGCCGCAGCAGCATGCCCGCGGCCCGGCAGGGGATGAGCAGGGCCAGGTCCTGGCCGCTGCCAGCCTCCGAATTCTCCCGAATCAGCTCGGCCATCCTCGGCAGGATCGACCGCGTCTCGATCGCGGCGTTCAGGAAGAAGAGGTCCTGCGACTGCGGGAGTCGGTCGATCAGCCTGCCGAGCGCGTCGTGGGCCTCGGTGAGGAAACAGACGGCCTTCTCGGACGGCAGGTCGATCGGGGTGGTGGCCCACATCGGTACCTCGGGAAGGATTCCAAGCCCGCCGTGGCGGTCCGTGTAGTGGGCGCTGCTGGCGCCGGTGTGCCCCCACGTCCCCTCCTCGCTCCCTGTCGCTTTGGGAGGGGTGAGGTCCGGCAGGACGAAGACGCCCTTGCCCTGGGGCGGGAGGTCGATGCAGTCCATCGGCGACCCCTCGACGGGCAGCCCGTGCGATCCGGCGATGTCCGCCATGACCTCGGCGAGCCAGGGCTCCGCACGGGAGGTCAGCAGGAAGGTCCCCGACGAGTCGGCGTTGTGGAGCGACACGGTCAGCGCCGGCCGGACCGCGTCGATCACGCCCATGACGGCGCGGGTCTCCGGCAGCGTCGCGGTGAAGTGCGAGGTGGGGAAGGTCCATTCGGGCTGGGCGGCGGCCGGCGGCCGGTACAGGCCGCGGTGGTACGCCTCCAGCGACGGCGGCCACGGCGTCGCGGCCCACCACGACTCGTTGGCCGCGACGCCGTCGGGGTCGGCGCATCCCACGATGTGCCAGGTGACCCGCTCGCGGGCCTCGGCGTGGCCGGTGACGTACCGGGCGAGCGCCAGCGCGGTCGCCATCCCGATCGGTTCATTGGGGTGCGGGGCCCCGAGGACGAGCACGGGCAGGGGCCCGCCGGGGACGGTCAGCATCGTCATCGGGCGGCCGGCGCGGGAACGGCCGAACTCCTGCAGCGAGCAGACCCCCGGGTGCTCGGCCGCGATGCCGTGCAGAGCCAGGCCCAGCTCGTCCAGGGTGGGCGGCCGGTCGCCGACGTACGCCGCCGTGTCGAGGTGCCGGGTCATAAGGTCTGCCCTTCGAGTGCATCGTGGACGGTGGGGTGCACCGTCCGGACGGCGTGTTCGCGGGGCTGAGCTGCCGTGGCGTTGGCCGCCGATGACGGCGGCTGCTCTTCGGCAGGTTTCAAGTCCGGCACGGACGCGGCGCCCAGGGTGTGGTTGTCGGCCGTCTGGGCGGTCGCGCCGACGAGGGCGAGGCCAAGGACGTTCGCCGCGATCAGGAAGAGGCCGGGGATGGCCTCGGGATCGAGGACGGGCCGTCCACGTCTGCCCGGGTAGGCCGATGAGAGTGCTCGGAGACGCACGGCTACTCCTCCTTCCCGGGGGTGGGCTGGGGGACGAGGCCGGGCAGGAGGTTCCAGGCGGCAGCCAGGGCGGCAAGGTGGGCATCGGTCCGGGCCCCACACCGCACGCGCAGCTCCTCGACGTGGGTGAGGAAGGCGTCGTCGTAGCGGAGGTCTTCCGGGAGGGTGACCTCGGGGGCGAGCTTGGTGAGAACCCTCAGGACCGCGATGTCGACGGGACGGAGATCCGGGGCGCGCATGCCGGCCTGCGGCGGGGGCAGATGACCGCAGGCCAGCAGGGCGACCGCCCGGTCGACCGCGGTAGCGGCGCCCAAGCGGAGCCCGATCTCGGTGAGGCGCCGGCGGACCGTCCCGATGAACATCGACAGCCGCCGCGCGGCCCCTTCCGGCGTCTCGCCTTCGAGAAGCATCCTGCCGACCGCCAGATGCGACGCGTTCAGCGGACGTGCGCCCGCGGGGGCCGTCATACCCTGGCTCCGGACTCACCACGACCATGTGCGCCACCCAGGTTCGCGGTGGCGGCGGCGCGTACGGCGCCCAAGAGCGCGATGTGGCTGAACGCCTGCGGGAAGTTGCCGAGCCGGCGCCCGGCGACAGGGTCGTACTCCTCAGCGAGCAGGCCGAGGCCGTTGCTCGCCGCGAGCAGGCTGTCCAGGACGGTGCGGGCCTCGTAGGGGCGGCCGATCAGAGCGAGGCACTCGGCCAGCCACCCGCTGCAGATCAGGAAGCAGCTCTCGTCGCCGGGGAAGCCATCGAGGCCGACCCGGTCGCCCGAGGTCCGGTACCGCAGCACCAGACCGTCATCCGTGCCCAGCTCACACTGGACCGCCTCGACCGTGCCGATCACCCGCTTGTCGTCCGCCGGCAGAAACCCGGTGAGCATGGCGTGAAGGAGGGAGGCATCCAGCTCCGCCGAGCCGTAGGACTGGGTGAAGGTGTTCCGCTCGGCGTCGTAACCCTTCTCGCACACCTCGGCGTGGATCGCCGCGCGCAGCACCCGCCACCGCTCCACCGGCCCCTCGGCGTGCCCGCCCTCGATGAACCGGATAGCTCGATCGAGCGCGGTCCAGGCCATGATCTTGGAGTGGACGAAGTGCCGCTGCGGCCCGCGTACCTCCCAGATGCCAGCGTCGGGCTTGTCCCACAGCTTCTCCAGCTCCGTGGCGAGACCGACGACGACCGAGCCGATCCGCCGCGCCCACCCGGGGGCGTCGAGCGCCACATCGCAGAGAACGTCCGCGAGTTCACCGTAGACGTCGATCTGCAGCTGCCCGGCCGCGCCGTTGCCGATCCGGACCGGCGCCGAGCCCTCGTACCCGGGCAGCCAGCCCAGCTCCCGCTCGGCCAGCTCCGTCTCGCCGCCGACCCCGTACATGATCTGCCGCCGTCCGGGAGTACCCGCGCCGGCGGCCACCATCCAGCTGATCCACGCCTGGGCCTCGCGCAGGTAGCCGGAGTCGGCCAGGGCCCCGATGGTGAAAGCGCCGTCACGCAGCCAGGCGTAGCGGTAGTCGTAGTTGCGGACGCCGCCGATCTCCTCGGGCAACGAGGTGGTCGGTGCGGCCACGATCGCGCCGGTCGGCGCGTAGATGAGCGCGGCCAGGGTCAGCAGCGAGCGGACAACCGCCTCACGGTCCGGACCGGTGTAGGTGCAGCGGGCCGCCCACTCCTCCCAGAAGTCGAGCGTGTGCTTCAGCAGGGCATCGGGGGCCGGCGAAGGGGGCGGGCTGTGCACGCCGCCCTCCTGCCACGACAGCACGAAGGCAACCTGCTCGTCCGCGGAGACAGTGAACTCGGCGACGAGATCGGCGCCGTCCCGGCGCACGCGGGCATCGGCGTCGACCCACAGCTGCGAGCCGTCGGCCGTGTCGAGGTCGATGGCGTGGCACCGGCCCACTTCGGTGATCCGGGGGGGTGGTGCGGCCGTATCCGGGCCGCGCCCGCAGCAGCGACCGCATCGTCACCTGGCCGGTCAGGCCGGTCACGATCCGGACCAGCCGCGGCGTCCCGCCGCCCGGCACCATGAAGTCGGTGACCGTCGTGGTGCCGGAATTGGTGCTCCACCAGGTCTCCAGGACCATCGAGTCACCCACGTACCGGCGGCAGGACCCCGGCACGGTGTCCCCGTCCAGGTAGACGGAGGGGGCGAGGTGCCAGAAACCGTGTTCGGCGGAACCCAGAAGGCTGGCGAAGACGGCGTCCGAGTCGAACCGGGGCATGCACAGACAGTCGATGGAGCCGTCCCGGCGCACCAGGGCGCTGCCCCGCTGATCGCCGATCAGGCCGTGATCCTCGATCAGGCCGGGGCCGGGCGCCAGCGTCCGTACGGCCGCCTGTTGGCGAAGAGCAACGGTCTGGACCGTCTCGACATGCGCGGTCATGCGGTCACCGCCAGGTTGCCACGGTGCGGGGCGATGATCCGGCCGTTGGGGAGAAGCTCCCCGGTGTCCTCGAAGAGCAGGACGCCGTTGCACAGCAGGCTCCATCCCTGCTCGGGGTGAGACGCGGTCGGGCGGGCCGCCTCCCGGTCGGCGGAGTCGGCGGTGGGGCAGACGGGTTGGTGCTGGCACATGTGAAGTCCTGGGTTGGCAGGAGGGACAGGGAGGGTGAGGGAGCCGGTCTCGTCAAGCGGGCCGGTGGCGGGAGGAGGGGGGCGTCTCGGCTGGACGAGGACGCGCTGTTCCCGGTTCGGCAGGAGCGCTGCGGGGGACGCGGACCGTAATGCGTTCACGCCGCACCCGCCCCGGCCCCGCCTGCGGTGACGGCCTGCCGGCCGTGCGCGCCCGGGTGGTGTCCGGACCCCGGGGCCATACTGGTGACGACCGCCCAGCCCCCGGCACTGACTTCCACCAGGCCGCATGCCGCCAGGTCCGCGAGCGCCAGATCGACGTGCTCACCCGGAACCCGAAGATCTTTCGCCAGTGAGACCCGGTCGGCCAGGACGCCCGGGGGTAGGCCGCCGCTTTGGATTCGCCGCTCGATCTCGGCAGCTACCGAGCCGACCGACGGACAGGGCGGAAGCGTCCGCCTGAGCGCCCGCAGCATGTTCCGAGCCCTGCCAGCCAGGACGCACACGTCGGCGTAGCTCCTGGTGCCGGACCGCTCGGGCGGCGTCAGCGCGGAGATCCACGCGTCCCACCGCGCCTGGTCCGCAGGGGAGTCGGTGTGGTCGCGCCGGGACCGAGCCAGACCCAGCCACGGTCCGGTCGCCGCCCAGACGCGGTGGTGCGCGTTCTCGACGGCCGCCGCTGTCCAGACGCGGCGGGTGGTTACCCGCCGCAGTGCGGTGAGGTCCTGTTTCAGCATGGTCGCCGTCCGTACGACGGCCGGGTCCGCCGGTCGGCGGAAATGAAGAGAGAACACGGTTACTCCGAGGTCGAGAACGGGGAGGCGGCGCGGTAGACGAGGAAGTCGACGGTCTCGGGGTGCCAGAAGCGTGCTCGGGAGCGGAGGGCGAGGCCGGTGCCGGACAGGGCCTGATGCAGGCGGCCGAGGCACTCGCGCCAGTGCTCCTTCGCGTCGTCGGGCCGCAGCCCGGCCGGTCTAGATGACGGCGCGAGACGGCCCCTCCGCGTCAGCTGGCGGCGGGCCGGCTCTTGCGTTCGGTCCGATGGAGGAGTCCGGCCGCACGTCGGCCTGGTCTCGCGGCGGCAGGTCTTCACCGGCCAGAGCCGGTGACAGGACCTTGCCGGCGGGCGGTCGCACCTGCTCCCGGAGGTTCTCGGCCGCTTCCGGGCCGGCAGCGGCGGTCATGCCGCGTCCACAAGGACGGCGGGCGTCGCGCCGTGGAAGCTCGGGTCCGCTGACAGGCGGTCCCGCAGTCTCCGCAGCGCGAGGCCGGCAGGCGGAAGTCCCACCGCGGCCCGGCGCGCGTCGAGGTCGCTGACCGGGTTGGACACCCTCTGCCGCTGGGGTCCGTCGGGGCCGAGGCGGTACTGGGTGCCGTAGAGCTGCGGCAGATCGGCGTTCACGAGACACCGGTCGTAGAGGTGAGCCCACTGCCGTAAGGAGGCGGTACCCCGGTCCACGGCCTCGTGCATCAACCGGGAGGCGAGCCGCTGGATGTCGGCCCGGGTGTCCGCGCGAAGAGCGAGACGCCACGCGGCCCTCGCCCCTTCCTCTCCGGTGAGCGGCACGCCGGGCCATCCGTAGTCCGCGACGGCTCGCGCCAGGAACGCCGCGTTGACGTGATCCATGTGGCGGCCCGCGCCGACCAACTGGTCGACCGGCTGCATTCGGGCCAGTCGAGCCCAGTGCTCATCAGCCCTCGTCGCCCGGTCGACCAGCTCGCGCGCGAGGTAGGGGTGCGTCGGAGCGGTACTCGTCACGCTCAGGGTCTGTGACGTGTGGTCGGTGCTCACGCGGCATCACCCGCGAGGTCGAGGACGCCCAGGACAGCGTTGGCCACGCACGCGAGACGCCAGGCTTCGATCTCCCGCTCCGCCGGCAAGTCGTGCAGCGCGGCGGTGACGGTGAGCCCGAGGACGGCGTACGCGGCCGGGTCGTTCGGGTGTCGGCGGGCGGCGAGTGGGAGCAGGTCCGCGGCGGCGGCGACCAGGCTCTGGCGCACGTTCCGCAGCGATTCGGTGTGGGGGACTAAGCGGCGGTGCCACCAGACCTTGGCCCTGTGGCAGCTCGCGCGGATCGCCGCACGATCGAGGTCCGTACTGGACGGTGCAGCACTGCGTAGCCGCCCGACCAAGCTCTGCAGCGTGGGCGGCGCGCTCACAGGGGCCGGCGGCACCGGGCGGACCACTGCTCTCAAGCCCTGCTGGACGGACAGGAACCCCTCCTCGTGCAGCTGGTGCAAGGCCCGGCTAACGACCGGCTTCTCAGTAACGAGGAGCCGGGACAGCTCCTGCTGGGTGGGCAGGGACGACACGGGGGGATAGACGCCGGCCGACACCAGAACGCGCAGCAGGTCGGTCGCGACAGCGAGCTGGCGGCATGTCTTCCTGGGGCTGGCCACCTGGGCTTGGTACGAGTGGCCGACCGCTATCAGTCCATCGGCTGCGAGGTCCTGGAGCGCTAGGTCCACTCGCGTCCTGGCGAACGAAGTGAGACCCGCTTCCGCCGGAATGCGCACACGCGACCGCAGACTCCCGGACGGGAGAGCGCCGTCGGTGATCTTCATGCGTATCCGGTCCGCGAGTTCGCTTACGCTCGGCCCCGGCAAGAACGCCTCCGCCAGATCCCGGAGCAGCAGCCGTGCCGCTGTGCTCACCGACACGAAATCGGCTTCGGGGCTGTTGCGCACCTGGTCAATGAGGTCCTGCCAGCAGACCTGGTCGGAAGGCGAGCCTTCTGCTGCCCTCCGGTGGTTCTCGGCGGCCTGCAGCCAGGGCGTCACCACCCGCAGCACACCCTCCGTGTCGCCGCCGGAGAGCCTGCCGTGCCACCTCTCGATCCGCGACAGCGCCACCAGATCCGACCGGAGCCGGATGGACACCGAGTTGCCGATGGGATCGCCTTTCTGCGAGTTGGGAACGGCTTCGGTGTTGGCGGTCATGATGCTCCGGCGATGAGACGGGAGGAAGAAACGGTGGGCTGGAAGGCGGAGTGCACGCGCCGAAGGCGACGCTCCCGCGGGACTGCGGGAGAAGTTGTGCCCGCCGAGGAGGTTTCTCGGCGCTCCCCGCGCGGAGGAACGAGTCGTCTTCTTCCTGCGACGGACGGCCGGTTGGACCACGGGGAGGAGCGGTTTGATGGCCACGGAGAGACGGCGCGTCATGCGGCGTCACCTCTCACCAGGTCGAGCAGGTCCAGGAGGGCCTGGGCGTAGCGACGCAGGTAACCGACCGTGTCATCACCCTCGGACATGCCCTGGTGGAGCGCACGTGCCTGCGCGATCAGATCGGTCGGAGCGGGTCGTACCCGGACCGTCGCTCGGTTGATGGTCGGTTCGGTCGCACGCCTGAACTGGAAGGTGATCCAGGCAACGTCCTCTTCGGAGAACGCGGCGGCCTTCAACGCGACCTCCCTGCCGTGGCGCCGCCGGTACGGGAACTGGCCCAGCAGGGCACTGGCCGCAGTCGTGGCCGCAGGAGGTGCCGGTGCGTGACAGGGGTCCATGACGGCGTCGATGGCGGCGAACAGGACCTCGTCGTCGTCCGGCGGGTCGTCCACCACAGACTGGCGGAGTGCAGTGAGTGCCCAGAGCATCGTGCTCACGTCGCAGCTCGCGGCCAGCATCACAGCCTCACCGCCAGCGCCGGCGGGACATCCAGCTCCATCCAGACCGTTTTCCCCCGGCCGACTCCTGGCTGGACTCCCCAGTTCGCGGCCAAGGCGTCAACCAGGATCAGCCCGCGGCCCCCCTCGTGGTCACCGCTCTCCGAATGAAGCTGGGGCCAGTCGTCCGAAGCATCGTGCACTTCGACACGGACACGCCCACGCAGGCGGGAAACCCTCACGGTGATCTCCCCTGCCGACTGGCTGCGGCAGCCGTGTTCCACTGCGTTCGCCATCAGCTCCTGGGCCCCGAGCGCGACATCGTCCGCGATTGAGGAAAGCCCGGCACAGCACATCAGCCGGTGCAGCTCCCGGCGAGCCTCGGAAACGAGGGAGAAGTCCGCCGGAAAAGCCGAAACGGCCTGGAACGAGTGCCCGCCGTACGGCATTGGCTCGGCGGTGGACGGGGAGCGTGGCCGCTCGCCGGCGGTGTTGTGTTCCTGCTGGCTACGGGCGTGCACCACCGTGGCGGTGAAAAGCGGACGGAGGCCGGCCGCGGGGTCGTGCACGTTCATCAGCTCCCCTTCCTGGACCTTGTAAGGGCCAATTCCAGTCACCGTCCTCGCCCGTAGGCGTGACGAGGCCGATTCCGTTGCATCGCACGAGGGTTGGAGGAATATCGTCCTGACGAGAAAACCGCGCTTACAGGTCCGCAGGTATCCCCGCGGCCTCAGCAAGGTGATGCACGTGATGCAAGATCGTTTCAGGGACAGGGGCGCACACTCGTGAGCCGGATGCGCAACACCAAACTGGACGCTCTCGTCCAGGAACTCGGCTTGTCGCAGCGGCAACTGGCCGCCCGCTTCCGAGCCGTCGCGGCCGAGAACGGTGCCACAGAGCTGCTTCGATACGACCAGTCGCGCATCGCCCGATGGATCGGAGGCGCGATCCCCGAAGGTCGGGCACCGCATATCTTGGCGGAGACGCTCACCCGTGGCCTTGGCCGTGTCATCACGCTCGCCGACATCGGGCTGGAGCAGGAAGACCGAGCCGCGCCGCCAGCACCCGGGTGGAGCGTCGATGCCCTCACCACGCTGGCGACCCTCGGGAGCACGGACATGGACATAGAGCGACGCCAGGTGCTGGCGCAGACGGCCTACTCGGTTGCGGGCCTGGTTCTCCCCTCCGAGGCCGAGTGGCAGCAGGCGGCGGAACGCGCTCGGGCCAGGAAGCCGCTCACGCAGCGCGCCGTCACCCTCGATGACGTCGCCAGTGTCCGCGAGATGACGCAGTTCCTCTCCCGGCGGGACCAGGAGCGCGGCGGGAGAGGCGTGGGGCGCACCGCGCTCGTCGCCTACCTGCGCACCGATGTTGCCGAGCTTCTCTCCGGCCGGTTCCCCACCGACCATGTACGCCGGGCCATGACCTCTGCGGCAGCCGAACTTGCCTACCTCGCGGGATGGACGTCCTTCGACGCGGGCGAGCACCCGATCGCGCTCCGGTGGCTGACCTTGGCGACCCAGCTCGCCGAGGAGGCCGGCGACGCGCCCCTCGCCGGACACGTGCTGCGCGCCATGGCCCACCAGGCGGTCGACCTGAAGCAGCCGGCGGAGGCCGTCCGCCTGGCAGAAGGATCCCTCTCCGGTCGCCGATACCGGGAGGCGTGTTGGCGGGAGAAGGCACTCCTCGGAGTTGTTCACGCCCGGGCGCTCGCTGCCGCCGGGCACAAGGCGCAGGCCGCAACCGCGCTCCTCCAAGCCGAAAAGGATCTCGGGCGTGCCACCGACGAAGGCGAGGAACCGGAGCGCGTCTGGTTCTTCGCTGAGGCCAGCCTCGCCCACGAAACCGGCGCCACGCTGAGGGATCTCGGCGACCTGAAGGGCGCCGAGAGGGAGTTCAAGCGCAGCGTCCGCACCCGCCGGGCGCAGTTCAAGCGCACCCACTCCGTGACCCTGGGATACCTCGGTGACGTACAGGTCCGGCAAGGGCAGCTCGACGCGGCCTGCACCACCTGGCAGCAGGCGCTCGACGCGATGACCGGGGTACAGTCCGGCCGCGCACGGGAGACCGTCGTGCAGATGCGCCGAGCTCTGAGCCCGTTCCGAACGCGAGGCGGCAGCCCGGCGGCCGAGCTCGATGCCCAGGCGCGCGCAGTGCTCGCCGCCCGCTGACCGATAGCGTACGGACGCCCGGATCAGGAAACCCCCGCCCTCGAACGGCGGCCGTAGCAGGAGAGGCAGTACATGTTCAAGGCCAGCAACTATCTCCAGGTTCCGGTGATCGCCACCGTTGTTGGAGGCCAGACCGGTCGCCTCGACGACTACAAGGCCGGCGTCGAATCGATCATCCGCCTCGTTCCGGAAATCCCTGAGAGCGCCCTCGAAGGGATCGACGAGTTCGGCCACGTCGAGGTGGTCTTCCACTTCCACCTGGGATCGGACAGCGACATCGAACTCGAACCGCGCAGCCCGCGGGGGAACCCCGAGTGGCCCGCCACCGGCGGACTTGTACACCGGAACCATCGCCGCCCCGCCCGCCTCGGGGTCTCGTACCCCCGCCTGCTGCGAGTCGAGGGCCGGGACCTTCACGTCACGGACCTGGACGCCGATGACGGCACGCCGGTGATCGACCTGGCGCCCGTCTTCCGAGAGATGCTGCCCCGCGGCCCCGTCCGCCAGCCGGAATGGCCGACCGACATGCTGAAGAACTACTGGCGGGACGCTCGCGAGCGGCCCTGAAGCGAGAACCGCCTTCGGGGCCCCCTGCCGGCCAGCCGCGCCCGCGATGCAATAAGGCAAGGGGAAGCTGCTCCGCCCGTCCCAGCCATCGCGGTCGCATCCCAGCGGCGCGTGCACTGCACCGAGATCGCCGCGTAGCCGAAGGCGCCCGCTGCGAGATGCGGACACGGCCCTGCGTACTCGTCCCATGGGGCATCTCCTTTCTGCAGCAGCGGATCAAAATGCCCCAGAACCAACAAAGTTCAACGGGGAGCAACGGGTGCAGTGCCATGAGTCTGGAGCCGCGCCGGCTGGCAGGGCACCGCCGCAGCGATATCGCTGCGGCGATATCGATCTCCGCCTAGCCTGGACTCACGGCTGGGGCGAGCTGGATCACGACCAGGGGAGCTGAGGTGGTCATGCCAGAGACGCCTGGGCGGATGTGCGAACGGTGCGGGCTGCCGATGAGCCGATACAACCCGGATACGCGGTGCGCTGCCTGTGCCCGGACCGATGAGACACCGACGGTCCCGGTCCGGGCTTGGCGCGACGAGCAAGTACACGAGGCCCTTGCTACCTGGGATTTCGGAACTGTCGTACGCCTTGTCCGACGCCGATCTGGGCTCTCTCAGAAAGCCGTACGCGAGCTGACCGGCCTGACTCAGGGCTACATCTCGGACGTGGAGCGCGGCCTCAAACAGGTCAACGGCCGTGAGGCGATCATCGACCTCCTGACCGGACTTGGGCTTCCTGCCGACCTGCGTCCGCTCCTCCTGGCCCCCTTCGCGCAGGCTGAATCGCAGCGGCTCAGCGCTGCCATCGACCCGGCTCTGCCGTGGACGACGGCTCGTATGGTGACGTCACTGGACGCAGCCGTCGGAGGAGCCATGACCGGATTGAACCGCCGCAGTGTGATCGCCCTGGGTGGGGCCGGCCTCACGCAGTACATCCTGCAAGCAGCCATCGCCCCTCCTGAGGCCATGGCCTCCACCGCCCGGAACGGAATCAGCGTCTCCGGCCAGCTCCTCACCAGCCTGCAGTCGACCACCGACGCTCTGCGCCAGGCCGATGCCAATCACGGCAGTGGCAACCTCGCCCGAGCAGCCACGGCGCACCTCAAGGTCCTTCTCCGGCTCCTAAAAGAAGGGGACTTCACCGAGGAGACCGGCCGGCGCCTTGCGGCGGTGGCCGCGGACACCGCGATCCAGACTGGCTGGTACCACTTCGACAGCGGCGCCCACGACGTCGCCCGCCACCTTCTCCTCGGGGCCCTGCGCGCTGCCCATGCCAGCGGCGACAGCAGGCTGCGCGCCGGGGCGCTGTCCTTCATCGCCATCCACGGCTACTCCGTTGGTGATCCCCGCGACGCGATCACCGCCGCGCGCACAGCCCGCCAGGTCATCGCCGACCAAGACGCCCCCGCCCTGCACGCCATGCTCCTCACCCGCCAGGCCCGCGGGCACGCCCGTCTGCGCGAGGAACGCCAGGCCCGCATCGCCTTGGAGGAGGCCCAGACCCTGTGCGCCCGGGGACGCGGCGAGGACGACCCTCACTGGCTCTACTGGATCAACCCCGGCGAGGTCATGGGCCAGACAGCCAGCTGTTTGCTCGATCTGGGCCGCCCCGACCAGGCCGCCCAGGCATTCGCTGACGCCCGCAACGCCTTCAGCCCGGACGAGATCCGCACCCGCGCCCAGTTCCTCTCCCGCGCCGCCACCGCCCAGATGCGCGCCGGCGACGTCGAGGCCGGATCCGCGACCGGACACGAAGTCCTAGCGCTCGCCGCCGGAGTCCGCTCCGCACGTTTGGACGACAACCTGGACGCGATGCTCGCCGAAGCCCGTCGCTACTCCTCGGCGGCTCCCGCCCGAGACCTTCTGGAACGCGGTCAAGTCGTTATGAGCGAGCGTGCCGCATGATCCTGGTCCTGTGGGACATCGACCGCACCCTCGTTTACACCGGTGACATCGACCGGCTTGTGTACCGGGAGACCTTCACCAGCGTCGTCGGCCGTCCCCCGACCGCTCTGCCGGCCCGCGGCACCGGAGTCACCATGCCCCTGGCAGTCCGCGAGCTCCTGCGCGTCAATCAGGTTCCCGAGAGGAGCGTGGCGACGCTGGCGGACCGTATCGTCGCCGAGCTCCCCGACCGGCTGGCCGGCCACCGGGAGCTGCTGGCCACCGAGGGGGTCATCATGCCCGGAGCTGTGGACGCCTTGACCGCGGTTCACCAGGCGGAGCGCCTGATCCCGACCGTCGTCACGGGAAATCTGAGAGGCAGCGCCGAGACCAAGCTGTCCGAGCTGGGCCTCATCGGCTACCTCGACACCACCATCGGCGGCTACGCGTCCGACGATTCCCACCGCCCGGCTCTCGTACGCATCGCCCAAGACCGGGCAGCCACGAAGCACGGGGCCCAGTTCGATCGCGACAACACCATGATCGTGGGCGACTCGTTGGAAGACGTACGCACCGGCCTGGAAGGCGGCGCCAGGGTCATCGGGGTCGCCTCAGGCACCACCACCGAAGAGCAACTACGAGCAGCAGGGGCAGACCACGTCCTGCCTGACCTCGGCTCGACTCGTACTCTCCTTCGCCTCATCGGCCAGGTTCGGGCTTCCTAGAGCGGGCCTGGCGCCCTCGCGGCCGTGGAACCTGGAGCCATTGCCGTCGTCCGCCCGCATCCGGCGCCCGGCATGGTGGACGGTCCACACAGAGGGGACTTCCACCACCATGTCCAGGAGCCTTCCCGGAGCGGCCGGCTTCAGGTACGCCGCGACCTCCGGCTTGGTGCCTTCGGGCGCATGACGCCGCGTTCGG
Organism: Streptomyces laurentii; assembly: GCA_002355495.1. Lineage (GTDB taxonomy): Bacteria > Actinomycetota > Actinomycetes > Streptomycetales > Streptomycetaceae > Streptomyces > Streptomyces laurentii. The sequence continues at coordinate 7,646,336 of AP017424.1, forward strand.
TGGATCTGCGCTAGGAGCCGGTGGAAGCCGTGCTGGCCCGGGCCGAGCGGTCACTGGGAACGGAGCTGGACCGCGAGAACGTGGTGCGCAAGCGACGGTCGGTCGGGGCTCGTACGGGCCGCGGGAGGTGGAGTTCGGCCGGGGGGACCCCGGCGCGAGTGCCCCGCGCAGCCGGCGGAGGAGACTGCTGCGGCGTCCCGCACCGGGGCCGATCATGTCTTCCAGGCGGACACCGCCGGGAACGAGGGCCCGGGCGCTGGCCGGAAGGTGAACTGGGACTACGCGGCGGGTGCGCGCAGCAGGACGCCGACGTGTCGGTCGTCGATGCGGAACCGGCGTTGGTCGTCGTGCCAGTGCGCGCAGAGCCGGTCGAGATCGGCCGGGGACATGCTCCGCGCGAACGGGCCGTCGGTACCGGCGCAGCTGTCGACCGGTGTCATCGCGTACAGGCGGCCAGTGCCCGGCTTCAGCAGCCGCCGCAGCTCAACGGCGAGGCGGGCCACATTCAGGTAAGCGAGGGCGTCACGGCAGGCCACGAGATCCACGCTCCCAGGAACCAACGCGCGGGGAGCCTGGTCGACGTTGATGTCCCACAGCGTGTAGGTGATATCGCCGCCGCGGGCCCGAGCGCGTCGGAGCGCGGTCGGCGAGTAGTCGTAGCCGGTCATGCTCCAGCCCTGTTTGGCGAGTTGCCGCGTCCACAGGCCCGAGCCGCATCCGAGGTCGACCGCGACCCTTCCCGCCGTCACCTCGATCTCGTTGATCGGAACCGGCGAGTGCCCTGGCGAGGTCCTGGTTCTCGCGCAAGGTGGGTAACTCTCATGACTGGAGGTCTGCTTTTGGAGCGATGACGTCGAGGTGAGTTTGGTCGCGGAGCGGTGCTGGCTACAGCCGTCGTCCTGAACCCGAGCCGGCAACCGTCGGCGGTCTCGTACTCTGACGCCGTCACCACCAGCCGACCGACACCACGAGTTCAATTTCAGTACCCGAGGCCCTACATCCGGGCAAGGCCGGCGTCGCCGTCGCTGGCGCTGACCAAGCGGGCGAGCAGGTGCAGCGCTCGGGGTGGCGCTGCGGTGGATTGCGGGAACGATCGGTGCGGGGAGGCTGCACCTGCCACTGCAGCGGCGGGAGATGCGGGCGAGCTGCACCCCCGCGCCTGGCGCCCGAGAATCGAGAAGCCCGTTTTGTAGCGTCTTCGCATGCCACGCTCCGCGCCGACGGGCGCCTATCGCGAACTCATGGACTTGACGGCTGCTGACGGGAACCCCGTCAGCGTTGCGCAGCTCGAACGCTGGCGCCGCTCGGGCCTGTTGCCCGCCCCCGACAGGGTGTTCCTGGGGCGGGCCGGAACCCGCACCTCCTACCCGCAGGAAGTGAAAGACCTCGCCCGCGTGCTGGCGCGCCGGCACCGGCCCGGCCGCCCACTAGACGACACAGTCCTGCTCGCCTTCTTCTGCGAGAGCGCCCGAATTCCGGAGATCCCACTGAAGTTGGCACTCGTCAGGACGTATTTCCCTCATCGGCAACGCCACCGTGATGCGGTGGCCAGGATCGCTGACGCCGTCCCTGACGACTCCGGCTCCGAGCAGGACATCTACTACGACTGGGCGGAGGCCAAAGCCGTCCTCGATGTCGAGGAGGGCGGGATGGTGATCCGCAAGATGCGCGCGAACCTGCGCCGGCTGCCCGACCTCGCCCGTGCCTCGCGTGAAGAGGTCGATGGACGCCTGCTCGGCGTGCTGACCCACCTCAACTCGCCCCGCCTGCCCGAGGACGACCTCGTCATCATGCGTGACCTGGAGGCCGCGATCGACCTGGACTCCGACGAGGTCAGCCTCGCCCTCCTTGCCGTCTGGGAGTACGCGGCCACGACCCACGCGGGCCAGATGAGCTCCCTCAAGGAGACGAATGGTGTGGAACGCTTTGACACGCTCTGCTACACCCCGCCGGACGAACTCCACCGTCTTCGGGACGAAGTGGTTACTTCCATGCAGGAGACCTGGCGGCGCGCCACTGGCGGACGCCGGGGCGCCCTGGCCATCGACACCGTGTCGATGGCCAGGAACGCCGCACGCACGCTCGCCGAATGGACCACGGCCCGAAAGGCCTACCCGGAAGGCTCATCGTTCGCCGACATCCACTTCATCGACAGCCTCCTCGACCTGGCCCGCGTGACCGCCCCCGCGTGGCTGCTGAACCGTGCCGACCGCCAACGGGCTGCGATGCCGCCGGTCGACAAGGCGAGCGAAGGACGTACGGCGTTCATCGCCCGCACCACCGGCGCCACCGGCCGCCGCCGCCGCTGACCCTGCCGGAGCGTCGGCGGGTTCTGCGGAGCACCGGCAACCCGAGGGAACGGAAGGGGTGTCGGAGACTCGCAGGATGTCCTCGGGGGGATGCCGATTCACGGGATGAGTGCGGGAAGGGAAGCCGCATGGGCCCTGGCCGACGACCTTCGCGGACAGATCACCGAACTGCACAGCCGCCTGCGGAAGGCTGAGACCCGCCTCGAACACCTCGCGATCATCCTGGAGACCATCACCGGCTTCGCTGAACCGGCTCCCGGCCGCCCCGCCGGACCTGCCCGAGCACCGGACTACCCCCAGATCCTCGCCGTCTTCAACGCGGCCACCGGCCCCCTCCGGGCCCGTGACGTCTGCGAAGCCCTCGGCCACGAACTCCTGCCGAAGAACATCGAAACGCACCCGCGCCAAGCTGATACGCCTGGTCGAGCTCCACGTCCTCACCGAGGCCGAGACCGGCAGCTTCATCAGGAAGCAGTAGCCGATGAACACGGTGACCACCGACCCTTTCCCAGCCTCATCCCGAAAGCGACATCATCTCGCGAACCGCCCTCTGAAAGACGCCGAAGGGCGCATCTGCGCAGCTCAGAGACGAGGGTTGCTCCATCACTGCAAGTCAAAGCGCCCCGGTAGACAACTTCATGACGATCTCGTCCGGCTGCCCCGGACCTACTTCAGTGGCTGCGGCGCGATGCTGACCATGCCGAACTGGCCCGGGTGCAACGGAGTTGCAACGTCCGGCGGCGCAGACTCGATACCGACCGCCGGCCAGGGACGGCCGGCGCGGTCCGAGGGAGGCCACGCTCATGACCCGTTACGCCGCACCCGGCACCGAGGGCTCGCTGATGTCGTACGCGACCCGGTACGACCACTGGATCGGCGGCGAGTACGTCGCTCCGGCGGGCGGGCGCTACTTCGAGAACCCGAGCCCGGTCGACGGCCGCGCCTTCACCGAGGTGGCGCGCGGCACCGCCGAGGACGTGGAGCGGGCCCTGGACGCGGCGCACGCCGCCGCCCCGGCCTGGGGACGTACGTCCGCGGCCGACCGGTCGCAGGTCCTGCTGCGGATCGCCGACCGCATGGAGCAGCAGCTGGAGGCCTTGGCGGTCGCGGAGACCTGGGAGAACGGCAAGCCCGTCCGCGAGACGCTGGCCGCCGACATCCCGCTCGCCATCGACCACTTCCGCTACTTCGCGGGCGCGCTGCGGGCCCAGGAGGGCGCGCTGAGCCAGATCGACGACGACACCGTCGCGTACCACTTCCACGAGCCGCTGGGCGTCGTCGCGCAGATCATCCCGTGGAACTTCCCGCTGCTGATGGCGGTGTGGAAGCTGGCGCCCGCGCTGGCCGCGGGCAACGCGGTCGTCCTCAAGCCCGCCGAGCAGACGCCCGTCTCCATCCACTACTGGATGAGCCTGGTCGCCGACCTGCTGCCGCCGGGCGTGATCAACATCGTCAACGGCTTCGGCGAGGAGGCGGGCAAGCCGCTCGCGTCCTCGCCCCGGGTCGCGAAGATCGCGTTCACCGGCGAGACGACGACGGGCCGGCTGATCATGCAGTACGCGGCGGAGAACCTCAAGCCGGTGACGCTGGAGCTCGGCGGCAAGTCGCCCAACATCTTCTTCGACGACGTCTCGTCGGCGGACGACGACTTCTTCGACAAGGCACTGGAGGGCTTCGCGATGTTCGCCCTCAACCAGGGCGAGGTCTGCACCTGCCCCTCCCGCGCCCTCGTCCAGGGCGGCCACTACCGCGACTTCCTCGAGGCGGCCGTCGATCGCACCGAGCGCATCGTGCCGGGCCACCCCCTGGACACGGACACGATGATCGGCGCCCAGGCCTCCGCCGACCAGATGAACAAGATCCTGTCGTACCTGGAGATCGGCCAGCAGGAAGGCGCCAAGATCCTGACGGGTGGTCAGCGCATGGAACACGGCGGCGACTTGGCGGGCGGCTTCTACATCCAGCCGACCATCTTCGAGGGTGACAACCGCATGCGGGTCTTCCAGGAGGAGATCTTCGGCCCGGTCGTCGCCGTCACCTCCTTCACCGACTTCGACGACGCCATGCGCACCGCCAACGACACCCTCTACGGCCTCGGCGCCGGCGTCTGGACCCGCGACACCACGACCGCCTACCGCGCCGGCCGCGCGATCCAGGCCGGCCGCGTCTGGACGAACTGCTACCACGCCTACCCGGCGCACAGTGCTTTTGGAGGATATAAGCAGTCGGGCATCGGCCGAGAGACCCACAAGATGATGCTGGAGCACTACCAGCAGACCAAGAACCTTCTGGTCAGCTACTCGCCGAAGAAGCTTGGGTTCTTCTAGCGGCGGAGGCGCCTGACCCTCCGCTCCGGAGGGCGGCCTGACCGATGCTGGCTGAGAACACCGGCCCCGGGCCTGGGCTCTTCCCGCTCCCTGCGGTGAAGGGGCCTGGGCCCATTCGCGTTGACGAGTAACTCTCCCTATTCGGCGATCCAAGCCCGTACGGATTCGGGCGGTTGAGTGGTCCGCATGGCTGGGCGACGAGTCTGTCCAGTCCCGATACTGGGCGAAGGTCTACAGGGCACGTTCACCTGGTGCTGGTTCTTCATCAGGGGAAATTCCAGCACCGCGCACACCACCTTCCGTGTTACCTCGCGGCCGGGCCGGACGCGGCGGGGGCACAGTGCCCGGACACCTGTACGGGTACCAGCTCACGCACAGGCCATCCTGCGGTAGAGCACGACCTGACCGTCTGCCGCACCTGCGACAACCACTCCTGCCAATAGCCGGCACACCTCCGGCTGGGTGCGGCTGCGGAGCACCGGGCTGAGCGGGTGGCCCGGCGGCGGGACCCAGGGCGTGCGCTACTTGGGCCCGTTCATGCCGGACCCGCGGCAGGTGCCGGCGGCGGTCGCCGAGTACCTGGCCGAGCTGGAGATCGCGGACCCGTCGTACTTGAAGATGTACGGCGAGAGGGACGGTACGGCCCGTACGCACGCCGGGGAGATCCAGACAGCTGGGGGGCTGGCGCGACTTCCCCGAGGACCGGGACGAGCTGAGCGGGTGGTTGGACGCGTGGGCCTGGCCGACCGGGGACGGGCCGAAGGTGCGGCTCGACGCGGCGGCTGGGTGGCTGCGCGGGCGGCGGGTGCTCCTGCCCAGGACAACGACGCTGACGAGGCCGGCGGGCACGGTGCGCGAGGCGGTGAACCAGCGGCTGTGGGACACGCTGTTCGTGCTGCTGCACACCGGGCAGCGGGCTGTGCTGGACTCGCTGCTGACGGTGCCGCCCGGCGAGCGGGTCTCGGAGGTGGACCGTCTACGCCGCGGCCCGGTACGCGTGTCCGGACCGCAGATGAAGTGGGCGCTCAAGCACGCCGAGGGGATCGCCGCCCTCGGCATGGGCGACCTCGACGTGTCGGCGATCCCGCCGCGCCGCCCGGCGGAGCTGCCCCGGTACGAGGTGAACGGCGCAAGGCATCGCTGCTGCGCCGGAACAGCGCTGTGCCGCGACCGCCGGGACACCCAACCACCGCGCCCCACCTCGGAGACAGCCAGGTCCGAGGCGGGGTGCGGATCGACGAGGAGAAGGATCAGAGGTGCTGTCCAGTTTCCCTTCCCTCTTCTGCGGCCGGGCTCGGCGCCGTAGCCGTCGTGGCTGCCGGTGGTGACCTGGATGGTGGCGGTGGCGGTGTTGCTGGTGACCGTCTCGCCCTGCGGGTCGGCCGCCGTGGCGGCGGCGGTGTTGGTGACGGAACAGGTCGTACCGTATCCGCCGTCGCCGCTCCCTCCGCTCCCGTTCCCGTCGTCGTCGCCGTTTCCGGCGTGCGGACAGGCGGCGAGATCGACCTCGGTGACGGTGTAGCTGCCGTAGCAGGCGGTGTTCTCCCCGGCGGCGAGCGCGGTGCTGTCGCAGGTGGCGGTGCCGATCAGGTTGTCCGTGACCGTCACCCCGTGCAGGGCGGAGTCACCGGTGTTGGTGACCGTGTATGCGTACTCCACCGTGTCCCGGACAGCGAACGGCCCGGCAGGCACGACCCGCTTGGCGCTGGCGTCCGAGGGGCGCAATATAGGTGACAATCCCCGGTTTCCGAAACCGGGGATTGTGCGGACCATCGAGTGTGTTCGACGATCGCTGTACTTGGCGGTGGAGCATCGCGAACGGTCGTAGTCCTGAAGGCAGTGGATCAGCACTGACCTGCGCACCTTTGAGGGGCACCGTGAAGCCCAACCCGATCGTCCTTCTCTGCTCGCACAACCCAGACGTTCCTCAGCATCCAGATAGCTGTGCTGTGCCTCGGCCATTCATTCCATCCGTCCTCCGTTCGACTCCGCCAACGATCGAGCCCGCCAAGCTGCTGGAATCACCTGCGGGAAGTTGGGGCGTGGCACTGTGACCCACGAGGAGTGGTTGACTCGATGGCTCGAACGGGCCCCTGAGCTAAGCGAGGACCAAGCCGAGCGGATACTGGAGCTGATGGGCCTCGCGCCGGCCGACTAGCGGAACACCGGCTCCACTCGGGTCGCGTCGAACGTGCGGCCCTTCCCGCGACCTGACGGATGAATGATGACGGCAGTTAGGATCTCCCTCACGATGAGCCTCTGCCGCTCCAGGGAAAGCCCGTCCCACCCCTTCGTAAGAAGCTCCGGCGAAAGGACCTTGATGGCCGGAGGAACGATCGACATAGCCCTCTCCGCCTTGAGGTCGTCCCTACGAGACTCAAGATCGTCCAGGGCTGTGACGTAGGAGCTGGCCCGGACTTGCTTCGCTTCCCAGAGGGCCTTCAGCTCTTCGATCTGCTCAAGTATGTCGTTGAACTCGTCCTCCTTCTCCCAGGGCTCCGGCTGCGCTGCCTCCAGGATGCTCCGCTCCGTGGCGGCCTTCTCGACCATGCCGAAGATCAGGTCCTTGATCAGTTGGTCAACCCGGGGTCCTGAGACTTGCAGGCCGCCGCACTGGTCCGGGTGCTGCTTATTGCAGTTGTAGGCGAAAGTGTTCGACTTCCTTCCCCTGATCCAGACGGGCTTGCCCGTCATCGGAAACATGCATCGGCCACAGCGGATGATCCGGGATAGGAAGTACTTCGCTGTCGTCTTGTCACCCGGCTTGATGGCTCCCTTCTGTATCGCCTGGAGCGCTTCGAACTTCGCGAGGTCCGGTTCACCGTTGGGTGTCACGACCAAGGGCTCCCAATCCCCCATGACGTAGCTGCCGTCGCTGTTGAACTGAGGCTGACCCTTATAGATTCGGATGCCGAAGTTGCGGGCCCGGAAGATCATGGTCTTAGTGCCGGCCCACGTGAACGGCTGGCCCGTATTCGGGTTCACCGCACCGTTCTCGTGAAGGTAGTCCATGCAGGTATGGATACTGTCCCCGGCTATGTGTCCATCGATGATCTCGTTGATCAGCTTCGCGGCCTGAGGGTCGAGTTTATCGCGGTCGTTTACGTCCCAGCCGTAAGCCAGGGTGCCTCCGTGGTACTTGCCCTTGGCCGCCTTCCACTTGTTGTCCCGGATGATGCGTCGTGAGGTGTCCGAGGAAGCCTTGTTGGCTATTGAGACGAAGAGGCGGGCCGAGAATCTTCCGTCAGCAGTCGAGAGGTCGAAGTTCTGGCCCGACATCGTGTCGAAGATGAGCCGCTTCCTCGAGTCCTCGTAGATGTCGATGGCCTTTTCGAGGTCCCGGGGCTGCCTGGCGAACCTGTCGATGTCGTACGACAGCATCCCGGCGATGCGGACTGCCCGGAGGTCGCTGAGAGCCCGCTTGAAGTCCGGCCGCGACACGTTTCGCTTGAACGCGGACAGGTTGTTGTCCTCGTAGAAGACCACCTCGCGGTTGTGCTTGCCTGCCAGCCATCGAAGATCGTCCTTCTGCTTGAGGACGCCCTTCCGCTCAAGCTCCGCAGCCTCCTCCTCGGTGATCCTGCCCTCTTTTACGGCCCTGCGGATGTCTGCAAGGTCGGCGTCGGAGATGCGGCAGTACCCACCCAGGGGGAGGCTGGGGTCAGCGAAGGGCCGATCGTCTATCTCGTGGTCGTCCCGCACGTTGGATCTCCCGTTCTCCCAGGTGGCAGGGGTGTGGGTGGAGAGTAGACGGCCAATACGGAGCTGTGTCAAACTCCGGTTGGGCCGGGTAGGCGTGGTAGCAGTTCGTCCAGACGCGGCCGGCCTGGATCGCGCGGCCGGCGCGGTAGGCGGTGGTGGTGTCGCGGGTCCAGACGCCGGCGCCGAGGCCGTAGAGGGTGTCGTTGGCGGTGCGCATGGCGTCGTCGAAGTCGGTGAAGGAGGTGACGGCGACGACCGGTCCGAAGATCTCCTCCTGGAAGACCCGCATGCGGTTGTCACCCTCGAAGATGGTCGGCTGGATGTAGAAGCCGCCCGCCAAGTCGCCGCCGTGTTCCATGCGCTGACCACCCGTCAGGATCTTGGCGCCTTCCTGCTGGCCGATCTCCAGGTAGGACAGGATCTTGTTCATCTGGTCGGCGGAGGCCTGGGCGCCGATCATCGTGTCCGTGTCCAGGGGGTGGCCCGGCACGATGCGCTCGGTGCGATCGACGGCCGCCTCGAGGAAGTCGCGGTAGTGGCCGCCCTGGACGAGGGCGCGGGAGGGGCAGGTGCAGACCTCGCCCTGGTTGAGGGCGAACATCGCGAAGCCCTCCAGTGCCTTGTCGAAGAAGTCGTCGTCCGCCGACGAGACGTCGTCGAAGAAGATGTTGGGCGACTTGCCGCCGAGCTCCAGCGTCACCGGCTTGAGGTTCTCCGCCGCGTACTGCATGATCAGCCGGCCCGTCGTCGTCTCGCCGGTGAACGCGATCTTCGCGACCCGGGGCGAGGACGCGAGCGGCTTGCCCGCCTCCTCGCCGAAGCCGTTGACGATGTTGATCACGCCCGGCGGCAGCAGGTCGGCGACCAGGCTCATCCAGTAGTGGATGGAGACGGGCGTCTGCTCGGCGGGCTTGAGGACGACCGCGTTGCCCGCGGCCAGCGCGGGCGCCAGCTTCCACACCGCCATCAGCAGCGGGAAGTTCCACGGGATGATCTGCGCGACGACGCCCAGCGGCTCGTGGAAGTGGTACGCGACGGTGTCGTCGTCGATCTGGCTCAGCGCGCCCTCCTGGGCCCGCAGCGCGCCCGCGAAGTAGCGGAAGTGGTCGATGGCGAGCGGGATGTCGGCGGCCAGCGTCTCGCGGACGGGCTTGCCGTTCTCCCAGGTCTCCGCGACCGCCAAGGCCTCCAGCTGCTGCTCCATGCGGTCGGCGATCCGCAGCAGGACCTGCGACCGGTCGGCCGCGGACGTACGTCCCCAGGCCGGGGCGGCGGCGTGCGCCGCGTCCAGGGCCCGCTCCACGTCCTCGGCGGTGCCGCGCGCCACCTCGGTGAAGGCGCGGCCGTCGACCGGGCTCGGGTTCTCGAAGTAGCGCCCGCCCGCCGGAGCGACGTACTCGCCGCCGATCCAGTGGTCGTACCGGGTCGCGTACGACATCAGCGAGCCCTCGGTGCCGGGTGCGGCGTAACGGGTCATGAGCGTGGCCTCCCTCGGACCGCGCCGGCCGTCCCTGGCCGGCGGTCGGTATCGAGTCTGCGCGATGCCACGTTGCGAGACCGTTGCAACCCAGGTGGGTTCGCGGAGAGTTCGGCGTGGCGCCCGACCGACCAGGCGCGCACGGCCGGGGTTTCGGTAGCGGTGGTCTCGCCGCGGTGCGGATCGGCATGGACGGCGGTGAGGCGTGGCGGCGAAGAGCAAGACGCTGCTGGAGGTGCAACCGGGCGAGACGCTGAGCATCCCACCTCTTCGGGGATGCCGCGGGCGGCGCCGAACTCCCCGACCCAGGCGGTGAAGGCGGCGGCGCGGTCGGTGAGGGTGTCGTCCAGGTTCGGCCGGCGGTGGGCGACGGAGACGATCCGGCTGCCGGGCGGTGGAAACGGTCACGATTCCTTCAAGGGCCGTGTTCCGGAGGAGGAGAGACCGGGAGGGGCCGGTCAGACCACGTCCCGTTGCGCGGCGGGGTCGGGCAGCGCCTCCAGCGGGGCCAGGTCCTCGGTGATCGTCGTCAGCATCCTGGCCGCGGCCGAGTGCAGGAAGAAGTGCTCGCCGGGCAGGATCTCCAGGCGTCCGGCGGCGCTCGTCTGACGCAGCCATCGGTGCAACTGTCCGCTCTTCACCAGGGGGTCGCGGTCGCCTCCGAACACGGTCATGGGCACGGGCAGCGGAGACTGCGCGTGGTACCGGTACGTCTCCAGGAGTGAGAAATCGGCGCGCAGTGCGGGCAGCACCAGCTTCATCAGCGCGGGGTCCTCCAGAAGTTCGGCCGGCGTGCCGCCGAGGAAGCGCAACTCCTCCACCACCTCGGTGTCCGGCGCCGTGTGGATCGGCCGCCGGGTGCGGGGCAGGTCGGGCCCATTCGAGCCGGAGACGAACAGGTGCCTGGGCAGTGGCAGGCCCTTCGCCCGCAGGGTCCGGGTGAGTTCGAAGGCGATGAGCGCACCCATGCTGTGGCCGAACAACGCGTAGGGCCGGTCCAGACGCTTCGCGAGTGCTTCGGCCAGCGACTCGGTCATCAGCGGCATCCTGGCCACCGGGGTCTCGCCCCAGCGAGTGCCGCGGCCCGGCAGCTCCAGCGGATGCACCCGCACCCGGTCAGGGGCCAGGCCGGACCAGGCCCGGTAGGCCGAGGCACTGCCGCCCGCGTAAGGGAGGCAGAAGAGGCGTATCCCGCCCTCTTCCTCCCGCGGTTCCCGCTGGGCGAACCAGGGGTTCTGCATGAGGTGTTCCTCCTTCGTCAGGCCGGTGTGCGCGGCGGAGCTCCGCGCACCGGGAGACGTCAGGTCAGTCGGTCAGCGTGAGGGCGCCCGAGGGACAGCAGTGCACCGCGTGGCGTGCGGCTTCGGCCGCTTCCGGCCCGGTCACGTCCGGCCGTAGCAGGACGACGGTCCCGTCGTGTTCGGACTGGTCGAAGAGGTCGGGTGCGGTCAGCGCGCACATGCCCGCGCCGACGCACCGTCGGGTGTCAGCCTGGATCTGCAAGGTCGTGTCCCCGTCCCGGAGCCGTCATGGGTGCCGCTGTGGGGTGTGTGGGGCCGGATGTCAGACGGCCACCCCGCCGTCGATCTGGAAGGCCGAGCCGGTGATGTACGCGGCTTGGGGCGAGAGCAGGTACGCGACGAGGCCGGCGATCTCCTGGGGCGTGCCGAACCGCCCCAGCGGGATGCGCTCACGAAACCGTTCCCGCACCTCGTCCGGGAGCGCCGCGACGGGATCCGTCTCGACGAACCCGGGCACGACCACGTTGGCGCGTACCCCGTACCGGCCGACCTCGCGGGCCAGCGACTTGGTGAACCCGATGATCCCGGCCTTGGAGGCGGCGTAGTTGGTCTGGCCGGCGTTGCCGTGCAGTCCCGCGATGGACGACATCGTCACGATCGCGCCGCGCCGGCGCTCGATCATGCCGTTGATGACGGTCCGGCAGACGTAGTAGGTGCCGTCGAGGTTCACCCGCTGGACGGCGGCCCAGTCGTCGTCCTCCATCGCCGCCAACGGGCCGTCACGCAGCACGGCGGCCGAGGCCACGGCGATGTCCACCGCGCCGAGGGCCTCCTCGGCCCCGTCGACGAACTCCTCCACCGCCACGCTGTCGCCGACATCGGCCCGCCGCACGTACGACGCCCGGCCCAGCGCGTCGAGCTCCTTCTTCAGGCTCGTCGCGGCGGCGCTGTCGGAGGCGTAGCACACCGCCACGTCGTAGCCGTCCTCGGCGAGGCGCAGCGCGACCGCGCGGCCGATGCCGCGCGATCCACCCGCCACCAGGGCCACGCCGGCCCGGTCGGTCCCGCTCATTCCGTGTCCTCCTGGTCCTGGTGCGCGCCGTCGGACGCCAGCAGCCGGAGCAGTGCCGCTTCCACCTCGTCGTCGGACAGCTCCGAGAGTCGCTCCAGGTCCACGCCAGGCTCCGGCTCGTCACGGCTGAGCACCTCGATGACGCTCTCGGCCCGCGGCGGCGCGCCCGCGCCCGCCTCCAGCAGGCCGGCGGTGTACGCGACGGTGGGCTGCTCGAAGAAGGCCCTCAGGTCCAGCTCCACACCGAGGCGGGACGTGAGCCGGGTGCTGATCTGCACAGCGCCCAGGGAGTGGCCGCCGAGGGCGAAGAAGTCGTCGTCCACACCGACCCGGTCCAGACCGAGCACCTCCTGCCACACCTCGGCGATCTCTCGCTCCCGGGAGGTGCGGGGAGCGACGTACGGCGTGTCGAGATCCGGCCGCGGGTGGCTGCCGCCGGGCAGCGAGAGCTGTCCCATCTCCTGTTCGAGCAGCTCCGGCGTCAGGGACCGGGCCAGCTCGCGCAGTTCCGCGAGATCGCGCCGGGAGACGACGAGGTGGGCGGGCAGACCAGGCGTCGCGAGGAGCCGGGCGAAGACGTCCTGGCCCTGCTGCTCGCTGATGCCCTCGGCCAGGGTCCGCAGAACCCCGCCGTGCCCCTGGACACCGGCTTCGTCCGCCTCGGGCGCCACGACGGCGTCGAGGATCTGTCGCCCCAGGCCCTCCGGGTCGTTGATCCGCTTGATGGTGAAGTCGCCGATCCGGGCCAGCAGCAGACCGTCCGGCGCGAGGAGTTCGATGTCACAGGTGCTGGTCTCCCCTGCGGAGTCCGTCGCACCCTTCACCTCGACGTAGGCGTGCACGGTGCTGGTCAGGCCGTGGAAGGCCCGCAGACTGCGGTAGCTGAACGGCAGGTAGTACGTGTCCGGTGCGTGGACCCGTGCGGTGCCGCCGGCCGCGTCGAGCAGAGCCGGGTGCAGCAGGTAGTGGTCGAGGTCGCCGTGGAACTCCTCGTCGAGCCGCAGCGTGGCCATCACCCGGTCGGGGCCGACCAGGATCTCCTTCATACACCGCCAGCGCGGTCCGAAGGAGAACTCGATCGGGCCGCCCTTCTCGAACCGGTCGAGCCCGAGCCCGAGCTTGATCGACTCGTCCGTGTCGAGCACTTCGGTGGCCTGGCAGCGGTCGCGCAGCTCGGCCAGGTCGCGGACGACCCTCGGGGCGGGCTCGTGGAAGGTCACGCTGCCGCGCGCGTGATCGGTCCAGGTCACCGACTCGGGCGAGCCGGACTTGCTCCGCACGGCGAAGGACCAGTTCCCGTCACGCTCCTCCACGGTGGTGAACACCTCGCGGATCCGCCCGTCGGGGACGACCACCGGCACCATGTACTGCACGTCACCGATCTCGATGTCCCGCCCGCCGGCCTGCTCGGCGACCGCGGCCCGGACGAGTTCGAGATAGGCGGTGCCCGGTACGAGCCCGTGCTCCTGGATGCGGTGGTCGCCGACGATCCAGCTCTCCTCTGTGCTGAACACCGTCGCGTACGTGCGGGAGGTGGACGTGGACTGCACCAGACGCCTCAGAAGCGGGTGGCCCGTCAGCGGAGTGCCGGAGTCGAGGCCGAACCGGTTCTCCAGCCCGGCCGCCATGCCGACGTTCCGCCAGGTGTCCCAGCCGACCGAGGTGACGGGCAGCCCGGCACGGCGCTTGTGCTGCGCCCACGCGTCGAGGAACGCGTTGGCGGCGGCGTAGTCGCTCTGTCCGGGGCCGCCGAGGACAGCGCTCACGGACGAGCACAGCAGCAGGAAGTCCAGGTCCTCCGCGCCGCAGACCGTGTCGAGGACGATCAGCCCGTGGGTCTTGGCCGCCAGGACCTCGCCGGCGTCGGCCGGGGACTTGGTGATGATCAGGCCCTGGGAGGGCAGCCCGGCGGCGTGCACGACGCCGTTCAACGGACCCGCCGCGTCCCGCAGTTCCTCGACGGCGCGGCGCATCTGTTTCTCGTCGGTGACATCGGCCCGCAGCACCAGCACGCGGGCGCCGAGGGACTCCAGGTGCCGCAGCCGCCGGATCCGGATGCTGACGGCGTCGCCGTCGTCGTGTTCCCTCAGATGGGCGTCCCAGTCGGCGGGCGCCGGGAAGCCGGAACGGCCCAGCAGGCCGAGGGCCGGCCGGTCGGCGGTGGAGGCGATCTGCTCGGCGAGCGCCAGACCGAGGCCGCCGAGGCCGCCGGTGATGAGGTACACGCCGCCGTCGCGCAGTCCGGTGTGCTCGGTGCCGCCGGCGGGCGCCGGGGCGATCCAGCCGACCTGGTCGAAGCCGCGTGCCCACAGGTGCCGGCCACGCAGGGCGAATTCGGTTCCGCCACCGTCTTGGGCCAGGGCGGCGAGCACGGCTCGGACGGCATCCTCACCCGGGGTGTCCAGGGCGGCACGGGTGAGGTCCAGGATCCGGCAGGCGGTGCCGGACGTCTCCTGAGGGATGACCGTGGCCGCGCCGAGCAGCAGGGCGTGCTCGGGCAGCAGCGGCTCGTCGCCGGTGACGTCGTACACGCCGTGGCACAGCACGTCGACCGTGACCGGGACGGCCGGCTTCTCGGCGCCGAGAGCCTGGGCCAGCGCGAGGAGGCTGTCGAACCCGGTGCGCCGCGCGGCGTCGAGCCGCTGCGCGTCGGGTGCCGACGGCTCCATGTCCCCGTCCGCCGTGCTCCACAGGTGGACGAAGCGAAGGCGCCGCCCGCCCCCGTCCGTGAGGGGAGGCAGGGCCAGGGAGCGGGTGAGCGCGGACAGGTGGTCGCTGTCGGCGGGGTCCAGGGTCCAGGAGTTCGGGCCGGTCTGTTCCCGCGCGGTGCCGGCGCCGACGCGGACGACGGGGTCGCCGTCGCGCTCCAGCCGGTCGGCGAGTGCGTCGCCGAGGGGGAGCCCGGCGCCGAGGACGACCCAGGTGTCCCCGGTGCCGGCGCTCGGGGCCGGCAGGGTGAGCCGCTGCCATCCGGGCGTCGAGAACCAGCCGTCCTGCGAGGTGACGGCGGGCCGGGAGCCGTGGGCGCGATCGGTGGCCTCGACCCAGTAGCGGCGCCGCTGGAACGGATATCCGGGCAGCCGTACCGGGCGGTGCCGAGCCGGGCCCTGGAGCGCCTCCCAGTCCACGGCGACGCCGACGGCCCAGGCGGCGCCGAGCTGCGCGAGCAGGTGGGCGTCGTCCGTGACGTCCTCGCCGGGGTGGCGAAGGGAGCCCACGACGGTCCGGCTCGTGGACCAGTCACCATGGGCCCGGGCGAAGTTGGCGAGGTTCTGGCCGGGACCGACTTCCAGGAGCACCAGCCCGGGGTCGGCCAGAAGCGCGCCGAGGGCGTCACGGAAGCGCACCGGCCGACGCAGATGCGTGCCCCAGTACTCGGGGTCCGTGGCCTGCTCGTCGGTGATCCAGGTGCCCGTGACGTTCGACAGGAACGGGACCTCGGGGACCGACAGAGTGACGGTACGGACCAGGTCGACGAACGGAACGACGGCCGCGTCCATGGCGGGCGAGTGGAAGGCATGCGAGGTGTGCAGCCGGCGGCAGCCCACGCCCTCGGCGCCGAGCCGCCGCTGCAGGGCGTCGATCGCTTCCACAGGCCCGGAGACCACGGTGAGCTCCGTGGAGTTCACGGCGGCGATCGTGAGGTCCTCGCCCTCGCCGAGCCGGGCGGAGGTCTCCTGCCCGGAGAGGAAGACGCTGAGCATGGCCCCGGGCGCCATCTCCTGGACAAGCCGGCCCCGCGCGGCGACCAGCCGGGCGGCGTCCCGCAGGGTGAACACGCCCGCCAGACAGGCGGCGACGTACTCGCCGATGCTGTGCCCGGCCATCGCGCGCGGCGTGGCGCCCCACGACTGCCACAGCCGGGCCAGGGCGAATTCCACCGAGAACAGCGCGGGCTGGGCGAATCGGGTCCGGCGCAGCCGGTCGGCCGTGTTCGCGGAGTCATCCGCGAACACCAGGGCGCGCAGATCCTCGCCCAGATGTGGTGCGAACAGCTCCGCGCAGCGGTCGAACTCCTCGGCGAACACCCCGCCCCGCGCGTAGAGGTCCCGGGCCATGCCCGGGTACTGGGCGCCCTGGCCGGGGAAGAGGAACGCGACCGGAGCGTCGTCGGACGCGGTGGCGCGGGCGGCGGGAGCGGATCGGGCGAGTCGGCGCAGCGCGGTGACCGCCTCGCCGGTGGAACGGGCGACCACGGTGGCCCGGTGGGCGAACGGCGTCCGGCGCTGGGCCAGGGTGTGGGCGACGGCGTCCAGGTCCACCCCGGCGTCGCCCTCCAGACGGTCCGCCAGGAGCCCGGCCGCCTCGGCCAGCGCGGGGCCGGACTTCGCGGACAGCGGCAGCAGGCGCACTGGTGTGTCGCCGTCCTCCGGGGTCCGCGCGGGCCGGTCCGGCTGTTCGGGGGGTGCTTCCTCCAGGACGACGTGCACGTTGGTGCCGCCGATACCGAAGGAGCTGACTCCGGCCCGGCGCGGCCGGCCCGCGCGGGGCCAGGGGCGCAGCTCCGTGTTCACGAAGAACGGACTGCTGTCCAACTCCAGGGCAGGGTTGGGGCGTTCGCAGTGAAGCGTCGGAGGAATCGCCTCGTGCCGCAGCGCGAGGACCGCCTTGATCAGGCCGGTCACACCGGCCGCGGCGTCGAGATGGCCGATGTTGCTCTTCACCGAGCCGATCGCGCAGTAGCCCTGTGCGTCGGTGCCCGCGCGATGGGCACGGGTGAGGGCGGCGATTTCGATGGGGTCGCCCAGTGGCGTGCCGGTGCCGTGGGTCTCCACGTAGCCGACGGTCTCGGGGGAGACGGCGGCGAGGGCCAGGGCCTCGGCGATGACCTCGGCCTGTCCGTCGACGCTCGGCGCGGTGTAGCCGGCCTTGAGCGAGCCGTCGTTGTTGACCGCGCTGGCCAGGACGACCGCGTCGACGCGGTCCCCGTCGGCCCGCGCGTCATTCAGGCGGCGCAGCACCACGATGCCGACACCGTTGCCGGGCACCGTGCCCTGGGCGTCCGCGTCGAAGGCACGGCAGGTGCCGTCGGGGGAGAGGATGCCGCCGGGCTCGTACTGATAGCCGCCCCGCAGCGGCGAGCTGACCGAGACCCCGCCGGCCAGAGCGATGTCGCACTCTCCGTCGAGCAGGCTCTGCGAGGCGAGGTGGACCGCGGTCAGCGAGGTGGAGCAGGCCGTCTGTACGGTGATCGCGGGCCCCTTGAGCCCGAGTTTGTAGGCGGCTCGCGTGGCCAGGAAGTCCTTGTCCGAGGCGAGCATCACCTGGTACATGCCGGACGCGTCCAGGACCTGCTGGTTGTTCATGAGGTTGGACAACAGGTACGTGTTCAGGCCCGCGCCCGCGAAGACGCCGATCCGGCCCTCGAACCGGCCCGGGTCGACCCCGGCCGACTCCAGGGCATGCCAGGCGCACTCGAGGAAGACGCGATGCTGGGGGTCCAGCAGCTCGGCCTCGCGCGGGCTGTACCCGAAGAACTTCTCGTCGAACAGGTCCGCGCCGGCCAGGGAACCCTTGGCACCGACATAGCCGTCGTGGCCCGCCGTCCCGGGGTCGACCCCGGACGCGACGAGCTCCTCCTCGGTCAGGACGGTGATGCCCTCACGCCCCTGCGTGAGCCCGTCCCAGAAGCCGTCCACGTCGTCGGCGCCCGGGAAGCGGCCCGCCATGCCGACGACGGCGATCCGGTCGAGGTCCTGGTCCTGCTCGCGCTGCTGGTCCGGTCCGTGATGCTGCTGTGACATGTGGATCACCTGTCTCCGCGAGAGGACGTCCGGCGTTCGGCCACCTGTTGCCGCCGCGTACGGGAATGACGTCGGTTCTGTGCGCGTTCCCGGGCAGCGCTCGCGGCGGCGCCGGGCTCGCTGCGGGCACCTTCGAGGAAGGCGGTGAGGGATTCGATCGTGGGGTGCTGGAAGAGTTCGACCATGGTCACGTCGCGACCGGTCGTGGTGGCCAGACGGGTCCGGAACTCGGCCATGAGCAGCGAGTGTCCGCCCAGGTCGAAGAAGTTGTCGCGGGATCCGACCCGCTCCACTTTGAGCAGGTCGCGCCACAGGCCCGCGAGCTCCTGCGCCAGGCCGGCCCCGGGGGCGACGTACCGGGCGCCCGGATCGCCGTGGCCGGGCCGCGGCGCGGGCAGGGCCTTGCGGTCGGTCTTCCCGCTCGGGGTCAGCGGCAGGGCGCCGAGGACGGTGAAGAAGGACGGGACCATGTACTCGGGGAGCTGCTCGCGCAGATGACCGGTGAGATCCCCGGCCGTGGGCGGCTTCGAGGCCGCCGCGGTCACGTATGCGGCCAGGCGGACATCGCCGGGGCCGGACTCGTGGGCGATCACGACCGCTTCGCGGACCGCCGGGTGCCGGGTCAGCACGGCCTCGATCTCGCCCGGCTCGAGGCGCTGGCCGCGGAGCTTGACCTGATGATCGAGGCGACCGAGGAACTCCAGAGCGCCGTCGCCGCGGTGCCGGGCGAGGTCGCCGGTGCGGTAGATCCGGGCCCCGGGCACGAACGGATCGTCCGTGAACCGCTCGGCGGTCAGCTCCGGGCGGTTGACGTACCCGCGGGCCAGCCCCCGTCCGCCGACGCACAGTTCACCGGGAACACCGGCCGGGACCGGGCGGTCGTGCCGGTCCAGGACGTACATGCGGGTGTTGGCGATGGGGCGGCCGATCGGCACCGGGCGCCGGTCGTCTTGCGGACGGCAGTGCCAGAAGGTGACGTCGATGGCGGCCTCGGTGGGCCCGTACAGGTTGTGCAGTTCGGCGCCGTGCGTGGCGAGGAACCGGTCGTGGAGATCACGCGAGAGCTCCTCGCCGCTGCAGAAGACACGGCGCAGGCCGGCCGAGTGCTCCGGTGGCTCGGTCAGGAAGAGCCGCAGCATCGAGGGTACGAAGTGGAGCGTGGTGATGCCCTCGGCGGCGATCGTGCGGGCGAGGTAGGAACTGTCCCGGTGCCCGTCGGGCCGCGCCATCACGAGCACGGCGCCGGTCATCAGCGGCCAGAAGAACTCCCACACCGACACGTCGAAGGAGAACGGAGTCTTCTGCAGCACGCGGTCGCCGGTGCCGAGGCCGTACTCGTCCCGCATCCACAGAAGCCGGTTGCGCAGGGCGGCGTGCACGTTCATCACACCCTTGGGCCGCCCTGTCGACCCGGAGGTGAAGATGACGTACGCCAGGTCCTCGCCGTCCACGGCCACGCCCGGGTCCCGCGCGGGCTGCGCGGCCAGTTCGTCGCTCAGATCCTCCAGCCGCACGACAGGACAGCCGAGTTCGGGCAGGGCGGCGGCGAGACGACGGTGCGTGAGGACGACGGACGGCCGGGCGTCCTCGGCGATGGCGGCCAGCCGGGCGGCCGGCAGACCGGTGTCGAGAGGAACGTACGCGCCGCCGGCCTTGAGTACGGCCAGGAGGGCGACCGGCAGGTCGAGGGAACGCTCCATGGCGACGCCGACCAGACGGTCACGCCCCACGTCGCGGGCGCGCAGGAGGTGCGCCAGACGGTTGGCCCGCTCGTTCAGCTCCGCGTACCCGAGTGAGACGCCCTCGAAGCGGACGGCTTCGCCGTCCGGGGTGCGGCGCGCCTGCTCCTCGATGATCTCGTGCACCAGACCGTCCGGCCACTGGCGCTCGGTGGCGTTCCACTCCTCGACGACGCGGTGGCGTTCCGCGGCATCCAGCGGGTTCAGCGCGGCGACGGGGGTCTCGGGGTGGGAGAGGATCTGCTCGACCAGGCGGCGGAAGCCGTCGGCGAGCCGGACGACGGTGTCCTCGTCGAACAGGTCGCGGTCGTACTCGAACCAGCCCGTGACGCCGCCGTCGGTGTCGAACGCCTGGAATTCCAGATCGAACCGGGCGCCCTCGCTGCGCACCGGGAGCCGGATGAGGCGGGACCCGCCGAGGGCGAGGTCCACCGCCGGCTCACGGCCGTAGCTGAAGCTGACCTGGTACACCGGAGGACGGCTCAGGTCACGGGCGGTGCCGAGGGCGGCGACGATCAGCTCGAAGGGGACCTCCTGGTGGGCGTACGCGCCCAGGCAGGCGTCCCGGACCCGGGTGAGGATCGTGGTGAAACCCGGATCGCCGGACAGGTCGGCCCTGATCGGGAGGGTGTTGACGAAGTAGCCGATGAGCGGCTCGACCTCGGACCTGCCGCGCAGCGCCGTGGGAACGCCGACGACGATGTCGTCCTGGCCCGTCCGGCGGTGCAGCAGGATGTCGAAGACCGCGAGCAGCGCCATGTACGTGGTGGCGCCGTGGCGGCCGGCCAGTGCCGCCAGTCGGCCGATCAGCTCCGGCGGCAGATCGATCGGGACGGAACCGCCGTTGAAGCCCTGGACGGCCGGTCGGGGCCGGTCGGTGGGCAGGTCCAGGCAGTCCGGCGCGCCGGCGAGATGCTCACGCCAGTACGCCAGGCCCTGCTTCCAGCCACCGTCGGTGTGCTGCTCGTGCTGCCAGGTGGCGAAGTCGCCGTACTGGATGGGGAGATCGGCCAGCGGGGACGGGCTGCCCGACCCGAACGCCTCGTACAGCTCGGACAGTTCGGACAGGAAGACACCGAGGGACCAGCGGTCGGACACGAGGTGGTGCATCGCGACCACGAGTACGGACCGCTCGGGGCCGGTGCGCAGCAGACGGATCCGCACCAGCGGTCCCGTGTCGATGTCGAACGGCTCGGCGAGTGCCGCGTCGATCCACTTCTGCCGGTCGGCGTCCGCGAATCCGGGGCCGCTGAGGTCGGTCTCCGGGATGTCGAGGTCCAGGCGCGGGTGGACGACCTGCACCGGGGCGCCGTCGCGGGTCTCGAAGGTCGTGCGCAGCGCCTCGTGCCGGCGGACGATCTCGTCGATGGCCGCGCGCAGCAGACCGGTGTCGACAGGGCCCTCGATACGGACCGCACCGGGCACGATGTAGCCGGGGTTGCGGGGTCTGAGCTGTTCGAGGAACCAGGTGCCTCGCTGCAGGACGGCCAGCGGGAAGGTGTCCCGCGCGTCCTGGGCGACGCGCTCGGCGAGCAGGGCGTCGAAGCGGGCGCGCTCCTCGGGTGAGAGGGCGGCCAGCCGGAGTTCGAGGTCGTCGGTCATGATTCGTCCCGCTGGGCCGGGGCACCGGCCAGCTCGTCGAGCAGTGCCCTCGCCGCATCGGCGGCACGGGGCACCCGCTGGATCGCAGCGGGTGCGCCGACACCGCCGAGCGTGGGGTCCGCGGGGGAGCCGCCGCCGGTCGCGGCGAGCTCCTCGACGATGGCCCTGGCGACGCCGGCGATGGTCGCGCCGCCCAGGAAGACGGTGATCTGCAGGGTCAGGCCGAGCCGGCTCTGGATCTCGTTGCGCAGTTCGGCCGCCATCAACGAGTCCAGGCCGAAGCTCGTCAGCGGGTCGTCCACGCCGACCGCGGTGGAGGCGGAGCCGAGCACGTCCTTGACGCTGAGTGCGAGCCGCTCGTACAGCGTCTCCAGGCGTGCCGGCTCGTCCAGTTCGAGCAGCTCGGCCGCCGTCGGGATACGGCCGGTACGCCGCCGCCCGCGCGAGGAGCGGCGCGCCCCGCGGGAGCCGCGGGACGAACGGCCGCGCGCGGCGGCGGAACCGGTCTCCTCCTCCGTGTCGTCACAGGCGGGTGCGGCCGAGCCGTCCCACGGGCGGGCCGGCAGCCAGCAGTGGACCGGGTCGAAGGGATAGGTGGGCACGGGTACCCGGGCCCGGGTGTAGTCGCGGTCGAAGCCCGACCAGTCGACCGGGGCGCCGGCCGCGTACAGCTCGGCGACCGTCGGCAGGAGCACCGCCCAGTCGTCGTGCCCCGGGCGCAGGCTGGGCAGCAGCAGATCCTCGTGGCCGGGGGGCAGCGTGTCGCTGATGACGCCCAGGAGGGTGGGGGCGGGGCCGACCTCGACGAAGGTGCGGTGGCCCATGGACCGCAGGGTGGCGAGGCCGTCGGCGAACCGGACGGTGCCGCGCACGTGCCGGGACCAGTACTCGGGGTCCGGCGCCTGGTCCCACGGCCACAGTTCGCCCGTGACGTTGGAGACCAGGGGGATGCGCGGAGCGTGGAAGGTGATCTTCTGCGCGGCGCGGCGCAACGGCTCCATGACCGGGTCCATCAGCGGGGAGTGCCCGGCCGAGGCGATGTGGAGCTGCTTGGCCTTGACACCGCGGGCGCTGAACGCGGCACACACGGCCTCGACGAGCTCACGCCCACCGGAGATGGCGACGCTGGCGGGGCCATTGATCGCGGCGATGCCGATCCGTCCTTGGTGGGCGGCGAGTTCGGCGGCGACCTCCTCCTCGGAGGCGAAGATCGCGGCCATGGTTCCCGGCAGGCAGAACTCCTGGATGATCCGGGCCCGTTCCACCGCGAAGGCCAGCCCGTCGGCCAGGGACATCGCGCCCGCCACGGTCGCCGCGACGCATTCGCCGAAGCTGTGGCCGAGGACGGCTGCGGGCGTGATGCCCCACGACCGCCACAGCTCGGCCATGGCGTACTCGACGACGAACGTGGCCGGCTGGGCGTAGGCGGTGTCCTGGATCCGCCGGTCGTCGGGGTCGTCGGGGAACAGGACCTCGAGCAGCGGGCGGTCGAGCAGCGGGCGCAGGATCCCGGCGCACTCGTCCACCGCGCGGCGGAAGGTGGGCTGGGATTCGTACAGGCCGCGCGCCATGCCCGGACGCTGGGCGCCCTGGCCGGTGAAGAGGAACACGACTTCACCGTTGTCGGCCTCGCCCTGGACCAGGCCGGGAACGTCCTCGCCGCGTGCGAACGAGGCCAGCTGGCCGGCGATGTCCGCGCGGGTGGCTCCCACGGCGGCCAGCCGGTGGCGGAAGTGCGCGCGGCCGGTACCCGCCGCGTGCGCCACGTCCGCCAGCGCGGTGTCGTCGGTGCGCAGACGCTCCGCGTAGCGCCCGGCGAGCGCGGCGAGCGCGCTCTCGCTGCGCGCCGACAGCGGCAGGACGGACACGGGCCTGCGGGTGTCCTCGGCGGGCGGTGTCGCCGGCGGGGCCTGTTCGAGGATCAGGTGGGCGTTGGTGCCGCTCAGACCGAAGCTGCTCACCGCGGCCGTCCGCCGGCCCTCGGTCCGCGGCCACGCGGTCGTGGCCGTGGGGATGCCGAAGGTGGTGCCGACGAAGGAGATGTTGGAGTTCAGCCGGGTGAAGTGCAGGTTCGGCGGGATCTCACCGTGCTCCAGGCACAGCGACGCCTTGATGAGACCGGCGATGCCCGCGGCGGCCTCCAGATGCCCCAGGTTGGTCTTCACGGCGCCCAGGTAGAGCGGCGAGCCGTGGTCGCGGCCGTACACGTCGGCAAGGGCCTCGGCCTCGATGGGGTCACCGAGCCTGGTCCCGGTGCCGTGGGTCTCTATGTAGCCGACCTGGTCGGCCGTCACCCCGGCGGAGGTCAGGGCACGCCGGAACACGTCGCGCTGCGCGGCACCGTTGGGGGCGGTGATTCCGGCGCTGCGGCCGTCCTGGTTCACGGCGCCGCCCCGGACGAGGGCGAGGATCCGGTCTCCGTCGCGCTGTGCGTCGGACAGCCGCTTGAGGACGACGACGCCGCCGCCCTCCCGCGTACGTACCCGTCGGCGTCGTCGGAGAAGGTGCGGGCACGGCCCTGCCGGGAGACCGAGCCGAACTGCGACTGGGAGATCATCAGCAGGGGCGACAGCACCACGTTGACCCCGCCGGCCAGCGCCGTGTCGCACTCGCCGAGCCGCAGACTCTGGCAGGCCTGATGGACGGCCACCAGCGAGGAGGAGCAGGCGGTGTCGACGGCGACGTTCGGGCCACGCAGATCGAGGAGATAGGCGATACGGGCGGGGATGAAGGAGGCCGCCGAGCCGGAACTGGTGTACGCGCTGACCTCGTCGGGGTGGCGCAGCTGGGCGGTGATGTAGTCCCAGGAGGCCGCGCCCATGAACACGCCGGTACGGCTGCCCGCCAGGCTCGACGGGGCCAGCCCCGCGTCCTCCAGAGCCTCCCAGCACACCGTCAGACTGAGCCGCTGGGCCGGGTCCATCGCGATGGCCTCGCGCTGGGAGATCCCGAAGAAGTCGTGGTCGAAGTACTCCAGGTCGTCGAGGAACGCGCCGGCCCGGGTGTAGATCTTCCCCGGCGCACCGGCCTCCTCGTCGTAGAACGCGTCGTGGTCCCATCGGCCGGCGGGTATCTCACCCACCGCGTCGGTACCCTCGGCCAGCATCCGCCAGTACGAGTCCGTGTCCGTGACCCCGCCGGGGAAGCGGCAGCCGGTGCCCACGATGGCGATCGGCTCGGAGCGGGCCCGCTCGTACTCCTGGACCTGCCGCTGCAGGCGCTCCATCGTCAGATACGCGCGCTTGAGCGTCTCGGCCGAGGCCTGGGTCTGAGTCTGTCCTGGTGACGTCATCGCTGTGCCCCCTCGTCGATCTGGGTGGTCTTGGCCGTCAGAAGTGCTTCGAGCTCGGCGACGGACATCGCGTCGAGGTCCGGCGGGCTGTCACCGGCGTCGGTGCCCACACCGGTGGGCCGCACCGGCACCGGCGCGGCGGGTGCCTCCTTCGGACCCGGCGCGCTGCCGGCCTCCAGCGCGATTCCCATCCGGTCCGCCAGGTAGGGGACCAGGGCATCGAGCGTCGGGAAGCGCCAGGTCACCGTGGAGGGCAGCTGGATTCCCAGCGACGTCCCGAGCGCCTTGCGCAGCTCCAGGGAGAGCAGCGAGTCGAAACCCGTACTCGTGAGGGGAGCGCTGGTGTCGATCCGGGCGGAATCCGCGCCGAGCAGACGCGCGGCCACGGCCCGGCAGTGCTCGCTCAGTACCGCCGCGCGGCGGCGGCCGGGCTCGATCGCGAGCATCCGGCGGCGGATCTCGTCCTGCGGCCCTGCGGCTTGGCCGGCGTTCGTGTCCGTCCCGTCGACCAGGGTGCGCAGGAGGCCGCCACCGTGGTGGCCGGCGAGCCGCTCGCGGTTCAGCGGCAGTACGCACACCTGGGTGGCGGGGCCGCCGATGATCCGGTCGAGCGCGGCGATGCCGTCGTCGGGGGAGATGCTCTCGATGCCGCGGGCGGCCAGCGCGCCGCCGCGCTCCGGGCGGGCGGCGAGACCGATCCGCGCCCACGGACCCCAGTCGACGCTCAGCGCGGGCAGGCCGAGCGAGCGCCGGTGGTGCGCCAGGGTGTCGAGGAAGGCACTGGCGGCGGCGTAGTTGCCCTGGCTCGCCGAGCCCAGGATGCCAGCGGCTGACGAGTACATGACAAAGAAGTCCAGCTCGCGGTGCGTGGTGGCCTGGTGCAGGTACCAGGCCGCGGCCGACTTGGGACCGGCCACGGCCCGGAACCGCTCCGCGGTCAGGCCGGTCAGCAGGCCGTCGTCGAGCACACCCGCGGCATGCACGACGCCGGCCAGCGGCGGCAGGGTGGTGTCGATCCGGTCCAGCAGGCCGGTCACGGCGGCCTGGTCGGACAGGTCCGCGGCGACGACGGTCACGTCGGCCCGCTCCCGCAGGCCGGTCAGGGCCGCCCCGGCGTCCGGTCCCGGAGCGCCGCGGCCGACGAGGACCAGGTGGCGGGCGCCCCGCGCGACGAGGTAGCGGGCCGTCTCCAGGCCGAGCGCGCCGAGACCACCGGTGATCAGGTACGTGCCGAAGGGGCGCACCGGGGCGGCGTCCGGCGCGGTGGTGACGGTCTCATCGGCTGCCGGCACCAGTACGGTCTTGCCGGTGTGCCGGGCCTTGGCCATCGCGGTGAAGGCCGTGCGGGCGTCGGCGAACGGGTGTGTGGTGACGGGGAGCGCGGTGAACTCGCCGCGCTCGAAGCCCGTGAGGACCTCGCCGAGAAGCCGGGCGATCCGCTCCGGCTCCTCACGGATGGTCTGCTCCAGGTCCACGGCGAGGAAGGAGCGGTTGCCCTTGAAGAACTCCAGGCCGATGTGGCTGTTGTCGTGGATGTCGCGCTTGCCGATCTCCACGAACCGGCCACCGGGCGCCACGAGCCGGAGGGAGCGCACCAAGACCTCACCCGAGGCGGAGTTCAGCACCACGTCGACCCCACGGCCCCCGGTCGCCTCACGGATGCCGTCGGCGAAGTCGAGTGTGCGGGAATCCCAGACCCGCTCGACGCCGAGCCGGAGCAGCAGATCACGCTTGGCCGGGGTGCCGGCGGTGGCGAAGACCCGGGCGCCGTGGCGTCGGGCGACCTGCAGGGCTGCGAGTCCGACGCCGCCGGTCGCGGAATGGACGAGCACGCTCTCGCCCGCGCCGAGCCGGGCCAGGTGCTCCAGGCCGTGCAGGGCGGTCAGGAACGCGATCGGCACGGCGGCGGCCTGCTCGTCGTCGAGGGACGCCGGGGCCGCGGCCACCAGACGGACGTCGAACGTGGCGAAGGCACTCATGCTGCCCGGCCCGGCGGCGACCACCCGGTCGCCGACCCGGTATGCGCCCACACCCTCGCCCACGGCACTGATCCGGCCGGCGCACTCGGCGCCGAGCGGAACGACGCCATCGGCCCCGGGGTAGGAGTCGAGAGCCTTGAGGACGTCACTGAAGTTCAGGCCCGCGGCCGTGACCTCGATCTCCACCTGGCCAGGGCCCGGCGGCGTGCGGTCCCGCCAGGTCGGGCGGAGGCTGGAGAGACTGCCGGGGCGGCTCGCGAGCAGCTGGTGGTTGCCGTCACGGGTGGCGTCGAAGGTCCAGGCGGGACGAGCGTCCGGACCCGGCCGGCCGACGGGGCGCCACGGCTGGAGCGAGGGCGTCAGGCGCACGCCGCCGCGCAGCGCGACCTGGTCGTCCTCGCCGGAGCGCAGCACCTCGGCGAGGAGCGGAGCGCTCTCGTCCGGGGCACCCGCCGGGTCCAGGTCGACGAGGGTGGTCCGCAGCTCGGCGTGCTCCAGTCCGATCACCCGGGCCAGACCCCACAGCGGTGCCTGCCCGACCGCGAGCGCGTCGCCTTCGGCGGCCCGCTGGGCACCGCGCGTGAGCAGCACCAGACGGGGCGCCGGATCCTGCCCCGCCCGGGCCAGTTCCTGCACCAGGTGGAGCACCGGCAGGCAGACCGCGTCGTACGCGGCGGCCGACCGCTCGGCGCCGACGTCCTCGGGCAGGGTGACGTCCAGGGCCCCCGCGTGCACGATCCCGTCCGGGCGGATGTCCGAGGCCGCCAGGTCGGCCAGCAGCGCGGCCGCGTCCTCGCGACGCTCGGGGCCGACTTCATAGCGGTCCTTGTCCACCTTCCGGAAGGCCGCGCCCGCGGAGACGGTGAGGCACACGGCGCCGCGCGCCCGCAGGCCTTCGGCGAGGCCGGCCGCGGTGCCACCGGCGTCGGTGAACAGCAGCCAGGTCCCCGGCGGCCGGGGCGCCGTCGCGGTGTCGGCCGGCGCGGGGCGCCAGGAGAGGTCCAGCAGGGACTCGCCGACCGGGTCCGTGTCCTCGGCCCGCTCCAGGCGCCGCAGCGTGATGTCGGTGACCTCGCCGACGGCCGTGCCCTTGGCGTCGTACAGGACGACGTGGGCGCCGGTGATCGCCACCGCCCCGGGCTCCGCCATGGTGACACGGGCGTGCGCCCAGAGCGGTGCGGCGTGTTCGGTGAAGAGACGGAAGCCGCCTGCCGCGACCGGCACGTACGTGGCGTCGAGCGGCGCTTCCTGGGCGGCGAGAGCGGCGCCGAGGACCTGCAGCGCGCTGTCGAGTACGGCCGGGTGGATGAGGTGGGCCCCCCGGTCGGACGTCAGGGCGGCGCGCTCGCGCAGCCGGGCGACGGCTTCGCGACGGCCCTGCCACAGCGCGTCGATCCCCTGGAACGCGGCTCCGTACTCGAGTCCGGCGCGGCGCAGGGCGGAGTAGTGCTCCCCGGCCGGGGCCGCGGCGGTGCAGCGCGCCCGGACGGCGTCCAGCGGTTCGGCCGCGCGGCCCGGGGCGGACCGGCGCAGGCCCGCCCGCGCCGCCTCGGTCCACTCCTCGTCCGCGCCGGCACGGGTGAACAGACGCACCGACGCGGTGTCGGCGGTGCCGGGGAGCAGGACGAGCTGCAGGGTGGCCTCGTCGGCCTGGTCGGGGACCACGGTGAGCCGCGTGAACGCGATGTCGTCGAGGGAGGCGTCGGCACCCAGGTGTGTCCGGGCCGCGGCGAGCGCGGCGTCGAGCACCAGCGCGGCCGGCAGCACCGGGCTGCCGCCTACCCGGTGATCCGTCAGGTACGGGAACTCGGTGAGGTCCACGGGCGCCGACCAGTGGACGGCGTGCGGCGGCAGTGCCGATACGGTCCGCTCCCGCAGGACCGGGTGCCCGCGGTGTGCGGTCCGGCGCCCCGGGCGTTCCTCGTACCAGGCACGTGTGCGCTGCCAGGGGTAGCCGGGCAGGTCGACCATGGGACCGGCCGGGCCGTGCACCCGGGTGAAGTCGATCTGGTGGCCTGCGGCGTAGAGGCGGCCGAGCTCGCCGAGGACCGTGGCGCGGCCCGACTGGTCCCGGCGCAGGGACGAGACGGCGACGAGGCCGGCGTCGTAGGTCGCGAGGCGCTCGGTGACGGCGTCGGTGAGCATCGGGTGCGGTGACACCTCGACGAACATCGTGTGCCCGGAGTTGACGAGGGCGGTGACGGCCGTGTCGAACAGTACGGGCCGGGTGAGGTTGGCCGCCCAGTAGGCGGCGTCCAGCCGGTGCCCCGGGACGATCTCGCCGGTGCCCGTGGAGATCATCGGGACGGTGGTCGCGACAGGGCGCAGGGCGGCGAGCGTCGTCCCCAGCGAGGCGGCGACGGGCTCCATCAGCGGGCAGTGCGAGGCGAACTCGACGGACTCCAGGACCTTGCAGTACAGGCCCCCGTTCGTGAGCGCCTTGGCGAAGGCCTCCACGGCGGCCTCGTCGCCGGAGAACACGGTGGTGTTCGGGCTGTTGGCGGCGGCGATCCATACCTGCCCCGGGTCGCGCTCGGCCAGCAGGGTGCGGGCCGTCTCCAGGGAGACGCCGGCGACCGCCATCCGGCCCTTGCCGGTCGCGGCGCGCAGGGCGGTGCCGCGGTACAGGGCGATCAGGAGGGCGTCCTCCAGCGAGATCGCGCCCGCGACCTGTGCGGCGGCGATCTCGCCGACGCTGTGACCGACGACGGCGGCGGGCTCGATGCCCCACGACCGCCACAGCGAGGCCAGCGCGATCTGGACGGCGGTGAGGGCCGGCTGGCCGACGGCGGTGTCGAACAGCCGGGACTCCGAGGGGTCGGCTGCCAGCTGGTCCAGCAGAGACCAGTCGGTGTGCCGGCGCAGCAGCGCGTCGGCCCGCTCCAGGACAGCGCGGAACGCCTGCTCACCGGCGAGGTCGCCGGACAGCAGATCGGCGGCCAGTGGCCACCAGCGAGGTCCCTGCCCGGCGAAGACGAACACCGGCTTGGAGCGCAGTCCGGCCTGACGCACCCCGGAGCTGAGGCCGGGGACGTCCTCGCCGCCCCGGAACGCGGCCAGTGCGGCGCGCAGTTCGGCTGCCGAGGCGCCGGTGCAGGCGAGCCGGTGCTCGTGATGGGTCCGGCGGACGGCGGCGGCCTGGGCGAGCGCGCGCACGGGGGCGTCGTCGGCGAGCCGGTCCTCGTAGCGTGCGGCCAGCTCGCGCAGGGCCTGTCCGTCCCGGGCCGAGACGGTCAGCAGGACGGTGCCTTCGGCGACGGCCTGGTTCGGTGCCGTGGCCGACGGCGGCTCCTCCACCACGAGGTGGGCGTTGGTGCCGCCGAACCCGAAGGAACTGACGCCCGCGAGGGCCACGCCGGTGGTGGGCCAGGGCCCCAGCGCGTCGGCGACCCGCACGGGCAGCTCGGCGAAGGGGATGTGCGGGTTGGGCTCGCGGTAGTGCAGCGTCGGCACCACGGTGCGGTGCCGGACCATCAGGGCGGTCTTGATCAGGCCGCCGATGCCCGCCGCGGACTCCATGTGGCCGAGGTTGGACTTCACCGAGCCGATCAGGCACGGGGTGTTCGACGGGCGGTCGTCGCCGAGCACGGCACCCAGCGCCTTGGCCTCGATGGGGTCGCCGAGCATGGTGCCGGTGCCGTGGGCCTCGACGTAGCCGATGTCGCCGGCGCGCACCTTGGCCTTCGCGTAGGCGGACCGCAGCACGGCCTCCTGGGCCTTCGGGTTGGGCGCCAGCAGGCCGTTGCTCGCACCGTCCTGGTTCACGGCGCCACCCCGGATCACCGCGTGCACGGGATCGCCGTCGGCCAGCGCCCGGCTGAGCGGCTTGAGGATCACGACGCCGGCGCCTTCGGAGCGCACGTAGCCGTCGGCGCTTGCGTCGAAGGGCTTGCAGCGGCCGTCGGCGGACATCGCTCCGGCCTTGGTGAAGTTGATGGCGAAGGCGGGGGAGAGGACGAGGTTGACGCCGCCGGCCAGGGCGAGGTCACAGTCGCCGCGGGCCAGGCTCGCGCACGCCTGGAGCACCGCCACCAGCGAGGAGGAACAGGCCGAGTCGACGGCCATGCTCGGACCGTGCAGGTCGAGCAGGTACGAGAGACGGTTCGCGGCGATGCTCAGCGCGCTGCCGCTTCCGGTGTACGCGTCGATGGTGTCGAGGTCGTTCAGCTGAGCGGTGCCGTAGTCGAAGCTGGAGATGCCGACGAACACGCCGGTCTGGGAGCCGGACAGTGAACCCGTGGGGACGCCGGCGTTCTCCAGAGCCTCGAAGGAGACCTCCGCCAGCAGACGCTGCTGCGGGTCCATGCGGGAGGCTTCCTGCGGGGAGATGCCGAAGAATCCGGCGTCGAAGCGGTCGGCGTTGTCCACGAACCCGCCCCAGCGGCTGACCGTGCGGCCCGGAACAGCCGGGTCCTCGTCGTAGAACTCCTCGGCGTTCCACCGGTCGGGAGGCACCTCGGTCACCGCGTCGCGGCCCTCGGTCAGCAACTGCCAGAAGCTGTCGGGCCCGTCGACGCCGCCGGGGAAGCGGCAGCCGATGCCGATGATGGCGATCGGCTCGTCGGCGTCGGAGGGCTGCGGCCGCGGCGGCGTGGAGGTCCCGACCACGGGCACCGGCCCGGTGAGCGTGGTGGCCGGCTCGTCGACCGCCGCGAGCGCGGCCGGCCTTGCGGGTCCTCCCGCCTCTCCCGCCAGATACAGGGCGAGCTTGGCGGCGGTGGGGTACTCCCAGACGATGCCGGGCTGCAGCTTTCTCCCCAGGCGAGCCTCCAATTCGCCGAGCATGGCGACGAGTTCGATCGACCGCAGTCCGTAGTCGGCGAACGGCATATCCGGGTCGACAGCCTCGACGGGCCGTTCGGCGGCGACGGCCAGCGCCTCGCGCAGCCACCGTTCGATGTCGCTGGAGCCAGGCGCCGGCTGCGCGGCCGTCTGCTGCTCGGTGGATGCCCGCTGCGTCTTGTGGGCCGTCGCGGACCCGTCCGCGCACCACAGCGCGATCGACTCGAAGGCGCCGCTCAGGAGGGCGTCCATGCAGGCCGCGCGCTGGAGCTTGCCGCTGGAGGTCTTCGGGACCGTCCCGGTACGGGCCAGGGCGACGATGTACGGCGGCAGTCCGTGCTCGCGGGTGACCTCGGCACGGATGGCCGCGATGACCTGGGCGCTGGTCTCGGGAGTGTGGCTGCCGCGGTATTCCTGGATGATGATCAGCCGTTCCTCGCCGTCGATCTCGCGGGCGCCGGCGATGCCGCATCCCTGGCGCAGGCCCGGGTCGACGCTCTCGACGGTGCGCTCGATGTCCTGCGGGTAGTGGTTGCGGCCGGCGACGATGACGAGGTCCTTGATGCGTCCGGTGACGTAAAGCTGCCCACCGTCGGCGAATCCGAGGTCACCGGTGCGCAGGAACGGTCCTTCGCCGGTGTCGAGGCGGGCCCCGAAGACCTCCTCGGTGACCTCGGGCCGGTGCCAGTAGCCGCGCGCGACGCTCGGCCCCGCCAACCAGATCTCCCCGACCCGGCCGTCGGGCCGCACGGAGTGCGTCTGCGGGTCCACGATCACGATCTTCTGGTCGTGCAGGGAGAAGCCGCAGCTGGGCAGGTTGCGCTTGGCATCGCCCGGCGCGGCGTCCTCGGCCACGCCTGTCAGGAGCGCCTCGGCATCCAGATCACGCAGGACGGGCGCGGCGGCCGGGATCCCGGTGGAGACCGCGAGGGTGGCCTCGGCCAGACCGTAGGACGGCGCATGCGTGGTGGGCCGGAAGCCGCAGCCGGCGAAGGCCGCGGAGAAGCGGTCCATGGTGACCTTGCGCACGGGCTCGGCGCCGTTGATGGCCATGCGCCAGCTGCTCAGGTCCAGGGACCGGCGGTCCTCCTCGGTCACCTTGGCGACGGCGAGGTCGAAGGCGAAGTTCGGGGCGGGACTCGCGGTGGCCCGGGTGTCGGAGATCGCGCGCAGCCAGCGCAGCGGCCGCTTCAGGAAGGAGTAGGGCGACATGAAGGTGACCGGGAACCCGCCGTAGGCAGGGGTGAGCAGGCCCATGATGAGGCCGAAGTCATGGAACGGCGGCAGCCAGCTGACCATGTGCTGACGGAGGTCGTCGCCGAAGAACTGCCGGTGGATCCCGGAGATGTTGTGCATCAGGTTGCCGTGGCTGACCATCACCCCCTTGGGGATGTTGGTCGACCCGGAGGTGTACTGGAGGAAGGCGAGGTCGTCACGGGTCGTGCCGGGGTGACGCCAGCTGTCGGCGGCTGTGGTGTCGATGTCGTCGACGGCCACCCAGGCGATCTCACGGAGCACCGGGGCGTGTTCGGCGAAGCGTTCGACGAGGGCCACCGTCTCGGCCGGCGCGAGCACCACCGAAGGCTTCGCGTCTTCCACGATGGCGACCAGACGCGGCAGCGTGCGCATCGGGAACGCCGGGTCCGGCGGGTAGACGGGCACGGCGATGATGTCGGCGTACAGACAGGCGAAGAACGAGGTGACGTAGTCGAGTCCGGCCGGGCACATGATCAGGGCGCGTTCCCCGACGGGGAAGCGTTCCTGCAGTGTCGCGGCTATCGAACGGGCCCGCAGATCGAGGTCGGCGTTGCCGAGGGTCTGGGGGTCTCCTGTGCCGTCCACCAGGAAGCGGAAGATCTGCTCCTGTGAATGCTCGCCCAAGACTGTGCGGAAATGATCGACAAGTGATCGTGCGTCCCGGCCCGGCATCCGACCGTCCTCTCAATCCGTGGACATGCGCGAGTGAATGCGTGAGGTGTTTCCACGAGCTCATCGTGGAGCTCGGAGTGGAGAGGCCGTTTTCCGGCCGGAAAGATCACCTGAAGTGATTTCGGAGAGGTTCTGGGGGATTTCTCACCGATACGCCGGTCAGGGTTTCCCGCCCTTTTCCGCTGCGCGCCCAGAAGCATCCAACGGGGTCTGTTGACCCGTCAAGAACCGTGATTCTCCGGATGCTGCGATTCCGCTTGTCAGGATTTCCGGAACCGGTTGATCGCCGACTCGTGGCGGGCCCGCGTCTCCGGGTCGTGCACGCCGAGCCCTTCCGCCGGGGCCAGACACAGCACCCCCACTTTGCCCTGGTGCCGGTTGTGGTGGACGTCGTGCACCGCCTGGGCAGTGTCCTTGAGCGGCACCACCTCGGACAGGGTGGGATGGATACGGCCCCTGGCGACCAGCCGGTTGGCCTCCCACGCCTCGCGGTAGTTCGCGAAGTGGGAGCCGACGATGCGCTTGAGGTGCATCCACAGATACCGGTTGTCGAAGGTGTGCTCGTACCCCGAAGTGGATGCGCAGGTCACGATGGTGCCGCCGCGGCGGGCCACGTACACGCTCGCGCCGAAGGTCTCCCGGCCCGGGTGCTCGAAGACGATGTCCGGGTCGTCTCCGCCGGTCAGCTCCCGGATCCGGGCGCCGAACCGCCGCCACTCCTTGGGGTCCTGCGTGTGCTCGTCCCGCCAGAACCGGTAGCCCTCGGCGCTCCGGTCGATCACCAGTTCGGCTCCCATCCGCCGGCATATCTCGGCCTTCCGCGGACTGGACACCACGCACACCGGGATCGCGCCGCCGTTCAGCGCCAGTTGGGTGGCGTACGAGCCGAGCCCGCCCGAGGCGCCCCAGATCAGCACGGTGTCACCCTGCTTCATCCGGGCCCCGGCCGGTGAGACCAGCTGCCGGTACGCGGTGGAGTGCACCAGGCCCGAGGCGGCCGACTCCTCCCAGCTGAGGTGGCGGGGCCGGGGCATCAGCTGGTTGGCCTTGACCAGGGCGAGCTCGGCCAGGCCGCCGAAGTTCGTCTCGAACCCCCAGATCCGCTGCTCCGGGTCCAGCATCGTGTCCGCATGGCCGTCGGGGTGGTCCAGCTCCACGGACAGGCAGTGCGCGACGACCTCGTCTCCGGGACGCCAGCCGGCCACGCCCGCGCCGCACCGCAGCACCACGCCGGCCAGGTCCGAACCCAGCACGTGGTAGGGGAGGTCGTGCCGGGACGCCTGTGGTGAGGTCCTTCCGTAGCGGGCGAGGAAGCCGAACGTCGGCATCGGCTCGAAGATCGACGACCACACCGTGTTGTGGTTGATGCCGCTCGCCATCACGGCGACGAGCACCTCCCCGGCGGCGGGCTCCGGTGTGGCCACCTCGTCCAGGTGCAGCGAGCGGCGGGGGTCCTTGTCGCGGCTTTCCATGCCCTCGAACATCGCCGTCTCGCCGGCGTGCAGGGTCACCCCTCGATAGGACTCGGGCACGGGAAGCCGGCCCACCTCTTCCCAAGCACCCGAAAGGATCGCGTCGAGGATCTTCTGCATGGCCTGAGGACCTCATTCCGGCTGGGCTGAGAACAATGAGAACAAGACAGGGCGCACCGGATTCGTGTGCCCGGCGGGGAGGAACGCGAAGGGGATTCACTGTCGCGTGCCGCGTCAGTGGGGGGCGCGGACTGCATGCTGACATCGGTTCTCTTGCCGGTCCAGTGGTGCACGGTTCGCACGGTGGGGTGGTCCGTTCAACTGACTATTTCAGCCAGTCGAACTGAGTGTCGAGGATGTGTGCGCCGGATGGCGCACGGGAGTTCGACTGGCTGATGTGACCAGTTGAACACCTCGCCGTTTCCCGAGTCCGTAGGGGACTTCCCTGAGTCACATGGGGGGCGCCCCTGATATCGGCGCGCTCTCTTCCTTCCTATGGTTGAGATGGGTTAACTGAACAGGACCCCTTCGAGTTGCCTCATAGCGAACGTCTCCGCGACACACAAGAAAGGGTGAACATGCATACGAAATCCGCGGGTTGGACCGGCGGGCGCGTCGCCTCGGTCATCGTCGGTGCGCTTCTGGCTCTCCTCGCGCTGACGCTCGTCGGTGCCGGCGGCACGGCCATGTACTACGCGTCGCAGGACGACGGCTACATCGACCTGGGTACCAGCAGGTACGAGCATCGCACCGACACCTATGCGATGGCCACCGAAGCCTGGCGCGCGGACAAGCAGATGGGCGGTCTGTACGACGACCTCCGGGTCACCTTCGAGCCGGACAAGGGTGCCGACCGGGTCTTCATCGGGCTGGCCGGGGCGGAGGAGCTGCGTCAGTATCTGGACGGCGTCGAGTACGTGACCATCCACGACTCCAGCGACAAGGGCGACACCCAGAGCACCCACAAGGGCGCCGCGCCCAGGACACTGCCGGGCACGGCCGAGAACCTGTGGAGCGCCCAGGCCGACGGGAAGGGCGTGCAGACCCTGAACTGGCCGGTGAAGCCGGGTGAGGTCGGCCTGGTCGCCATGAACGCCGACGGCAGCCGAGGCGTGGCCGGACATGTGACCGTGGCGGCGAAGATCGGCGTGCTGTCCGGGACGGGCATCGCGCTCCTCGTCGTGGGCGTGCTCGTCCTCGTGGGGTCGCTGCTCATGATCGTGCGACCGATCCGGCGGGCGCGGGGGCGCGCCTGACCTGAGCTCCCGTCACCATACGGCGCGGGCACGGAGTTTCGTGCCTGCGCCGCATACTGTCCGGACCCGGCTCGGGAGAGGCGACGTTCGCCGTGCACCGACCGGGGTTCCGGGTACCGGGTTGCCTATCGGGCGGCACAGGGCGATGCTTCCGGGCGGAAGGTTGTCCCAGGTCTCCGTTCCGGGTCAACTTCCTCTTCCTCACCTCAGACGCGCCGCCCGCGCGCCCCGACCACCTGCGCGCGGCCGGTACGGCTTTCGATCGGGCCACAGCACGGTGCAGGCACTCGCCGCCGTCCAGACCAACGATCAGGAGTGACTGGCGCATGACCGACATCGACCTGTCCAGTCTCACGCCGGAGCAGAAGCGCGCGCTGTTGGCAGAGCGGTTACGGCGGGGGAGCGGCGAGCGGCCGCCCGCGCGAGAGCGCCGGTTCGCCGCGTCGTTCCCCCAGCAGCGCATGTGGTTCCTGGACCAGCTCAACCCTGGTGGCGCCGCCTACAACATTCCCGCGGCCGTGCGGGTGCACGGCCCGCTCGACGTGGAGATCTGGCGCCGCTGCCTCGCCGAGATCGTCCGTCGGCACGAATCCCTGCGGACCACGCTCACGGAGGTGGACGGTGAGCCCGTGCAGGTCGTGCACGACAGCGGCGAGCTGGAGCTGACCGTCGAGGAGTGCCCGCACCTGCGCGGCCCCGCGGCGGAGGAGGGCATCAAGGAGCTGGCCCGCCAGGAGTTCGCCCGGCCTTTCGACCTGGGCACAGGACCGCTCATGCGCATGAGGTTCCTGCGCCTGGCACCGGACGAGCACATCCTGCTGCTGACCATGCACCACGTCGTCGCCGACCTGTGGTCGACGTCCGTGCTCTTCGGTGAGCTCGTCACCCTCTACCGGAGTCACCTGACCGGCACCGGGCCGGAACTGCCGAAACTCTCCGTCCAGTACGCCGACTACGCGGCCTGGCAGCGCAAGGAACTGGCCGGACCGGGCTTCGCGGCCGAACTCGACTACTGGAGGACCGCCCTCGAAGGCGCGGCGCCCATCCTCGAACTGCCCACCGACCGACCGCGGCCGGCGGTGCTCGGCTCGGCGGGCGCATCCCGGCCCTTTCGGCTGCCGGCCTCCGTGATGAGCGGCGTGCGCGAGCTGAGCCTGCGCACCGGGGCCACCCCGTTCATGACCCTGCTCGCCGCCTACGTCGCACTGCTGCACCGCTACAGCCGGCAGGAGGACATCGTCGTCGGAGTGCCCGTGGCCAACCGCGGACAGGCCCAGGTCGAGCGGCTGATCGGTTACTTCGTCAACACGCTGGCCCTGCGCCACGACGTGTCGGGCAACCCGACGTTCACCGAGCTGCTCGGCCGGGTGCGCGGCACCGCGCTCAGCGCCTTCGCGCACCAGGAGGTGCCGTTCGGCCGGCTCGTGGAGGAACTGCGCCCCGAGCGTAATCTGTCCCGTTCACCGATCTTCCAGGTGTCGTTCGTCTACCAGAACATCCCCGTGCCGGAGTTCGGCGTCGGCGGGCTGTCCCTGGAGCTGATGGACGTGGGCAGCTCCACCGCCCGGTTCGATCTCGAACTGCAGGTGTTCGAGCAGGGGGACGAGCTCAGCGGCTACTTCGAGTACAACACCGAGCTGTTCGACGACGGGACGATCGACCGTATGGGCAGCCACCTGAAGGTGCTGCTCGACAACGTGCTTGCCGACCCGGACCAGCCGATCCTGGAGATCGCGCTGCTGACCGAGACGGAGCGGCAGGCGCAGTCGCAGGAGCGCGCGGACACCCGTCACGACTGGCCCGACGAACTCCTCACCCACCAGCGCGTCGAGCGGCAGGCCGCACTGCGTCCCGGCAAGGAAGCGGTGCACTGTCAGGGCGAGACCCTCACCTACGCCGAACTCGACACCTCCGCCAACCAACTGGCCCGCCGCCTGCGGAGCCTTGGTGTGGGCCGCGACGTGATGGTCGGCGTCAGCCTGGAGCGGTCCCTCGACATGGTCGTCGCGGTGCTGGCCGTGCTGAAGGCCGGCGGCGCCTACGTGCCCATCGACCCCAAGCTGCCCGCGGACCGCCTGGCGTTCGTGATCGAGGACGCCGCCCTGCCGGTCCTGATCACCCAGAGCTCCGTGGCGCCCGGTCTGCCCCGGTGCTCCGCCACGACGCTGTGCGTGGACGAACTGCGCGCCGAACTGGCCACCGAGCCCGCCGGACCCCTCGCGGTGGACGTCGGCGGCGCGGACCTCGCGTACGCGGTATACACGTCGGGCTCGACCGGCCGCCCCAAGGGCGTCCAGGTGCCGCACCATGCGCTGCGCAACTTCCTCCACGCCATGAAGCAGTGGCCTGGCATCGACCCCGACGACAGCCTCGTCGCCGTCACCACACTCTCCTTCGACATCGCCGCTCTCGAACTGCTGCTGCCGCTCGTCGAGGGTGCCCGCGTCGTGCTCGCCACCCGTGACGTGGCCACCGACGGCAAACGTCTGGCGGACGAGATGGCCGCCACCGGCGCGACGATGATGCAGGCGACCCCGTCGACCTGGCGGATGCTGCTCGACGCCGGCTGGTCCGGCCGCCCCGGACTGCGCGGGCTGATCTGCGGCGAGGCCCTGCCGCCCGACCTGGCGCGGCGCCTGCTCGCCAAGGGTGTCGACCTGTGGAACCTGTACGGCCCCAGCGAGACCACCGTCCACTCGCTGGGCACCCGGATCACCGACGACACGATCACCATCGGCCGGCCGATCGCCAACACCGAGGTGTACATCCTCGACCCCGAGGGCCGCCCCGTCCCCTCCGGCGTTCCCGGCGAACTGTGCATCGGCGGCAGCGGCCTGGCCCGCGGCTACACCAACCGGCCGGACCTCACCGCGCAGCAGTTCGTCTCCAACCCCTTCCCGTCCGACTTCGCCGACCGCCTCTACCGCACGGGCGACCTGGTCCGGCGGCGCGTCGACGGCAGGATCGACTACCTCGGCCGCCTCGACCACCAGGTCAAACTGCGCGGCTACCGCATCGAACTCGGCGAGATCGAGTCCGTGCTCATGTGCCAGGAGCAGGTCAAGGGCGCAGTCGTCGTGGTCCGCGAGGACCAGCCCGGCGATCAGAGGCTCGTCGCCTACGTCGTACCGGGCAGCGACAGCCCCACCGCCGACGAACTGCGCCGCACCCTGCGCACCGCACTCGCCGAGAAGCTTCCCGACTACATGGTCCCGTCGGCGTTCGTCCTCCTCGACGCACTGCCGCTGACTCCCAGCGGCAAGATGGACCGCGGCGCGCTGCCCGCCCCCGAGGGGCAGGAGACCCGCACCGCCGCCGCGTACGTCGCGCCCCGCGACGCCGAGGAACAGGCCCTGTGCACCTTGTTCGCCGAGGTCCTGAACGTGCCCCGGGTGGGCGTCGACGACGGCTTCTTCGCCCTCGGCGGGCACTCGCTGCTCGCCACCCGTCTGGTGGCCCGGATCCGCGGCGTGCTCGGCGCCGAGCTGCCGGTGCGGGCCCTGTTCGAGAAGCAGACGGTGGCCGAGCTGGCCGCACTGCTGCGCCAGGGCGCTCAGGACACCCGGCCCGCGCTGACCCGCGCGCGGCGCCCTGACCCACTGCCGCTGTCGTTCGCCCAGCGGCGCCTGTGGTTCCTGCACCAGATGGAGGGCCCCTCGCCCACCTACAACCTCCCTGTGGTGCTGCGCCTGACCGGAGCCCTGAACGTGGCAGCCCTGCAGGCGGCGCTCGGCGACGTCGTCGCCCGGCACGAAGCACTGCGCACCGTCTTCCCGGACACCGGCGCGATGGCCTGCCAGCGGATCCTCGACGCGGAACAGGCGCGTCCGGACATGAACGTGACC
Source organism: Streptomyces laurentii (assembly GCA_002355495.1). Lineage (GTDB taxonomy): Bacteria > Actinomycetota > Actinomycetes > Streptomycetales > Streptomycetaceae > Streptomyces > Streptomyces laurentii. Next base: position 7,686,104 of record AP017424.1, read on the forward strand.
GAAGTCGAGCCGAGCGGTCTGGACGACGCGGTGGCGGGCGTCGTCCGTCATGCCTTCGACCTGACCCAGGAGATCCCGCTGCACGCGGAGCTGTTCTCCACCGGCGACGACACACACGTGCTCGCCGTCGTCGTGCACCACATCGCGGCGGACGGCTGGTCGCTCGAACCGCTGCGCCACGACCTGGCCGTCGCCTACCGGGCCCGGCAGGCCGGCCACGCACCCGACTGGGCGCCGCTGCCCGTCCAGTACGCGGACTACGCCTTGTGGCAGCGTGACCTCCTCGGCGAGCAGGACGATCCCGACAGCATCTGGTCACGTCAGCTCGACTACTGGCGCGGGGCGTTGGACGGGCTGCCCGAGCGGATCGCTCTGCCCGTCGACCGGCCGCACCCGGCCGAGGCATCCCATGAAGGGGACACTCTCACCTTCCAGTGGGACGCGGACCTGCACGAGGGGCTGGCCAAGCTCGCCCGCGGCTGTGGCGTCAGCATGTTCATGGTGCTCGACGCGGCCTTCGCGGTCCTGCTCAGCAGGCTCGGTGCCGGCCAGGACATCCCCATCGGTGTGGCCACGGCGGGCCGTGACGACCAGGCCACCGAGAACCTGATCGGCTTCTTCGCCAACACGCTCGTCCTGCGCACGGAGATCTCCCCGCGCCGGACCTTCCGCGAGCTCCTCGCCGCGGTCCGCGACCGCACCTTTGACGCGCTCGCCCACGGGGACATCCCCTTCGAGTCCCTGCTGGACCGCCTGCACCCGACCCGGTCGATGTCCCACCACCCGCTCGTCCAGGTCATGCTGTCCTGGCAGACCGTCACCGGCGCGGGCCCGGAACTTCCCGGCGTCACGGCACAGCCTCTGGTGCACAGCACCAAGACGGCGCGCATGGACCTGGTCCTGCTGCTGCACGAGCGGCTCGCGGCCGATGGCACCCCGGCCGGAATCGACGGCGGCTTCGAGTACAACGCCGATGTCTTCGACCCCGGCACCGTGCGCACGATGCTGCTCCGGCTGCGCCAGGTGGTTCTCGCGATGATCGCCGATCCGGACCAGCCGGTGGGCGACATCGACCTGCTCACGCCGGCCGAGCGGCACCGCGTGCTGGAGGAGTGGAACGGTACCGGCGCCCGGGAACCCCGTGCGGGTCTGCCGGAGTTGTTCGAGGCTCAGGTGGCCCGTACTCCCGATGCTCTCGCGGTGTCCTGTGGTGACGATCATCTGACCTACCGTGAGTTGTCCGAGGTCACCGACCGACTTGCCGTACGGCTGCGTGCTCTCGGCATCGGTGCCGACGGCTCCGAGGACGCGGTCTGTCTGCTCATGGAACGCTCGGTGCGGGTACCTGTCGTTCTCCTCGCGATCCTCAAGGCCGGCGGCGTGTACGTGCCACTCGACCCCCGCTACCCGGACACCCGGATGCGCCTGATCATCGAGGACACCGGCGCGGACCTGCTCCTCGTGGACGGCGCGGACCTGATCCACCCCACCGCCGACGGCCTGCGCGTGCTCGACGTGAGCGCCGAACTCGCCGCCCTGGACGGTGCCGCCGGCTCGGCCGAGCCCCTGACGCCCGCTCACCCGGGCGGCCCGGACCGCATGGCGTATGTCATGTTCACCTCCGGTTCCACCGGCCGTCCCAAGGGTGTCGCGGTCACCCACGGCAATGTGGCGAGTCTGGCTGCCGACCCGGGATGGCAGGGCGGGAACCACGCCCGCGTGCTGATGCACGCACCGACGGCCTTCGACGCTTCCACCTACGAGGTGTGGGTGCCGCTTCTTTCCGGGGCGCGGATCGTCGTGGCCCCGGCCGGAGATCTCGACCCGGACGTGCTGGCCGACACCATTCGTAGGCAGGACGTCACCTCGGCGTTCTTCACGGCCGCGCTGTTCAACCTGCTCGTCGAACGCGATCCCGCGGCCCTGGCCGGGATGCGCGAGGTGATAGCCGGAGGCGAGGCCCTGTCGCCCCCCGTCGTCGCCAAGGCCCTGTCCGCGTGGCCCGAGACCGTGGTGACCAACGGGTACGGGCCCACCGAGACCACCACGTTCGCCGTGCTGCACCGCACGCGCGAGATGCCTCAGGGCACCGTGCCGATCGGCACCCCCATGCACGACACCCGCGCCTACGTCCTCGACGAGCGCCTGCGGCCGGTGCCTGTGGGGGTCGCCGGTGAGCTGTATCTCGCGGGTGCGGGCCTGGCTCGTGGATATCTCGGCCGGCCGGGTTTGACGGCCGAGCGTTTCGTCGCTTGCCCTTACGGGGATCCCGGGTCGCGTATGTACCGCACCGGTGACCTTGCCCGCTGGCGCGCGGACGGACGGATCGAGTATCTCGGCCGGACCGATGACCAGGTCAAGATCCGTGGTTTCCGTATCGAGCCGGGGGAGATCGAGAACGTCCTCGCGACGCACCCGGCTGTGGCCGACGCCACTGTCCTCGTGTGCGACAGGCCGGCTGGTGGCAAGGATCTCGTGGGCTACGCCGTCTTGACCGAGGGTGTCGAGGTCGAGCCCGCGGAGCTGCGCGGGTTCGTGGCCGAACGCCTGCCGCAGTATTCGGTTCCCACGGTCGTGATGGTGCTCGATGCCTTCCCGATGACCGGTAACGGCAAGCTCGACCGTGGTGCCCTGCCCGCTCCCGCGCGGGGCGACGGCAGCGGCTCGCGGGCGGCCGAGACCCCGGTCGAGCGTACGGTGGCCGCCGTGTTCGCCCAGGTACTCGGGATGGCCGAGATCGGTGCCGAGGCCGGCTTCTTCGACCTGGGCGGCGACAGTATCCAGGCGACCCAGCTCGTGGCTCAGGCCCGTACGGCCGGCCTTGTCTTCACCGTGCGTGACGTGTTCACTCACCAGACGGTGGCGGAAATCGCCCGGGTGGCCCGTCGCGGCGACGAGGACACCGCGGTGAGTGTCGCCGATGTCGGTACCGGTGTCATCCCGGCGCTTCCGGTGCTGGAACGCCAGCGCCGGCTGGGTGGCTCCGCGGTCGGTTTCGATCTTTCCGCCATGGTCGGCCTGCCCGTCGACGTGGACGAGGCCCGGCTCACCCGGACGCTCCAGGCGGTCGTCGATCACCACGATGCCTTGCGTACCCGTCTGGTGAACGGGCCGGATGACCGTTGGTCGCTGCACGCGGCCGAGCCGGGCGCGCTTCAGGTGGGTGGTGTGTTGCGGCGTGTGGACATCGCCGGCCTTGATGACACCGCGCTGCGGAGGGTGGTCGCGGAGGAGACGGCCCGGGCGAAGCGGGCGCTTGATCCCGCTACGGGTGTGATGGTGCGGCCGGTGTGGTTCGATGCCGGGCCCGGCCGGCCCGGCCGGTTGTTGCTCGCTGTGCATCACTTCGCTGTGGACGGCGTGTCCTGGCGGATCCTGCTCTCGGATATGTCCGTCGCCTGGGACGCGGTGGCGGCCGGCCGCGAGCCGCATCTGACGCCGGTGGCGACCTCGTTGCGCAGCTGGGCCGAGCGGGTGGCCACCGGTGACGCCCTTACTCGGCACCGCCGGGAACTGCCCGTGTGGCGCGAGGTACTCAAGGACGCCGAACCGCTGGTGGCGGGAACGCTCGACGCGCGGCGCGACGTCACCGGGAGCGAGGGACGGCTGACGATGGTGTTGTCCACCCAGGACACCGCTGCGCTGGTCGGGCGGGTGCCGGCGGTGTTCCGTCGCGGTATTCAGGACGTCCTTTTGACTGCTTTCGGTCAGGCTGCCGGCCGGCATCGCCGTGGCCCGATCACTGTGGACGTGGAGAGCCACGGCCGGCACGAGCACCTCGTGGACGGCGTCGACCTGTCCCGCACGGTCGGCTGGTTCACCAGTGTTCACCCGGTCCGTCTGGACGCGGCCCTGCCCTGGGACCTGGTGGCCGCGGCCGGCGCCAGGCTCGCTGACGCCGTCGTGCGTACGGGACAGCATGTGCGGGGTTTGCCGGAGCAGGGTCTCGGCTACGGTGTTCTGCGATATCTGGACGGGCGGCCGGGGGAGTCGTTCGCCGGACTTCCCGTCCCGCAGGTGTTGTTCAACTACCTCGGCCGGGTGCCTGTCGCGGAGGAGGGGCGCCCTTGGCTGCCTCTGCGTGACGCGATGGCGCCGGGCAGTGTGGGCGGGGTCCGTCCGTTGTCTCATCCACTGGAGGTCAACGCCGTCACCCAGGACGGTCCGGACGGTCCTCGGCTGGTGGCGAACTGGAGCTGGGCGTCCGCGCTGCTGAGCGAGGACGAGGTCCGTCGGCTGGCCGAGGACTGGTTCGAGGCGTTACGCGCGCTCACCCGGTGTGCGACTGCCGTCGAGGACGGCGTCATCACTCTGGACCGGGACCTTACCCGTGCCGAGGCCCTGGGTGACGCCGATCTGCTGAACACCCCGATCCCCAGGGCGGATCATGCCGCCGGCACCGGGCTTTCCTTCGGCCAGCTGGAGTTCTTGCTGCAGCCGGTCGGCCCGGATCACGCGCACCACGCGGTCATCACCGCTTACCGGGTCCGTGGCCCGCTCGACACGGTCGCACTGCGGCGCAGCCTGGACGATCTCGTACAGCGCCACGACATCCTGCGTACCCGCTATGTCAAGCGGGGCTCGGCGACCCTGCAGTTCGCCGACGGCCGGCCGAAGTGGCCCGTCGAGACCGTCGACCTGCGCGCTCACCAGGCAGAGCAGCAGCACGAGCTCCTGCGTGACCTGCTCACCCAGGAGACCCGGAAGCCTTACCGCATCGAGGGCGGCAACCTGCTCCGCGGCCTGCTGGTCCGCCTCGCCGACGAGGACTACGCACTGGTCCTGGTCGCTCACCACATCCTGGTGGACCACTGGGGCTTCCTGGTGGTCTTCGACGAGCTGGCCGAGCTCTACGCGGCCCATTCCGCGGGCCGCCGCCCCCGGCTGCCCGCGGTGATGGCCCAGCACCTGGACTACGCCGCGTGGGAGCAGGGCCTGCTGGCCTCGGGCGCGCTCGACGAGCACATCGCGTACTGGCGCGAGGAACTCGACGGCGCCGCCCGCCGGCTGGACTTCGAGGCACCCGCGCACCAGCTCGACGACTGTGTCCAGGGGTTCAGCCACAGCGTCGTCGTCGATTCCGCGATCATGGACGAGGTCAAGGATGCGGCCCGCCGCGAGGGCGTGACTCTCTTCATGATGCTGATGGCGGCCTTCCACGTGCTGCTGCACAGCTACTCGGGTGAGACGGACATCGCCGTCAGCCACCCGCTGGCCGGCCGTGAACGGCCCGAGACGCAGTCGATGGTCGGCCCGTTCATCAACATCATCCTCAACCGTTCCCGTATGGCGGACGACCCGACCGTCCACGAACTGCTCCAGCGTGTTCTGCGGAGCGAGCTGAACGCCTACTCCCACCAGAACGTCCCGGTGCGCGCCCTCGTGCACGACGGCGTCGTCGGTGACGGCAACGCGCTGCCGATGCGCGTGATGCTCAACCTCCTGGGCGTGCCGAGCAAGACCCTGACCCTGGACGGCCTTCAGGTGGGACCGCTCGATGTCCGGGTCGGTGACGAGACACCACTGCCCGAGCTGGTCGCCGCGATCGAGCCGCACAACCTCGATCTCTACCTCGTCGCCCGCGAGGTCGAGGGGGAACTGCGCGGCCTGTGGGTCTACAACCCGGACTACCTCACGCCGCAGGTCATGGGCGCGCTGGTCAACCAGTGGCCGCGCGTTCTCGAACTCGTCGCCGGCAACCCGCACATGACCGTCTCGCAGCTGCGCGACCGAGTCCGCGCCCACTGACCCCGGACCCCCGGGCCGGCGGCATCAGCCGCCGCCCGGACCACCGGCACCAGCCGCCGCCCGGACCACCGGCACCAGCCGCCGCCCGGACCACCGGCACCAGCTCCCGCCCCGGCCATCGGCCACGACTCAAGGAAGCCCGACCAGACGATGAACGCCATCACCAACGGACTGCCGACCCAACGCGAACACCCCTTCGACCCACCTGCGGCGCTACGCGAACGAGGCCCCATCGGCCGCATGACCTTCCCCGACGGACACGACGGCTGGATCGTCACCGGCTACCGCCAGGCCCGCCGGATCCTGTCCGACAAACGCTTCAGCTCGGCCCCCGGCCACAAGCACCTGGCCTTCCCCTCGGACCGCCCCTCCGACCTGGAATCCGAGATCCCGGGCCTGTTCGAACACATGGACCCGCCGGACCACACCCGCTTCCGCCGCTGCCTGGCCGGCCAGTTCACCGTGCGCCGCATGCGCCTGCTCGCCGAGCGGATCGAGGAGATCACCGCCCACTACGCCGACGAGATGCTGCGCAAAGGACCGACCGCCGACCTCGTCAGCGACTACGCCGTACCGGTGTCCTCACAGGTCATCTGCGAACTGCTCGGCGTCCCCGTAGCCGACCGGGAACGTTTTATCGGCGACTCGGAGGACCTGCTGCGCCTCGACGTCGACCCGCGGCAGGCCCAGGCATCACTCGACGACCTCATCGGCCTCACCAGCGAACTCCTCCTGCACAAGCAGGCCGCACCACAAGACGACGTACTCAGCGTCCTGGTCACCGCGGACGACATCTCCTTCGAGGAGGCCGTCGGAGCCTCCCTTCTCCTCCTGGTCGCCGGCCACGAGACCACGGCCAACATGCTCTCCCTGGGCACGTACGCCCTGCTGAACAACCCCGAGCAGCTGGCCCTCCTGCGCGCGGACCAGACACTGATGGAGAAAACGGTCGAAGAACTGCTGCGCTTCCTCACCATCGTCCACGTCGGTGTGCAGCGCAGCCCCACCGAAGACATCGAGATCGACGGCATCACCCTGCACAAGGGCGACACCGTTCTTATCCACCTGCCCAGAGCCAACCGCGACCCCGAGCAGTACCCCGACCCCGACCACCTCGACATCACCCGGGGCACCCACAACCACCTCACCTTCAGCCACGGCATCCACCAGTGCCTCGGCCAGCAACTCGCCCGCCTGGAACTGAAGATCGGCTACACCGCCCTGCTGCACCGCTTCCCCCACCTGCGACTCGCCGCGAGCGAGCATCAGATCCCGATGCGCTCCGACATGACCGTCTACGGCGTGCACGCACTCCCGGTGACCTGGTGACCCGGTGATCGCCACGCGGACACGGCGAGATCCCCCACCGCGCCGCGACGGTCAACGGAGCCCCACGGCTTCACACACCCGCGCAAGCCAAGCGGCACCAAGGCAGGGAGAGGAACGATGACGCACCCGTTCGACGACCCCAGCGGCTACCGGGTCCTCATCAACAGCCTGGAACAGCACAGCGTGTGGCCGAGCGGCATCCGTGTGCCCGCCGGATGGTCCCCGGTGTTCGGCCCGGACAGCCGACAGGCATGCCACCACTACGTCGAATCCCGCTGGAGCGACATGCGCCCCGCCACCGTGCGGACCACCCGGTGACCACCACCGCACAACAGGGCCCCTCACCCCTGCGGAGCCTGCCGTTCCACAGGGTGCTCGGCGCGGAGTTCATCTCCTCCATCGGCTCCCAGATGACCACCCTCGCCCTCCCCTGGTTCGTACTGATGACCAGTGGCTCACCGGCACGCATGGGACTGGTATTCCTCGTCCAGATCCTGCCGGTGCCACTGCTGAGCATGCCCGCCGGACTGGTCGTCGCCCGCTTCGGCGCCCGCCGCGTCACGATCATCGGCGACCTGTGCAGCGCGGCCCTGATCGCGACGGTACCGGCGCTGTACTCCATGGACATGCTGCCGTTGTGGGCACTGCTGATCATCGTGGCCCTGCTCGGCTGCGTCGCATCCAGCTACCTGCCCGCACAACGCATGCTCCTCACCGACACCATCGGCTCCGACGAAAGCCTCGTCACCGCGGGCAACGCCCTGTTCGAGACGGCGACCTCCACCGCCCGCCTCATCGGACCGGCGGTCGCCGGCCTCCTGATCGCCCGATTCGGCGCGCTCAACGTCCTGTGGGCGGACGCCGTGTCCTTCGTCGTCTCCGCCGCCCTGCTGACCGGCCTGCCCCGCACCGCTCCGGCCCCACACCCACCGGCCGCCCACAACATGACGGAGGGAGCCCGCTACCTGGTCCGCGACCCGGTGCTGCGCGTCATGGCCCTGGCCACCCTCGGCTACGGCGCCCTGATGCCGGTCGTCATGCTCGCACTGCCCGTCCTGGCCAAGAACCGCTACGACTCCGATCCCCACGTCGCCGGCTGGCTCCTGGCGGCCTGGGGCGGCGGCACCGCCCTGGGCACCATCCTGGTCGCCTGGCTGGCCCGCCGGATCTCCCCCCGGCGACTGGCCGCGGCGGGCGGAGCGGGCGCCGCGGTCGTGCTGTGGCTGCTGCCCTGGGACCAACCGGTCACCACGCTCGCCCTGACCGTCGCCACAAGCTGCATGTTCCTGCCCGCGGTCACCGCACCCGCCGTCACGATGATGATGCTGCGGCCACCAGAACACCTGCGACCCCACGTCGTTCCCGTGTTCGGCGGCGTCGTCTTCCTCGCGAGCCCCCTCGCCTACGGCACGGCCGGCCTGCTGTTCGAGCACCTGGCAGTCGGCACCGTACTCACCGCCGTGGCCGTGGGAGCGAGCCTGTGCGCGCTCCCGCTACTCAAACTCGGCCTGTCACCCGACCGCTCCTGACAGCGACGACCACCCACCACGACACCGGGCCCGCACGAGTCCGTCCGCCGCCGTCCGCGGACTGCTGTGTGGCCCGGGGGCTGGTTCCGGCCGGGCTCGGGTTCTCGAAGTACCGTCCACCCGCCGGAGCGACGTGCTCGCCGCCGATCCAGTGGTCGTACCGGGTCGCGAACGACATCAGCGAACCCTCGGTACCGGGCGCGGCGTAACGGGTCATGACCGTGGCCCCCCTCGGACCGCGCCGTCCGCCCCTGGCCGGCGGTCGGTGCCGAGTGCGCGCGAGACCACGTTGCGGACCCGTCGCAGCCCGATTGTGTCGGCGGTGAGTTCGGCGTCGAGCGCCGCCAGCCGGGCGCGTGCGGCCGGGGCCTCGGTGGCCGGTACGGTCGAGGCCAGCGCCCGCCACACCGTGATGTCGTCCTCGCCCCACGCGCTGTACGCCCAGTCCGCGAGCAGCGCCGGATCGGCCCGGTCCACCACGGCCGCGCGCAGCCGGCCGGTGAGCCGTTCCCGCAGGCGCACGACCCCCGGCGCGCGGGAGGACGGCAGCAGCGGACCCGGGTATCCGCCGAGCGCCGCCGAGACGGCTCCGGCGGCCAGCCGCCGGTCCACCGCGTCGAAGTCCGCGTCGACCGGCTGTGCCAGCCGGTACGGCCGGGAGGCCAGCAACTCCGGTCCGAGCAGGGCCCGGAGCCGGGACAACTCAGCCCGCAGCGTGACCGGGGTGACCGACTCGTCCTCGTACAGCAGCGTGAGGAGTTCTTCGCCCGCCACACCCTCCGGGCGCCGCGCGAGCACCACCAGGATCTCGCTGTGCCGACGGCTCAACCGCAGCCGCCGCCCCGGCACTTCGAGCAGGGCCTCGTCACGGCCGAGCGCGGTGAGCCGGAGCCGGTCGGCGGCCGGCGCGGGGGAGACCAGGGCGAGCTGTGATTCGGCGGCGCGCGCCACCGCCTGCACGAACGCCAGGCTGTGCGGATGCGCGAGACCGTCCCCGCCGGTGATGTCCACCGCCCCCAACACCCGTCCGCTGTACGGATCGTGGACCGGTGCCGCCGCGCACGTCCACGCCTGCACCGGCCGTCGGAAGTGCTCCGCGGCGCACACCTGTACGGGCCGGTCGACGGCGAGCGCCGTCCCCGGGGCGTTCGTCCCGGCCACCGCCTCCGACCAGCGCGCCCCGGCAACGAAGTTCATGCCGCGCGCCTTGCGCAGCGTCCCCGGATGACCCTCGACCCACAGCATCCGCCCCGTCGCGTCGCACACCGCGATCAGATGCTCGCCGTCCCGGGCGTACGCGCCCATCAGCTCGCGGATCACCGGCATCGCCGCCGCCAGCGGGTGCCCTGCCCGGAGCCCGGCCAGTTCCTCCTCGTCCAGCTCGATCCGGGCGGCGCCGTCCGGGCTGACCCGGGCCCGCGCCGAACGCCGCCAGGAGTCGGCGACCAGCGGCCGTACGGGGGGCGAGCCCGGCGGCGCTCCCAGGGCGCCGCCCGCCGAAGAGCCCCCACCGCCACGGGGGCCGGCGCCGGAACCGTCACCGGCGCCGCCCGTGCTCGTGAACGTCTCGTGCGCCCGCCGCACCCCTGTCCACGCGTCGCTCAACTCGTCCTCCCCGGTGGGGTCGTCCGTCGCGTCGAGGTCATCGTGCGGGCGCCCACGGCCCGTCGACAAGCGCCCGGACGGGTCGTCCTGCGCGCCCCGCGCCGGCTCCGGGGCCGCCCGGGCGGGCGAGGGCCGCGAGCCCGTCACGTAGAGTGGGGTCCGGGCCGTGACTGGCGCTTGAGGTGGATCACCACCGGGGAGCGGCCCGGCGAACGCGCGCACGCACCCCGTGCCGCCACCGCCCCGTTGCCGTGCGCCTGGGCCGACCACCGTTTCGCGACGACGCCCAGGAGTGGCCCATGTCCACCAGCACCGCACGCCTCATGGACGGCACCGCGCTCGCCCGCCGCACGGTCGAGGAGACCGCAGCGCGTGCCGCAGAGATCACCCGCCGTACCGGCGTCACGCCCTGCCTGGCCACCGTCCTCGTCGGTGCCGACCCGGCCTCCGTCACGTACGTGAAGATGAAGCAGAACCGCTGTGCGAAGGCCGGCATCCGGTCGAAGCACGTCGAACTGCCGGCCGAGACCACCACCGAGGAACTCGTCGCCGCGATCACCGCGCTCTCCGCGGACCCCGACGTGCACGGCATCCTGCTCCAGCACCCGGTCGGCCCGCACATCGACGAGCGCGCCGCCTTCGAGGCCATCGCCCCGGAGAAGGACGTCGACGGCGTCACCATGGCCTCCTTCGCCGCCATGGGCTTCGGCCTGCCCGGCTTCGTGTCCTGCACTCCCGGCGGCATCATGCGCCTGCTCGACGCCTACGATGTCGAGCTCAGCGGCAAGCGGGCCGTGGTCGTCGGCCGCAGCGCCATCCTCGGCAAGCCGGCCGGCCTGCTGCTCCTCGGCCGCGACGCCACCGTCACCTACTGCCACTCGCGCACCGTCGACCTGTCCGCCGCCGTCCGCGAGGCGGACATCCTGGTGGCCGCGGTGGGCAAGCCGCAGTTCATCAAGGGCGAGGACATCAAGCCGGGCGCCGTCGTCATCGACGCCGGCTACAACCCCGGCAACGTCGGCGACGTCGACTTCGACAGCGCCGCCGAACGTGCCTCCCTCATCACCCCCGTGCCCGGCGGCGTCGGCCCGATGACCATCGCCGTCCTGCTCGCGCAGACCGTCGACGCGGCCGAGCGTCAGCTCGCGGCGCGGTAGACGGCCGGCCGTGCGGCGCCCGCAGGGTACGCGGTCGGTCTTGGGACGGCCGACCCAAGCCCAGGGCCGGTCGCACCACGTTCGGGGCCGGCCGGTCCAAGCCCAGGGCCGGCCCGATCCAGGACCGCCGTGCGGGGCGCGTGAGTTCCCTGCGGGCCACGGGCCCCGGACGGATCGCGGATCCCCTGTGGATCTTGGGTCTCGTACGGGCCGCGACTTGGTCACGGTTGCGTACAGGCGGGCCCCAGGAGGCCGGGATCGCTCGCCATGCGGGCGTCGGCGGGCGAACCTGAATCCCATGCTCCACCCGCCGACGGACACCCCGTCCCGACATGCCCGGCCCTCAGGACGCCCGGGTGTCGTCGCTTTGCCGGTCGCCACCGCGCTGGCCGCCGTCCTGGTGCTGTTCGTGACCCTCACCGCGCGCGGGGGCACGGCCGACGACACGCGCCGCACCGCGCCGCCCGTACCGTCCGCGACACGCGATCCGTACGGCACCCCGAGCCCGGACGACGGGCGCGACACGCCCGGCGGGCACGGCACGGACGGAGGGCGCGGCGCGCTCGACCAGACTGCCGCGCCTCGCCCGGGAAGCACCTCGGCCGGCCCGTCCGCTCGGCGTTCCGCGGCGCGGGGGGAGAGCCCGTCGCCCCGCACGCCGCGCACCGGGCCGGGCCCCGGAGGCACGCCCCAAGCGCCCGCGAGCAAGGCCGCCCCCACCGCGCCGGCGAAGCCCCCCGGCGCCCGGTGGACGGCCGCCTCCGCGACCCGGCCGGCGCGCCCGAAGGGTCAGGCCCGCCCCGCGCCGTACGACGTGCTGCGGGTCGGCGACTGCTTCGACATCGACCGCGCCGCGCCCGGCACCGTCGTGCGCCGTGCCTGCGACACGCCGCACGACGCCCAGGCCGTGGCCCGGATGCCCCTCCGGGGCCGGTACGCCGACGACGCGGCGGTACGGGAGGCGGCGGCCGGCCTGTGCCGGGCACCGTTGCGTGCCGAGGCCGCCGAACAGCCCGTCGGCACTCGCTGGGCCACCTTCGTCCAGTACCCGTACCGCACCAGCTACTTGCTCGGCGCCGACCGGATCGTCTGCAGCCTCGCCGTCCCGTCCGGCTCGGGGCGCAAGATCACCGCGCCGCTGCGCTGACGGGGCGTCCGGTCAGGCAGGCGACGCGGCCGGGGCGTCCGGCTCGGCCACCCCGCCCCGCGTGACACCGGCCGCGTGCTCCGCCGTGGGCTCCGGCACGGATTCCGGCGGAGACCCCGGCATGGCCCCCGGCGGGGGTCCGACCAGCGCGGCCACCAGACGGCGCAGGGCGGGCCGGGGATCCGGCGCGTCCGGCCACGCCGTCATGAGGAGATGGTGGGCGGTGCCGACGACGGCGAGGGCGACGGTGGCCGGATCGACGCCGGCCGCGATCCGGCCGCGCTCCCGCTCGGCCTCCAGATAGCGGACGATCGCGTCCTGAACCGCGTCGAAGGCGGGTGCCCCGTCCGCCAGCGCCGCGCGGATCAGGGGCGTGACGGCGGGGCGGGTCAGCGCGAGCCCCGTCACGGCCGCGCCGCCGGACTCGAACAGCGCGAGGGCGACCGTGTCCAGGTTCCCCGCCACCGTGCCCTCCCCGACGCGCCCGGTCAGCGCCCGCGCCCGTGCCGCCGTCCGCGCGAACCGGTCCAGGCAGAGTTCGGCGATGAACGCGTCGAGGCCCGCGAAGTGCGCGTGCAGGAGCCCCTTGGCGCAGCCCGCCTCGGTGGTGACGGAGCGGCTGGTGAGCGCACCAGGGCCGTTCCGTTCCACGATGCGTTCGGCCGCCGCGAACAGTCGCTCGCGTACGTCCGGGGTCGCCACTCCGCGCGGTGCCATGGCCGCCTCTCCTTCTGCCGTTCCGGGCGGTCGCGTGCTCCGGGCGCGCGCGACCGGCCTCTCAGCTCTGCCGGGCGCCTCACCTGGGACGCGACTCCCCCGATCGTAAGGGGATTGCAGGTATGGGCGCATGCCCATACTGTTTGGGCGTTCGCCCATTCTCTGTTGTCGTCCGTCAGGAGACACTCATGCCCGAGATCGTCAACACCGCCCAGGCGCAGGCGTGGAACGGCCCCGAGGGTGCTCACTGGGCCCGCCACCAGGACCGGTGGAACGCCGTGAACGGCGGATTCGACGAGCCGCTGCTCGACGCCGCCGGCGTCACCGCCGCGCACCGCACCCTCGACATCGGCTGCGGTTCCGGCCAGACCACCCTCCTCGCCGCCCGTCGCGCTCCACAGGGGCTCGCCCAGGGCCTCGACCTGTCCGGCCCCATGCTGGCCGAGGCCCGCGCCCGTGCCGTACGCGAAGGCATCGCCAACGTCTCCTTCACCCAAGGCGACGCGCAGGCACATCCGTTCGAGCCCGGCGGATTCGACGCGGCCATCAGCCGCTACGGGGTGATGTTCTTCGCCGACCCCGCGGCGGCCTTCGGCAACATCGGCCGCGCCCTGCGCCCCGGCGGCCGGCTCGCCTTCGTCTGTCCGACCGAACCGGCGCTCAACGGCTGGGTGGTGGCCCTGGCTGCACTGCGCGGCATCCTCCCGCTCGGCGACTTCGACCGCCCGGGACGGCCCGGGATGTTCTCCCTGGCGGCACCCGACCACGTCCGTGCCGTCCTCGGCGCGGCCGGATACACCGATGTCGCCGTCGAGCAGGTGACGGCGGACGGGAACTGGGGCCAAGGCACCGAGGACGCTGCGGACTTCCTGCTGTCGTCCGGACCCGGCCGGCACCTCATGGGCCAGGTCGCGCCGGCCGAGCAGGCCCGGGCCCGGCGCGTGCTCGTCGACCACCTGCGGGACCACGAGGCGGCGGACGACGGCACGGTGCGGCTGCGCAGCACGTCCTGGCTGGTCACGGCGACCGCCGCCTGAACACGGCGTGGCCGCCGCCGGGGCGGTCGCCCCGGCGGCGGGACGGCTACCGCAGCGCCGTCGCCAGGGCCGCCGCCGGATCGTGCGCGGCCGGCCCGGCCGGAATCCAGCGGCCGTCCTCCTCGCGGTACGGCCACCAGCGGCCGTCCTCGCCGAGGCGGAGCTGTCCGTCCCCGCCCACGACCGTCCACCGGGCCGGGTCCGACCCGCGCAGGACGGGACGGTCGTCCGCGTCCCAGGCCGCCGCCAGCCGGACCTCGGCGCGGCGCAGCGCCTCGGTGTCCGGCGCCCACCGCCCCTCCAGGACCGCGAGAGCGGCCGCACCGCCGAACCCCCAGGCGTGTACGGCCAGTTCGAGCTCCTCGCGGGTGCGGCCCGAGCCGTCGGCGAGCCGCGCCGTGATCCAGGTGGCCGGGGCGCCGGCGGCCAGCCGTACCGCGTCCTGACCAACCGTCAGTTCCGGCTCGGTGAACGCCGACGAGGCCCCGGACAGCAACCGGTGCGCCCGCGCCGCCGCGTCCGTCACCAGGAACTCCAGAGCCGCCGGGTCGACGTCCGGACCCGGATCGGACTCCGTGTCGAGAGACGGCGGCTCGCCGGGCGCGGCGGCCGGAACCGGGGGAGCGGGCAGCGGTGGCAGGATGTCCCGCGCCGCGAACGCCTCCGCGGCCGAGACCCCGGCCGTACCCCGAGCCGCCCCGGATTCCGGCGCCTCGGCCGCACCGGCCCCGTCCGGCCGTACCCCCGCGGTCTCCCCGCCGGCCGCCTCCGCCGCCCGCGCCGTGCTCCGCTCCTGCAGCGCAGCGATCAGCGCCCGCTCCCCGCGCCCGCGCAACAGCAGCAGGACGAACGGGTCCTCGTCGAGCAGCCGCGCCACCTGGTAGCAGAGCGCCGCTGTGTGCGGGCAGTGATCCCAGGCTTCACAGGTGCACTGGGGCTCCAAGTCGCCGATGCCCGGCAGTAGTTCGAGCCCGGCCGCCGCCGCGTCCTCGACCAGGTGCGGTGGCAGTTCGCGATCGAGCAGCGCCGCGATGTGCCCGGCGCTGTCCACCGCGAGGTCGACCAGCCGGTCCCACGCCTCTCCGGAGAGTTCCTGGACCAGCACGTCACCGCGGTGCGCCGTGCCGTCCCGGTCCCGCACCACCGCCGTGATCCGTCCTGGTCGCACCGACACCGCGCCCACCACCCCGGCCCGGGCGTACCGCCGGCCGGCCTTCAGCTGCTGTCCGTCGAGCGCCGTGTCCTCCAGGGCCCGCAGCCAGGCCCGGCCCCACCAGGTGCGGGCGAAACCCGCGCCGTGTACGGGCGGCAGGGCGGCGAAGATCCGCTCGCTGTCGGCCTTGTCGGCCCTGTCACCCCTGTCGTTGCGGCCGCCGATCCCGCGGCCCCGCCCCTCGCCGTTCTCGTACGCGTCCTCGTCGGCCTCGCCGCCGGGACCTTCGTACGTGTCCCCGTACGCGTTCATCGTCCGTCCTCCCCGCGCAGCCGCACCAGCTCGGCCAGCTCCGCGTCCGTCAGCTCCGTCAGCGCCGCCTCCCCGCCGCCGAGCACCGAGTCGGCCAACGCGCGTTTGCGCTCCAGGAGTTCCGCGATCCGGTCCTCGACCGTGCCCTCGGCGATCAGCCGGTGCACCTGCACCGGACGGGTCTGCCCGATCCGGTACGCGCGGTCGGTGGCCTGCTCCTCGACGGCAGGGTTCCACCAGCGGTCGTAGTGCACGACATGGCCCGCCCGGGTGAGGTTCAGTCCGGTGCCCGCCGCCTTCAACGACAGGAGGAAGACCGGTACTTCGCCGCTCTGGAACCGGGCGACCATGGCCTCCCGCCGCGGGATCGGCGTCCCCCCGTGCAGGAACTCGGTGGCCACGCCGCGTGCCGCCAGATGCGTCTCCAGCAGACGTCCCATCGCCACGTATTGGGTGAAGACCAGCACGCTCCCGTCCTCGGTGAGGATGGTGTCCAGCAGCTCGTCGAACAGCTCCAGCTTGCCCGAGCGGCCGACGATCTCCGGCCGTTCCTCCTTCAGGTACTGCGCGGGGTGGTTGCAGATCTGCTTGAGGCCCGTCAGCAGCTTGACCACCAGGCCGCGCCGCTCCATCCCGTCGGCCTCGGCGATCGCCGCGAGCGTCTCGCGCACCACCGCCTCGTACAGCCCCGCCTGCTCCTTCGTGAGGGGCACGGTGCGGTCGGTCTCCGTCTTCGGCGGCAGTTCGGGCGCGATGCCCGGGTCCGACTTGCGCCGCCGCAGCAGGAACGGCCGTACCAGCGCGGCGAGTCGGGCCGCCGCGGCCGGATCGTTGCCGCTCTCGACGGGATCGGCGTACCGCGTACGGAACGCGCCGAGGCCGCCGAGCAGGCCCGGGGTCGTCCAGTCGAGGATCGCCCACAGCTCGGAGAGGTCGTTCTCGACCGGCGTGCCCGACAGCGCCACCCGAGCCGCGCCGCCGAGCGTGCGCAGCGCGCGAGCCGTCGCCGCGTACGGGTTCTTGACGTGCTGGGCCTCGTCCGCGACGACCAGACCCCAGCGGCACTTGGCGAGCCGGGCCGCGTCGAGCCGCATCGTGCCGTACGTCGTCAGGACGAACTCGCCGTCGGCGAGCCCCTCCAGGGAGCGCGACGTGCCGTGGAAGCGCCGCACCGGCGTGCCCGGCGCGAACTTCTCGATCTCGCGCTGCCAGTTGCCCATCAGCGAGGCCGGGCAGACCACCAGCGTCGGCCCGGCCGACTCGGGGTCGGTCTGCCGGTGCAGATGCAGCGCGATCAGGGTGATCGTCTTGCCGAGGCCCATGTCGTCGGCGAGACAGCAGCCGAGCCCGAGCGACGTCATCCGGTGCAACCAGGCGAGCCCGCGCAGCTGGTAGTCGCGCAGCGTCGCGGTGAGCGCGGCCGGCTGGGTGATCTCCCGCTCGTCGCGTTCGGGGTCGGCGAGGCGGGCCCGGAGCCGTTCCATCCAGCCGGAGGCCTGGACCTCGATCCGCCGGCCGTCGACCTCGACGCTGCCGGTGAGGACGGCGCCCAGCGCGTCGACCGGGGTGAGCTTGTCGTCGTGCCGGGCGCGGGCGCGCCGCAGCTCGTCGGGGTCGACGAGCACCCACTGGTCGCGCAGCCGGACGAGCGGGCGGCCGGTCTCGGCGAGCCGGTCCAGTTCGGCGCGGGAGAGTTCCGTGCCGCCGAGCGAGAACCGCCAGTCGAAGGCGAGCAGGGTGTCGGCGGAGAGCAGCGACGGCATGCCGTCGCCCCGGCCCTGGAAACCCGTGCCCGCCCCCGTCTTCCCGCTGGTGTCCTCGTCCGGCGGGCCGATCACGGCGCGGGTCGTGAGCCGCTGCGCGAGGTCGCGCGGCCAGTGGACGCGGACCCCGGCGGCCGCGAGCGCGCGGGCGGCCGGGCCGAGGAGTTCGGCGATCTCCTCGTCGGCCGGCTCCATCGCGTCCGGTACGGCCGCGGTCAGCAGCGGTGAGAGCGGCGGCCAGGCGCGCGCCGCCCGGCGCAGCGCGAGCAGCGCGTCCAGCCGGGCACGCGCCCCGAAGGCGGCGGCCGCGGGTGTCGTGCCCGACCACACGTCCCCGGCGTCGGCCACGAGCGTCGGGTCGGCGACGGAGTGCATCTGCAGCACGATACGGAAGGACGGAGTCCCGTCCCCGTCTCCGGAGCCTGCGGCCGGCTCGTCCCCGAGCACCTTGTCGGTGGTGAACTCGGGCCCCGTGCCCACCAGTTCGACGCGCAGCGACAGCCGAACGCCCGCGTCGTGTCCGGCGGCCACATCGGCGGCCCAGGCGCGCAGCCCGGGGCGGCGCTGATACCGCCCGCCGTCGTCGGAGGCGGCGAAGGCGGAACTTCCGGCGGCGAGTGCGGCGGCGGGAGTACGGGGGAGGGTGTCGGCGACCGCGTCGGTGAACGCCCGCAGCAGCCCTTCCGGTTCGGGCAGCAGCAGGTCGCCGTCCTCGCCCGGTTCGGGCAGCGGTACGGCGTGCGCCGACGGGGGCATGGCCGCGGCCAGATCGCGCAGCGCCGCCACGTCCTCCGCGGCGAGCGGGCCGGCCCGCCAGGCGTCGTGGTCGCCGGCGGTGAGCCCCGGCAGGACGAGGCCCCGGGCGACCAGATCCAGCGCGAACAGGGTGGCCGCTCCCCAGAACGCGGCCGACGGCGAGGCGTCCGGTGCGAAGCGCGCCCGGGCGAGGACGGGCAGCGCGGCCCGTACGGGGAGATGGACGGCGTCGACGGGGCGCGGCCGGACGTCGTCGCCGACGACGGTCAGCGTGGCCCGGGTCCCGTCGCCGTCCGGGACCGCCGTGTCGGCGGACCAGAAGGCGAACCGGCCCGCCCGGTACGGGTCGGCGGGCAGGAAGAGAGCGTGACAGCGGGCGAGCCCGGAGGCGGGCGCGGGAGTGGGTGAGGGCGCGGGCGGCGGGGTGGGCGCGGGGCGGGGCGAGGACGGGGGCGGCTGCGAAGGCGACTGCGACAACACATTCCTCAAGTTTGACTAGCGGGTCGGGCGGCCGAGGGTACCTCAACTTCTGCTCCTCGCGCCGACCTTGACCCGTGACGTGCGTCACGGGCGACCCGTAAGGGTGCCCCTCCGGGTGGTTCTCGGGGTGGGGCAGACCCCACCCCGCGTCCCCGGGACGGCCCCCGACCTGGTCCGGGTGGTGCCGTCATGGCCCGGGACACCCCCCGATCCGTACGTTTTCGGACAGCCGACGCGAACCCTGTGACGGCCCCTCCCGAAGCCGCAGCGCGCACCTTAACCGTCCCCGGAGATCCCTATGCCCCAGGCCACCGCCGCGCCCCTCGCGCCGCCCGCCGCGTCACCCGCCCCGGACCGCGCCCGCCGCCCCCGTGCCGGCAGCGAGTTCGCGCCCCTCCTGCGTACCGTCAAGGAACAGGGACTCCTCGTCCACCGCCCCGGCTGGTACGCCCGGGACATCGCGGTCACCCTCCTCGGCGTCGCCGCCGTGATCACCGCACTCACCCTCATCGGCCCCTCCTGGTGGACGCTGCCGCTCGCCCTCCCTCTCGCGCTGCTCTCCGCCCGCGCCGCCTTCGTCGGCCACGACGCGGGCCACGCCCAGATCACCGGAAACCGCCGCGTCAGCCGGTTCGTCCAGCTCGTCCACGCCAACCTGCTCCTCGGCATGAGCCGCGAATGGTGGAACGACAAGCACAACCGCCACCACGCCCACCCCAACCACCTCGACAAGGACCCCGACGTCGCCGCCGACATCCTGGTCTTCGCCGACCACCAGGCCGCCGGCCGCACCGGACTGCGCGGCTTCCTCACCCGCCACCAGGCCTGGCTCTTCTTCCCGCTGACCACCTTGGAGGGCATCGCCCTCAAGGTGTACGGGATCCAGTCCCTGCTCTCCCGCACCGGACCCTGCCGCACCCGCCGCGACCGCCTCGTCGAGGGAGCCCTGCTCCTCGCCCACGTCGCCGGCTACGCGGCCCTGCTCCTGACCCTGCTGACCCCGCTCCAGGCCCTCGTCTTCGCGCTCCTGCACCAGATGCTGTTCGGCCTCCACCTGGGCCTCGCCTTCGCCCCCAACCACAAGGGCATGGAGCGTCCCGACAACCACCCGGACGGCGATTCCTGGGGCCACCTGCGCCGCCAGGTCCTCACCTCCCGCAACATCCGCGGCGGCGCCGTCACCGACTGGTTCCTCGGCGGGCTCAACTACCAGATCGAGCACCACCTCTTCCCGAGCATGCCGCGGCCCCATCTGCGCCTCGCCCGGCCCGCCGTGCTCGCCCACTGCCGGGCGCTCGGGCTCCCGTACACCGAGACCGGCTTCGCCGACTCGTACCGGCAGGTCCTCGGGCATCTGCACGAGGTGGGCGCACCGCTGCGCGCCGAGGGGGTCGCATAGGGTCGGGACGTCCAAGCGGGAGAATCGGGAGAAGGGGCCCCCACACGATGAGCACGGACACGGACACAGGTGCGGACACGGAAGCGATGACGGCCGCCGTCGTCGCGGTCAGCAGCAACGGCGTCTACTCGTTCACCAAGCCCAACCAGGAGAGCATCACGCTCCTCGCCGGGCTCGGCGTCGAGGGCGACATCCACGCCGGTGTCACCGTCAAGCACCGTTCCCGGGTCGCCAAGGACCCCACCGTGCCCAACCTGCGCCAGGTCCACCTCATCCACACCGAACTCTTCGAGGAGGTGGCGGGCGCCGGCTTCGAGGTCCGTCCCGGCGACCTCGGCGAGAACGTCACCACCCGGGGCATCGACCTGCTCGGCCTGCCGGTCGGCACCCGGCTGCACCTCGGCCCCGAGGCCGTCGTGGAGGTCACCGGACTGCGCAACCCCTGCGCCCAGATCGACGTCTTCCGGCACGGACTGCTCAAGCAGGTCCTGGGCCGCGACGAGGACGGTCGGATCGTCCGCAAGGCGGGCATCATGTCGGTCGTGCTGACCGGCGGGGAGATACGGCCGGGCGACACGATCCGCGTCGAGCTCCCGGCCGGCCCGCACCGCCGTCTGGGACGGGTCTGACCACCCGGCAGGACCGCTCCCGCCGGACCGTGAGCCGCGACGTCGGCCGCACCCGGGTCACGCTCCGCCACCACCCCCGCGGCACGGCGCTCCGCCCTACGATCGGGCGATGACCACGACATCCGGCACCACCGACTCACTCGCTGTCGCCCAGCGCTCGCTGGGCGACAGCGCCGTCCGCTACCCCTTATGGCCTCCGCTGACCAGCGGCTGCCCGAAGACCAGCACCGAGGACGTCGCGTACCCGGCCGAGGTCGACTACGCGTACGACCGCGTCCCCGCCGGCTTCTTCGACCAGCGGCTCCCGCACACCGGTCACGAGCGATGGGCCCCGCTTCTCCCGCCGCTCCTGGCACCCGGCCTCGGCGAGGGCGGCACCCCGCTGGTGGAACTCGAACCCGGCGTCTACGTCAAGGACGAGTCCCGCAACCCCACCTGGAGCCACAAGGACCGGCTGAACCGCTGCACGGTCAGCGCCGCCCTGGGCGCGGGGGCACCCGGCGTCGTCGTCGCCTCCTCCGGCAACCACGGTGCCTCCGCCGCCGCGTTCGCGGCCCGCGCCGGACTGCGCTGCGTCGTCCTCGCCGACCCCGGGGTGCCGCCGGCGATGGACGCCTTCCTGCGCGCGTACGGCGCCGTCGTCCTGCCCGTGCCGAAGGCGGCCCGCTGGCCGCTCACCCGGCGGATCGCGGAGCGATTCGGGCTCCACCCGGTCAGCAACATGACGCGCACCCACACCGGCCATGCCTTCGGGGCCGAGGGCTACAAGACCGTCGCGTACGAGATCCACGCCGAACTGGGCGTCCCCGCGGCCGTCTTCGTCCCCACCGGCTACGGGGAGCTGCTGTTCGGCATCGGGAAGGGGTTCGCCGAGCTGCGCCGCCTCGGGGTGACGGACCGGGTGCCCCCGCTGATCGCCTGCGAACCGGCGGCCGGCGGACCGCTCGCCGCAGCTTTGGACCGGGGTCTGCCCGCGACGCGGGTGGAGGTCGGCGCCACCGGCGCGGACGGCATCGCCTGCGCGGTGAGCGGGTATCGCGGGGTCCTCGCGGTACGGGACAGTGGCGGCCGCTCGATGCTGCTCACGGACGAGTGCCTGCGCGCCGCGCAGGCCGAGTTGGCCCGCGCCGGGATGTGGGCCGAGCTGTCGGCGGCGGCCGGCCTGGCCGGACTGCGGTCCTGCGCCGTCGGGGAGTTCGACGGGCCGGTGGTCTGCGTCTCCACGTCCAGCGGGTTCAAGGGCCGGGGCGTGGGCGAGGACCGCAGCGAGCCGGTGCCGCCCGAATGGGAGGCCGTACGGGCCCGGCTGCGGGCGGCCGGGCTCGACGACTGACGGGACGGGGCGAGCCGCCGGGCGGTCATATCCCGGCAGCTCCCCATTCACGACCTGTTCCACGACCTGCCCAGGCAGAAGTGGAAGCGCCGGTCCTGCGGCAACGGCTCGCACGGGCCCCGCGTGTTCGACCGGGCCAGGGTCGAGGTCCGGCCCTGGCACCAGGAGGACCGCCGGCACTGGGTGATCGCACGCCGCAGTGTCCGCAGGCCCGAGGAGATCTCCTACTACATCGCCTACTGCCCCGCAGACACCACACTCGACCGGCTCATTCATGTCGCCGGCAGCCGGTGGGCGGTCGAGGAGTGCTTCCAGACCGCGAAACAGGAATGCGGTCTGGACGACTACCAGGTCCGGCGTTGGCCCGGCTGGCACCGCCACATGACCCTGGCCATGGCCGCCCACGCCTGCCTGACCGTCGTGCGGGCCCGGGAGCTCGACACCGGGAAAGCAGAAACGGATCCTCCGGCCTGGACCTCCCCCACAGAAGTTGAGCCAGAACCGGAAGTCGTGAACAAAGCCATCAGCGCACCGCACAGGAGTTGACCACGTCACCGCTCGCGGGCCGCTCGATCACCCGGTCCGCGGGCGGGGCGACATCCGCCTCCACCCACTGCCGCAGCACCGTGAACGCCGAGCGGTAGCAGGGCAGGATCGGCCGCAGCCGGTCCGGGTACGTGTCGTAGAGGCCGTCGGCATGCGTCCCGTCCTGCACGGTGTAGTAGCGGTGCAGGGCGCCCCGGCCGCGGTCATCGATCATCCGCGCGTACACGTCCGAGTCGGTGGCGATCGGCAGCAGGGTGTCCAGATCGCCGTGCAATGTGATCAGCGGCTTGCCGATCCGCCCGGTCAGCGCCACCTTTGCCACCGCCTTCCCTACCGACGCGGGCCGCGCCGTGTAGTCGTACGCGGCGTCCGAGGCGCACGGGGCGAAGATCTGCTCCACCGTCGAACCGGCCGTCGTCCCCGGGCAGGCGGGGTCGTACGCGGGGTCGAACTCGGCGCGGAAGATCTTCTGAGTCAGCCCCCAGTAAGCCTGCTCGTGGTATGGCCACAGGAAGCGCGAGCCGGGCGCGAAGCCGGCCCGGATCAGGTCGTCGTCGGTGGCCTCGCCGAACTGACGGGCCACCGTGACCGGCAGGCTGGTGAGCAGGTTGGGGCCGCGGGTGGTCCACAGAACGCCCTCCCAGTCGACCCCGCCGTCGTACAGCTCTGGCCGGTTCTCCAGCTGCCAGCGGGTCAGATACCCGGCGTTGGAGATGCCCGTCATGTACGTGCGCCGCGGGCCGCTGCCGTACCGCTGCCGTACGGCCTGCTTGGCGGCCTTCGTCAGCTCGGTCACCCGGCGGTTCCATTCGGCGACCGCGTCGCCCGGCTCGCGCCCGTCGGTGAAGAAGTCGGGGCCGCTGTTGCCCTTGTCGGTGGCGGCGTAGGCGAAGCCCTGCGCGAGGACCTCGTCGGAGATGATCGTGTCGGTGGAGTACTGGCGCCGGGTGCCGGGGGCGCCGGTGACGACGAGCCCGCCGTTCCAGTGGT